>JBIOJB010000056.1:0-20199 GCA_044450465.1 Candidatus Dormibacterales bacterium | reverse complement strand
TCCCGTCTTGCTTGCCGAGCCCGGTCCGTCTGGTAGTGCCGGTCCGTCCCGTCGTTGTCAGGGCTGCTCCCACCCGGACCTTGCGCTTCCAAGGCCAGGCTGCCCTCAGCTTCGGCGACCTGCTGCGACAGGCCGTAGACGGGTTATTGCAACCCGTCCGGATCACACGCCGCTTACATGGCGGCACGGTCTGAGGGTGGTAGGGGGTTGAGTGTTTGAAGACGATGCCGAGGCGTTCGAGTTCCAGCTCGAGCAAGACCTTGCCGCGCCGAGACCTGCCGGTGAACACGGCGGCGTTGTCGCTGAGCAGAGAGGCCGGTAGACCGAACGTATTGGAAGCTGAATGGAGGACCTGGACGGGGTCGACCGACTTGACCGTGACCAGGGCGTGAGAGGCGAGCGCGACCCTGGACTTGTCATCGAGGAAGTTGAGGATCTCGACCGCAGAGTCATCGGCCAGCTGCCAGGGCGTTGAGTCCAGCTGCCAGGTCTCGTTGGGGAGCTGAGCTTCGAATCGGATGAAGGAGGACTTCGGGCGCTTGTGGGGCTGGGGCGTGATGAGCCCGTTGCGCTTGAGGATCCGCCACACGGTGGCGACCGATGGCACCCTGTCGACCTGGCCTTGGAGGTGATATGCGATGGTCTCCGGCCCAGCGTCGTGACCGGCTGCGGTCAGCTCGGCGCGCAGTTCGACGATGAGCTGCTGGACTTTGGCCTCGACCTGGTGGGAGCAAGACTTGGGTCTCCGGGAGCGCGGCTCTAAGGACGCGTAGCCGCCTTCTTTGAATCTCCTGAGCAGCTCGAAGACCCAGCGCTTCGAAAGCCCGTGGTCGCGGGCCAGCTGGGTTGGACTGCGGCGTTCCAAGACGACTGCGTCGACGATGTACCGACCGAGACCCGACATGCGCCACCTCCCAGGTTGGTGGCGTGCACTATGTCTTGCGACATAGGTGAAACTATGTGGTGAACTCAGACACCCTCGGGTCCACCAAATGACTTCTAGACCGTAACGCCCAGGGTGCCAATCCCGGACCCCGATCAGAATCATGTCGGCGTGGCCCAAGCCTAGTACTGAGCGCGCCCTGGCAAGCGATCACGGGGCCTAAGGATCGGCTGTCCGGACATTGGGGGCTCCCCGGAATAGGATCGGGGTGGCGACGGCAGCGATCGCCACCATGAACAGCGAGCCCAGCTGAGCCTGCTGGAGACCGTAGACGACCGACGGATCGGTGCGGAAGAAGCTCAGCCAGAAGCGACCGATCGCGTCTGAAGGGCCCCTTTCTGATGCGGCGGCAGATGCTCGATCGACCAAATGCATACCTGAAGCCGCCCCGGCCGGCATCTCATTGAAACGCATGTGTCGCGGCAGAGGAGACGTTGACGCCTACTTCAGGACGCGGTGGTTACTCCGGCTGGCACGCGGCCTACGTCTCTCTCGTCGTCACCAGCGGAATCTGGGTAGTACGCACCGCATCAGGAGCGGAACCTCACTGTTCTTAACATGATTGTGGGGTTCCTTAACCGCGCCTCGGACTGGAGCCTCGTACTTTCGAGGCGCCGCGCCACAGGGGTGTGGGAAGGCAGGTGAACGGCGATGAAACGGTGGAAGCTCGCAGCCGCCGCTGCCGGTTTCGTGGCGGCGTGCGTTGCAGTTCCAGCTCAGGGCGCCGAGTGGTGCATACACGACCCGCAGCTCAGCATCCCGACTTCGCAGGGTGCGTCGGTCACCGTTTACGTGACCGAGGGCGTGATGGGCGCGCAGCATCAGGCGCAGCTCGCGTCGGCAAAGATCAGCTACACGACGTATGCCGTGTCGAAGAGAAGTCTCATTGTGGCCGTCCACGATTACATTCCGAGCGACTCTTCGGGGTCTTTTAGGACGGAGCTGATAGTGAGCTCGAAGCCATCTGGTAGTGGCGTGGTGTATGGCTCCGCATATGGCACCAGCGGCACCACGATGACGGTTTGGTTCTGGCTCAATCGAGAGAGCGCCGGCGGATGATCGGCACTCGCAAGGCGCCTGAATTGTTGAGGGTGCAGCTCGGCAGCAGAGTTGCGATTGTCGCGGCGCTGGCTGCTTCGGGCGCAATTGCAATCGAGGCTTTGTGGACAATCGGTTGGCGGGGATCCTGGTCGGCCGATCCCCGGTTGATCGCGGTGTTCGCGCTGTTCGGGGTCACCGCATGCCACTTTCCAGTCGAATTGACGCCGCGGTTCAAAACCAATGTCGCGACCGCCGTCAACTTCGCGATCCTGCTGCTCTTCGCGGCACCGATTGCCGTAGGACTCGTCGGTATCTCGGTGCTTGTCGGTAACGGCACCCTGGCCCTGCGAAAGAATCGCGACGGCCGACGAAGGCGTGGTGTCTACGACACCATCTTCAACGCGGCCCAGATGACGATTGCTGCTGGGGTGGGCGTGGCGGTGCTCTACAGCCTGCGCGCGGAAACCTCGCTCGCGAATCCGACGCTGGCAGACGCTTGGGCGATACCGCTCGCGGCCCTGGCGATGTACGTCACGAATACGGGTCTCGTGGCTTTGATGGTGGGCGTCCACAGCGGGCGAAACGCCTTTGACGTCTGGCTGGCAACTCAGCGTCTCGATGCCGCTTCGGAATCCGCCCTGTACTTGATCGGCTTCATCACTCTCATCGTCGCAAGCGCTTACGTCTGGGCGCCCTTCGTCATGGTGGTTCCCACGGCTGTTGTCTACCTCGCTACCAAGCGGGCTGTGATGCTGAATCAGCAGACGATCGAGGCCGTCGAGGCGATGGCGGACATGGTTGATCTGCGCGATCGCTATACGGCCGACCATTCCAAGCGGGTGGCAGCCAACGCGGCGGCGATCGCAGCCGCCATGGGCATGAAGCCAGACGACGTGGCGACTGTGCGACTTGCGGCTCGAGTGCACGACCTTGGCAAGATCGGTCTGCCCGACAGCATTCTTCAGAAGGAGGGCAAGCTCGAGCCCGCGGAGTTCGCGCTCGTGAAAGAGCATCCTCGACGCGGGCATGAGATCTTGGCCAAATTCCCGCAGTACCGAAGGGGTCGCGATATTGTGCTGGCGCACCACGAGCGTTTCGACGGCAAGGGCTACCCGCACGGGCTCACGGCCGGCCGGATTCCGGTAGGTGCTCAAATCGTCGCCGTTGCAGACGCTCTCGACGCCATGACCTCGGATCGGCCTTACCGTGCGGCCTTGCCGCTGCATCAGGCGATGACCGAGCTGCGGCTTGGCCGCGCCACGCAGTGGAGCCCGACCGTGGTCGATACCGTGGAGCGTCTCCTCAATGTCGAGAAAAGGGAGCTGGCATTCGGCGATGGAGTCGGACAGCTCCAGATGGCCTGAGCCAACGGCCGGATCGTGTCTGGTGTTGAGGTCGACGGAATGCCTTGACCGGCTGATTGGAGCGATTTCGGGAGGGCCCTGGCCCCTCAAAATTAGATCCACGGCTCTGTCGTCGTGGGACGATCGGCCATTGGCGACGGCGCTTCAACGGGCCAATCTGGAACCGATGAAGTCGCGTCCCTGCGTTGGCGGTGAGCCTGGCGGCCGGCGCGACAATGTCCGAGGTGTCTCGAAACCGGGAACTGATCCTCGCCGTCGACGGTGGTGCCTCCAAGGCTGACCTGGCACTCGTCAGCGCTGATGGCGTGCTCGTCGCCATCGCGCGATGCCGGGGCAGTTTCCATTTCGGGCTGGATCGAAGCCAACCGATCGAAGCCATGGACGCGGCATTGAGGGCGCTGTGGTCCGGTGCCCGCCTGGCTGCCGGTCGAAGGCTCCCGGCTTCCATCGGCGTCTATTGCGTGGCGGGCGCCGATCTGCCCATCGACGATCGCCGCATCAGCCGAGCGATTGGAAAGCGCGGCTGGAGTGTCAGGACGTTGGTTCGAAATGACACGTTTGCGATCCTCCGCGCGGGCAGCGATCGAAATTGGGGAATCGCCGTCGTTTGCGGTGCAGGCATGAATTGCGTTGGGATCGGACCTGGGGGAAGAACCGTCCGATTCCCATCGCTCGGTGACCTTTCGGGGGATCAAGCCCACGGCGGGGCGTGGTTGGGGCTCCGCGCTTTGGGGATGGCGATTCGAGCCCGCGATGGACGTGGGGCGCGCACCCTGTTGGAGCAGCTCGTTCCAGAGCGATTCAAGCTGCCCAGCCCGCGCGCGGTGATGGAGGCGGTCTATACACGACGCCTCGAATCAGATCGGCTCAGCGAGCTTGCGCCCGCCGTTTTCACAGCGGCTTCCGAGAGCGATTCAGTCGCGCAGCAACTCGTCGATGAGCTCGCTGATGAGATCGTGGTGACCGTCGCGGCCGCTGTTCGGCGCCTCCGGGTTGCCGATCGAGATGTTCACGTGGTTCTTGGCGGAGGCGTGCTCCAGGGTGGGCACACGCTTTTCCTCAGGCGGATACAGCGTGGAATCGAGGCCAAGGCTCCGAAAGCCGTGTTGCGCATCCTCGACTCGCCACCGGTTCTGGGCGCTGCCCTGATAGGCCTCGATGCGGCCAACGCAGGGCCGGCCGCCTACAAGCGGCTACGCCGCGCTCTCACAACGAGGCGGTTGACTGCGAGGCCGACCCAGGCGTGATCCCCGCGCCGGCTAGGTGCATGGAACACAGGCACGCCGTCGATTTCCGTCTGGGAGGTCGAGATATCCGGCACGGCGTACAACTCTAAATGGCATTCGAGACGCGACCGAAGGCTTCGCTGCTCGTCAGGAGGTGAAGACTGCGGGGTGGACCAGGTGCAGACACCGGCTCGTGAGTCCGACAAGAGGGGCTCGCCCGCGCGTCCCCGTACACTTTGGCGCCTCATGCGGACCTCCGGAATTCGAAGCTTGCCGATGTTCGGTCTGGGGGGTTCAATAGACGCCGAGAGGGTGCAGGTGACGCTACGTGTTCAGGAGCAAAACGAATGAGCCGGATAAAGGTACTGGTCGGTACGCGCAAGGGGGCTTTCGTTCTCACATCTGACGCCGGCCGGAAGCAGTGGCAGGTCGACGGCCCGCATTTCGCCGGCTGGGAGGTCTACCACCTCAAGGCCTCGCCGGCAGATCCGGACCGGCTTTATGCCTCCCAGTCGAGCGGTTGGTTCGGACAGGTGCTTCAGCGCTCGAACGACGGCGGCAAGAGCTGGGAGGCGGTGGGCAACCAGTTCAACTACGAAGGCACCCCCGGCCCACACACGTGGTACGACGGCTCGCCGCACCCCTGGGAGTTCAAGCGAGTCTGGCATCTGGAACCATCGCTGACCGACCCGGATACCGCTTACGCGGGCGTCGAGGACGCTGCGCTCTTCAAGACGACCGATGGCGGCCAGACCTGGGCCGAGCTTCCAGGCATCCGGACGCATGCATCGGCTTCCAGCTGGGCGCCAGGCGCCGGTGGGCTCTGCCTCCACACCATCCTCATCGATGCCACCAACACGAATCGGATGTACATCGCCATCTCGGCGGCAGGCGTATTCAGAAGCGACGACGCGGGCGAGTCGTGGCAGCCAGCGAACAAAGGACTCCGCTCGAACACAATGCCCGATCAGGACGCGGAGGTCGGGCATTGCGTGCATCGCATCGCGCTGCATCGCTCACGCCCAAACGTGCTCTTTATGCAGAAGCACTGGGACGTGATGCGGACCGACAACGCCGCCGACTCGTGGCAGGAGATAAGCGGCAACCTTCCGACCGACTTCGGGTTTGTGGTGGACATCAACTCCAACGAGCCGGACACCGTCTACGTCATCCCGATCACGAGCGACTCGCACCATTTCGTCCCGGACGGCAAGCTGCGCGTCTACCGGAGCAAGACAGGCGGCAACGAGTGGGAGGCGCTCACGAAGGGGCTCCCCCAGCAGGACTGCTACGTCAACGTGCTGCGTGATGCGATGGCAGTGGATGCCCTCGACCCGTGCGGCGTCTACTTCGGCACGAGCGGCGGGCAGGTGTACGCGTCACCGGACGGTGGTGACAGCTGGTCCCCGATCGTGAGAGATCTTCCTCCCGTCCTCTCGGTCGAGGTTCAGACGCTGGCGTGATTCGGGTCAGCCTGCCGGCGAATCTCCAGACGCTCGCCGGAGTGGGCAAGATGATCGAGCTCGAGGTGGCGCCGCCGGTCACGCAGCGGTCGGTCCTCGACGCCCTCGAGGAGAAATATCGACCGCTGCTTGGGACAATTCGCGACGCCCAGACCAAGAAGCGAAGGCCGATGATCCGGTTCTTTGCCTGCGACGAGGACTGGTCGGATGCCGGCATCGATGTGCCGCTGCCGGATGAGGTGGCCGGCGGAAAAGAGCCATTGCTGATCATCGGAGCGATCGCCGGCGGCTGAGGCTGGAAGCTGCGGGCCGGCCGCGACAGCCGGCCCGCAACGAGGTGTCAGCTCAGCTCTTCTGCTTTAGAAGTCCCAACGTCGCGCCCTGGGGGTCGGTGACGATTGCGAACCGGCCTCCGTTGAATTCCGTCGCGCCCATCATCTCGGTCGCGCCCAGGCTCTTCGCCTTGGCCAGCGAGTTGTCCACGTCGTCGACTTCGAAGTACGGCATCCAGTAGCTCGGCACCTGCTCTGGCACCATCGGGTTCATCTCCATGCTGCCCGCGATGCTTTCGCCTGCGAGTAGAAACTCCGTGTACTGCATGCCCTCGCCCATGTCGCTGGTCTTCTCGCCCCAACCGAAGACGCTCTTGTAAAACGGCTTGGCTTTGTCGAGGCCACGGGCGCTGAGCTCCGCCCAGCTGAAGGTGTTCGCGACGTTTATCAGGTCCGCACCTGCCATGGCGTCAGGCTGCCAGAGCCCGAGGAAGGCTCCGCTGGGGTCCTGGATGACGACCATCGTGCCTTGATTCCCCACGGCCATCGGCTCGACGATGACGTTGCCGCCTGCGGCCTTAGTCTTCTTCACCGATTCAGCCGCGTCCGGAGTGCCGATGTATACGTTCCAGGCCGTCGGAGCCTCGGCCATCGCCTTCGGGCCGATGCCCGCCACGTTCTTGCCGCCGATTGTGGCCAGCGCGTAGCCGCCGTACAGCGGGTCGGGATTCACTTCGACCTTCCAGCCGAAAAGCTTCGCGTAGAAGTCTCTCGAGCCTGCGGCGTCGCCGCTCGACAGGTCGAGCCAGATGGGTTTGTGCGCTACTGCCGTCTTCGCATCGGTCATGTCCCAGCCTCCTTGAATTTGGTCAACTTTCGACGTTCTAAACCCGACCATACGCCCGGCCCGGCGCGCGCCGAAGTCGAGGCCATTGTGGCATTGCCGGGTTAACGCACGGCGACCGCCGCAGCCCCCGGCTGGAACTAGAATCCCATCCGATGCCGCACATTAAAGGCGTCTCGCTCTCGGACCAGGTCACCCGAATTTCCCCCGCTACGCGGCCGACCGTGAAGGCCGCCATCAAGACCGTGCGAGAAGTCAATCCGAAGGCCGACGAGGTCGTCTATCGCAGCGTTCCGCCCAGGTCCAGCAGCACCATGTGGAAGATCGTCCGCTACGCGGTGGGAGGCGAGTACGTGCTCGGCATCGGCACGTTCACGAATCACGCGACGATGTTCTTTTATCGCGGGCGCGAGCTGGACGAAGCCGCCATCCTGCTGCGAGGAACCGGCAAGGACATGCGGTCAATCACGCTTCGCAGTCCGGCGGACGCCGAGTCGGCCACCGTCAAACGCCTCGTCCGAAGAGCGTTCAAGCTCGGCGCAGGTTCCAGGTGAGCAGCTAGCCGGCGACGCCCTCCGAGGCCGCGCAGCGCAGGATGGCCTCGGCCGAACGATCGATGTCCCCGGAGGTTGTCGACCAGTTGCTGACCGAGATGCGCATGGCGCCCTTGCCCTGCCATGTCGTTCCTCCCGCCCAACACGTGCCGTCGCGCTGCACTGCTGCGGTCACGGCCTGCGTGCGCGTGTCGCCGGTGGGGCCGTCATCGCCCGGCGCCGTGAAGCGCACGAGCAGCTGGTTCAAGTTGACCTCATTCAGGATCGACACCCCCGGGGCAGCGGAGAGCAGGTCTGCCATGCGACGCGCAAGCTCGCAGCAGCGATCGACGAGGTCGGCGACTCCGATCCGGCCGAGCGAGCGCAGCGCCGTGTACACGGAGAAGGCACGAGCCTGGCGGGAAGCCTCCGGGACGTAGTCGTAGGGCGTCCGGGCTTCGGCCGCGCCTCGAAGCAGATATGCCGCCGTCAGCGACATGGCCGCACGGTGAGCATCGCCATCCGCCACGAAAACGAGACCGCAGTCATAAGGGACGTTGAGCCATTTGTGCGCGTCGGTTGACCACGACTGCGCGTTCGCGAGGCCGTCGATCTGAGCGCGCAGGGAGGGCGACGCAGCCGCCCACAAACCGAATGCTCCATCGACGTGAAGCCATGCGCCCGACTTATTGGTAGCTGCGGCGATCTCGCGGAGTGGATCGAAGGCGCCTGTGTTCACGTTCCCCGCCTGGGCGCACACGATGGTGGGGCCGGTCGCAGCTGCGAGCGTGCTGCGCAGATCATCGGCCCGCATGCGTCCCTGCGAGTCCGCCCCCACCCGTAGCACGCGCTCCGCGCCCAGGCCAAGCATCCGCAGCGCGACGAAGATCGTCGCGTGCGCCTCCGAGCCGACGATCACTGTGATCGGTGGTGCACCGAACAGCCCCGTCGCCTCCACGTCGACTCCCTCGTGCGCCAGCACGGCATGCCTCGCCGCCGCCAGCGCCGTGAAGTTGGCCATGGTCGCCCCGGTCACAAACCCGACGCTCGACGCAGGCGGCAGCCCGAACAGGTCGCGCAGCCAGCTCGCCGTCACCTCCTCGACCACTGCCGCAGCAGGTGACATCGGATACGTGGCTGCGTTCTGGTCCCAGGCTGCCGCCAGCCACGCCGTCGCGACCGTCACGCGAAGGCTCCCGCCGACCACAAAGCCGAAGTAGCGCGGCCCGGCCGAGGCCACAAGACCCGGGCCCGCGTCTCGATTGAGCCCCTCGATGACGGCGAGCGGATTCTCGCCTCTGTCCGGCAGCGGGCCGCCGAGAGCCAATCGCAATGGATCGGGGTCGATCGGCCGCCCGACCGGCCGCTCGGTCAGGTCGCCAAGGTAGTCGATCGCCAGGTCGGCAGCTCGCGACAGCAGCTCGCGGTCGACCGACCGATTGGGCTCGTTCAATTTGTCCATAGAACCGTCCTCGACTTGATTTGGTGCGGGCTAGCCTGGACCGGATCTCGCTTCCGCGATGAGCCTGTAAACGTTGCGCACGTCCTCGATGTCGTAGAAAGCCGGCACGCCCGCGCGGAGGTTGAACCAGTCAAGCCCGGTGTTCGCCCACATGGCGGCCCACACGGATCCGCTGCCGAAGTCCAGGCTGCCCGTACCGTCGGTGCGCGTCGTCTGGTTGATGGCGGAGAGCCGAGCGAGGAACACCGACCGAAAGTTGGTGCCTCGGACCGTCAGGAGGCGTTTGCTGGTGACCGCGTACACGATGCGATGCCGGTCCCAGCGCTTGTACAGAAACCGGCCCCAGATCAGGTACTGGCCGATCACCACGAATGGAAGGCCCCAAAGCGCAAACGGGTCGAAGCCTGAGCCTGACCTGGCGGCGTGGGCCAGGGCCCCAGCTTCCCAGTAGATCGCAAAGACCCCGACGAGCAGGCTGAACGGGATCAGCCAGACGTCGTTCCCGGCGAAGAGCCGTCTGGGATCCGGCCTGTCGCTCCACAGTAGGGTCTCGCCTGGTAGTAGAAGAAGATCGACCTGGTCCGTCGGCTGTTCCACGCCAGGACCGATTCTCCCAGGTAGGACGCTCGCAGCACCCCATTTCCGCTACCAGACCGACCTGGCCACCCTCCCCACGAGTTCCAATTTCTGACGCTGCTCCTCCGGCGTGATCCGGTTCCCGGCGAGCGTGGACGCAAATCCGCACTGGGGGCTCAGCGCCAGACGCTCGAGAGCGACATAGCGCGCCGCCTCTTCGATGCGAGCCCGAAGCTCGTCCTCGCCTTCCAGCGTCCCGTTCTTGGTGGTCACGAGGCCCAGCACCACGCTGCGGTCCTCTGGAAGGTGCCGAAGCGGCGCGAACCCGCCGGATCGTTCGTCGTCGTACTCGAGGAGGAAGCGGTTGAAGAGCGTGCGCTGGAAGATGCGCGCGATCGGCTCGTAATCGCCCTCTGCATAGAACTTGCTCTGGTTGTTGCCCCTGCAGATGTGCAGCGCAAACGTGACTCCGGGGTGCCCCGAGATGATCGCGTTGTCGAGCTCGATGCAGCGATCGATGATCTCTTCTGGATCGCTTCCGCGCTCGCGGTAGCCGGCCCGCATTTTAGGGTCGAGCAGGGCACCGTACTGAGGCCCGTCGATCTGGATGTAGGTGCAGCCAAGCCGAATCAGCTCATCGACCTCGCGGCGCGAGACGTCGACTATGTCCGCGAGGTATGCGTCTCTCGACGCGTAGGCGCCACTGGACTTCACGGGGTCGTAGTAGGCGGCCGCCTGCTGGGCGCTGATCATCGTGACCTTCGCGTGGTGCTTGGCGGTCGCACGGAGAAACGACCACTCCTCGGAGCACATGGACCGGCGCCATTTCAGCCGCTCGACCACCACCGGCCGCTTCAGGACGAGCTCGTCGCCGCTCTCGTCTCGGAATGGGATCGCCCAGCCTCCCTCCCGATCGAAACCATCGAACGAATCGATGAGGTGACCGTAGAAGGCGTACCGCCTCTGCTCGCCGTCGGTGATGACGTCGATGCCCGCCTGCTCCTGCAGCCTGACCGCTTCGCTGACGGCTCGATCCTCGACGACCTTGAAATCGTGGCTGCTGAGCTCGTGGCGTTCGTGCCGCGCCCTGGCTTCGACCAGCTCGGCCGGACGGAGCAGGCTGCCGACCACTTCCGCCCGCGCGTTCATGGGCAAGAGGTTACAAGCTGCAGCTTCATCGATTTGGTGGTTGACGGCCAGAGCGCGTCCCGGGACGATTCCCTTTGTGACGGCCTCGGGCGGTCTTGCGGCGGCCGGCTTGGTCGAGCCGAGGAGCTGAGCGGCCGGTCAGATGAACCAGCTCGCATGGGGCATCCTGGTCCTCACAGCCATCGTGGCCATCGCCGACTGGACGGCGGTCGCGCGGTCGCATCGGAAGCTTGAGTACGCTGCCAAGCCCACGGTGATGCTGGGGCTGATCGCTCTGGCGGTCGTGCTGCGCCCGGCGAGCTCGCTGGAGCGTGCCTGCTTCATCGGAGCTCTCACCCTTGGTCTCGTAAGCGACGTGCTGATGATGCTGCCCGGCGATCGCTTCCTCGGGGGCCTGGTCGCCGCGCTGGTGGAGCACCTTGCGTACATCGCGGGCTTTCTGACCCGTCCTTTCCATTTCGGGCTCTTTGCGGTCGCCGCGGCTGTCGCCCTCGCCTCGTCTTTGGCCATCGTGCCTCCGGTCTATCGAGCCGTACGGAAGAAGCAGCCCAGGCTCGCCGCCCCGATCCTCACCTACGCGCTGGTTTTCGTCGTGATGGTCGCGCGTGCCGGAGGGACGGGTTCAGGTGTGGCGCTGGCCGGAGCACTGGCGTTCCTCTACTCGGATTGCCTTTTGGCCTGGAATCGTTTTGTCGCCCCGGTGCGCTTTGGGCGGCTGGCGAACATAGTCGTCTACCACGCCGGCCAGACTCTGCTGGTGCTCTCGCTGGCGGCCTGACCAGAGACGCGCGGTGGCGTGAGCGTGCTCAGCCGAGCTCGCGTTCAGGCGAACCCGCGCGGGACCAGAGCGTGGCGCCGACCCGCACGTTGCGGAACACCTCCTCGCTCACGAGGAATCCCAGAAAGATGAGGAGCACGCCCAGGAACTCGCCCAGGAAGAAGCTCCATGTGACTCCGAAGCGGTTGAGGCCGCTGGTCAAGCCAGGGATTAACGCCCCGGCCGCGATGAGGACTGTGGCGGGCACACGTGAGTTGAGCTTGCCCCGCATGAGCGCGTTCACAGCTCCGGGCAGCGAGGCGACGAAGTTCACGCCCACCGCCGCAGCGCCGTAAAGCTGTGCGATCACCGGGGTGGGAACCCTCGACCGCATGAGCTTGCGCTTTGGCATGTACACATAGGCCGAAAAGATGGCGCCGAACATCAGACACAGAGCGCCTGCGATGTTGAAGGGACCCGTCAGCACGCGTACGTAACCGGGGAAGGCGGAGCCGACCGGCACGTGGGTGTTCGGATCGACGGCCCAACCCGGCGCCGGGAGGGCAGCCGTCAGCACCATATAGGCGGCACCCGCGGAACCGATGATCAGCACCGCCATCGCAATGTGCGCTGCCAGCGGGCGGCGCAGGGCCGTCGCCGCGATGATCGCGATTCCACCGATCAGAGCTATCGCAAACGCCGTCTCGCCGGCGGTCGCAGATCCCGGGTACAGCGGCGTGTTGGTTCCACGAGCGTTCGCATGGCTGAAAAGGAGCGAGAGCAGGCCGCCGATGAGCACGGTCACCCCTGCGAAGTACCCGAATCGCGACTTGCGCAGGAGGTAGATGGTTCCCGCCCCGAGATACGAAGCGACAAAGAAGGCGCCGATGAGATACCACGCGCGATAGATAGGCTCGCTCCAGCCGAACGCTCCACCGAGAGCTTCACACCCGGCGCTGATTCCGTACCACATGAGCCCGATGGCCCAGACCAGCTGGAAGCTGTGTCGCCTCTGCACCCACTGGTCGAACACCATCGCAGCGAAGGCGAAGCTCAGCACCGACGACCCTAGAGGCAGCGCGACGTTCAGAAAATTCATGCCGTCTCATCCGTCAGGCACTCGACCATGGCCACACGCACTTCGTTCAAGAACCAACCCACGTGGCGCTCCAGGTCCGGGTCGCCCGCGACGTGTGCCGCGGTGACCTGCTCGACGCTCGACCTGACAAGCCCATCGAAGAGATGAAACGCGCGCATCGCGTCCCCGACCGAGAGGCCGACGCTCCGGGCCAGGTCGGCGTAGCGGTGGCCGAGCCCGTGGATCTCGCCGGTCCAGCCGCGGTCGGGTTTGGCGAGAAACGCGACGAGGGCCTGGACCAGGTCGGTGCCGAGCTGCCGCTGGGCGTTCTTGGCGGACTCGTCGAAGCGCCCGTACCAGGACTCTGACGCCAGCAGGCCACCGCTGGCCGCGAGCCGCGCGTGCCCGACCGTCGCGTTCAGGAAGAGCGAGAAGTCCGGGGCCGTCGGAGTTCCGATCGCTGCGACGTCGGCCGCGGCAAAGCGCCGGTGGCCTCCCGGGGTGCGAACCGTATGGATCCTCCCCTTGTCCGCCCACTCCCGAAGCGTGGCGGGGTGGATGCTCAACCTCCGGGCGGCCTCATCCAGGCTCAGCCAGCCGGGTGACGTCTCGGTGGTGCGCGGCACCCGGGTAGTTTAAGGAAACTCGGTAAAGGTCAACAAGTCGCTATAGGTTCCTGGAGTTTCGACTAGGCCAGGACCGCTGCAGCCGTACGGAACGCGGAGTTCGCGGCGGGCACACCGCAGTACACGGCGCACTGGAGGAGGACCTCTTTGATCTCGTCCTCGGTGACGCCGTTGGTCAGCGCTGCGCGCATGTGAAGAGCCAGCTCCTCGTGCCGGCCGAGGGCGACCAGCATCGCGATGGTGATGCAGCTCCGCGTTCTTCGATCGAGGCCCGGCCGCGTCCAGATCTCGCCCCACGCGTACCGGGTCAGCAGGTCCTGAAATTCGGCGGTGAGCGGGGTGGCGGCGGCCTCAGCCCCGTCCACATGCGCGTCACCCAGGACCTCGCGGCGCACCTTCATCCCACGCTCTCTCAGGTCATCGCTCATTGCCATCCCTCCTGCCGTCAGATCGCGAAGAAGACTGTCTCGCCGTCGCCCTGGAGGCGGATGTCGAAGTGAAGCGCGCCGCCGCCTGCTCGCGCGATCAGGGTTGCGCGACGCTGCGGGTCCACCTGCGCGAGGACAGGATCCCCGCTGTTGGCCACGCCCTCGTCTGGAAAGTACATCCGCGAAAGCAGGTGCCGGAGCAGGCCTCGCGAGAAAACGGTCACCTCGAGGTGGGGCGCGTGCACCGACCCATCGCCGTCGGTGCGCGCTCGGGGCTTGCGGGCCGTGAAATGAAAGGCTCCTTCAGGATCGGTCCTGCAGCGGGCGAGCTGATCCTCGGCCCACACCTCGATGATTGCGTCGGGCACCGGTTCGCCGGCGCCGTCGATGACCTGCCCCTCGATCCGGACGGCAGCGGGGTCGCCCGCGGGTACCGCGGCGGCGTCACCCTCGAACGGCAGCGCAAAGCCGAAGAACGGCCCGACGGTCTGCGATGGTGTCGGCACGCCTTACGTCTCCATCGGTGTGGCGTTGCGACCTCGCAGCACGATGTCCCACCGGTAGCCGAGCGCCCACTCGGGAACCGTCGTCTCGAGATCGAGCTCTGACACGAGGACCTCGCGGCCGCGAGGGTCCGGAATCGAGTTGAGGATGGGGTCGAAGGGGATGAGCGGGTCTCCAGGAAAGTACATCTGGGTCACCAGGCGGCTCGTGAGCTGCGGCCCGAACAGGGAAAAGTGGATGTGGGCCGGGCGCCATGCGTTGGCGTGGTTCTTCCACGGGTAAGCACCCGGCTTGACCGTGACGAACCGGTACTCGCCCTCGCCATTCGTCATGCAGCGACCGGCTCCGGTGAAGTTGGGATCGATTGGCGCCGGGTGCCCGTCGGCCGGATCCGCGTACCGGCCGGCTGCGTTCGCCTGCCAGATCTCGACCAGGGTGTGGCTGACCGGCCGCCCATCTCCGTCGAGCACTCGTCCTGTGACGATGATCCGCTCACCGAGCGGCTCGCCCCGGTGCTGCCGCGTCAGATCTGCGTCGGCGGGATGCACAGGCACACGCCCGAACACCGGCCCGGGCAGCAGGTGAAACCATTTCGCGGGCAGGCGCACCAGCTCACGCTTCGGCGCCCGCAGCAAAGACGATCGGTAGTCCGGAAAGAGATAGGGCGGTTCGGAGTCCAGCTCGGCTTTCGACACCCTTGACGAAGATTATGGCTTGACTCAAACTCCGATCGTCGGTACACGGAGCATCGACCTTGGTCGGCCTTGACACCTAGGTGGAAGGAGAGTCAGGTGAGCGAACGGAAGCTGATTTCGGCTGCAGTGACGAGGCGCGAAATGCTGAAAGGCACCGGCCTCGTGCTTGGGGGTCTCGCGATGCCGGGATTCCTCGAAGCCTGCCTGTCATCGTCGACAACGACGCCAAGCGGCTCGATCAAGATTGGCTTTGTCAGCCCGCTGACTGGCCCCGCGGCAGGGTTCGGCGAGCCTGACCCGTACGTCATCGGACTGGCGAGGACCGCTTTCCAGAACGGGATCTCGATCGGCGGTACGAACTACTCGGTCGAGATTGTGACCCGCGACGGCCAGTCCACTTCGACCGTCGGAGCGCAGGTGGCCAACGACCTCATCGCAAACCAGCAGGTCGACCTCATGCTTACCACCTCGACCCCGGAGACGGTGAACCCGGTGTCAGCCGCGTGCGAGGCGGCCGGCGTTCCTTGCATCTCGACCGTGGTGCCCTGGGAGGCTTGGTACCTCGGTATGAACGGGAAGCCCAATCAGACCACGCCCTTCAAGTACGCCTTCCATTACTGCTTCGGCGTCGGGCAGTTCCTGGATGCTTACACCCATCTGTGGCCGCAGGTCCCGACGAACAAGAAAGTCGGCGTCATGTACCCCAACGATGCCGACGGCAACGCCATCCGTGGCGCGCTGGCGCCCCTTCTACATGCTGTCGGCGGCTACACCATCGTCGACCCCGGCCCCTATGAGGACGGGACCAACGACTACTCGGCGCAGATCCAGAAGTTCATTCAGGAAGACTGCCAGATCTTCAACACCTTCCCGATCCCACCGGACTTCGCGACGTTCTGGCAGCAGGCGCACCAGCAGGGCTACACCAAGCACGTGAAGATCGCACAGATCGCCAAGACCGGCCTGTTCCCGTCCCAGGTGAGCTCGCTCGGGGCGATTGGCGATGGGCTCGCCTCCGGCGTCTACTGGGCGCCAACCTGGCCGTACAAATCGTCGCTCACCGGGACCACATGCGCGCAGTTGGGGTCCGGATACGAGGCATCGACTGGAAGGCAGTGGAACCAGCAGTTGGGAGCCAGCCTTTCGTTATTCGACGTCGCCAATGCGGTTCTGAAGGCGAGCGGCAACCCCAAGAACAAGAGCGCGGTCGCCAACGCGATGAAGACTCTGGCGGTGGACACGATCGTCGGCCATCTCGACTGGACCAAGCCGCCCACTTTCGGCGGCCCCAGTGGTCCTCCGGTCCCCAACGTGCAGACGACGCCGATTATCGGCGGCCAGTGGAAGTCAGGCGTCTCGAAGTGGCCGGTGGACTTCGTGATCTGTGAGGACTCGGCCGACCCCAACGTGCCGGTCGCGGGCACATTGCAGCCTTACACCGCGGGGTAGTGGACGGGGCTTGAGTGGCCCCAGCTGACGGGTCCAAAGGGGCGGTGCTTGCCGCGGTCGACGTCCAGAAGCGCTTTAGGGCGCTTCCGGTGCTCGACGGCATCAGCCTGTCTATAGGCCGGGGCGAGGCTGTGGGGATCGTTGGGCCCAACGGTGCGGGCAAAACGACCCTGCTGAACGTTCTCTCGGGATCACTTGGCCCAGATGCCGGGAGGGTCCTTTTCAACGGACAGGACGTGACCAGCAAGGACGCGGCAGGGCGCTGTCGTCTTGGCATTGGACGCACCCACCAGGTGCCGCGTCCGTTCGGCGGAATGACGGTGTTCGAGAACGTGTTGGTCGGCGCGACTGCCGGCGCGCGGGTGCATGGCAGGGCCGCCAACGAGTTGTGCCTTAGCGTGCTGGACCGGTGCGCGCTGACGCACCTGGCCAACCGACGAGCCGAGAGCCTGGGTCTGCTCCAGCGCAAGCGACTCGAGCTGGCTAGAGCTCTTGCCGTCGAGCCGGTCGTCCTGCTGCTCGATGAGATCGCGGCCGGCCTCACCGACGCTGAAACGGCCGCCCTCGTTGAGACCGTGGCCGGTCTCAGAGACGGCGGGATCGCGGTTCTTTGGATCGAGCACATCGTCCATGTCCTCATGCAGGTGGTGAGCCGCCTTGTGTGCATGAACTCCGGTCGCGTGATCGCCGAAGGTCCACCTGAATCTGTTGTGGCGCAGGCGGCTGTGATCGACGCCTATCTGGGAAACCGCTCGTGACGTTGCTCCAGGTCGACAACCTCGACTGCCGTCATGGGCTGCTCCAGGCGGTGCGCGGCGTGTCCTTCAGCCTCGATCAAGGCGAGACGCTGGCCCTCATCGGCGCCAACGGCGCGGGCAAGACCACCCTTCTGCGCACGATCGCGGGTGCCCACCGGCCACATTCGGGGCGAGTCCTTTTCGACGGCAGCGATGTGACTCGACTGCCTGCGCACCGCCGGGTGGCGGCGGGCATCGCCCTTGTGCCCGAAGGCAGGCGCCTGTTCAGCGGTCTGACTGTGGACGAGAACCTGCGCGCAGCGGCCGTCCGTGGCCGGCGCGGGCGCTGGAACGTGGACGCTGTGCTCGAAGTCTTTCCACTCCTCAAGGCCAGGCAGCACATGCCTGCAGCCAATCTGTCGGGTGGCGAGCAGCAGGCGGTGGCCATCGGACGAGCACTGATGAGCAATCCGCGCCTTTTGCTGCTCGACGAGCTGTCGCTGGGACTGGCACCGGTGGTCGTCGACGCCGTGTATCGGTCTCTGACGGGCGTGATCGGCGAGGGCACCACGATTCTGCTCGTCGAGCAGGACCTCAGCCGGTCGCTGCAGGTGGCCGACCGAGTCGTGTGCCTGCTCGAGGGCAAGATCGTCCTCGAGGGGGATGCCAGGACTCTCGACCGGGAACGGGTCATCGACGCCTATTTCGGACTTCGCCAGGCAGCCGGCGGAGGCGGCGCGTGACCTTCGTCAACGCGATTCTGCAGGGGATCTTCCTGGGCGCCTTCTACGCCGTGCTGGCCTGCGGGCTTTCGCTCATGTTCGGCGTGATGCGGATCATTAACCTGGCTCACGGCGACGTAGCTGTGCTGGGCGCCTACGTCACTTTTGTCATCGTGGATCGCACCGGCGCTTCGCCGCTGGTGGCTTTCCTGGTCGCCCTGCCAGTGATGCTCGTCCTGGGCTACGTGCTCCAGCTCACGATCCTCGAGCGCGCTCTCAAAGCGGGCCTACTGGTGCCGCTGCTGGCCACTTTCGGACTGTCGATCGTGATTCAGAACCTGCTCGTGATCGCGTTCTCGCCGGATGTTCGCTACCTCGGCGCGAAGGCTGGATCGCTCACCACCGCGAGCTGGATCCTGCCCGGCGGTATCACCTTCCCGGCCCTTGGTGTGGCGGTGCTGGCCGTGGCGGTGGTTGTATTCGGTGGGCTTCATCTCTTCCTGACCCGCACCCGAACCGGCTGGCGGATGCGCGCCACCGCCGAGGATCCCGACGCCGCGGAGCTGATCGGCATCGACAGCCGCGGCGTATACGCTCGGGCGACCGCCGTAGCCGTCGCGGTGGCAGGCTTGGGCGGGCTCTTCCTGGCGATTCGATCGGTGTTCGATCCGGTGAGCGGCCCGCTCCAACTGATCTTCGCGTTCGAAGCAGTGGTCATCGGTGGCATGGGCTCGCTGTGGGGAACACTGCTCGGCGGCATCGCGCTCGGTGTCGCCCAGAACATCGGCGCGCAGATCAACCCCGAGTACCCGGTGCTGGCAGGTCATCTGCTGTTCCTCGCGGTTCTGGTCGTCAGGTTTGGCGGCGCCCGGCGACCCTGGGGGTCTCGCGCATGAGGGTGCGCCGCTGGACGCTGACGTCGGGCATCTTCACCGCGACCACTGGCGCAGCAGCTCTTTTGCTGGCCACGGTGCCGCTTCTCTTCAGCAGCGACGTGACCGAGAAGCTGACGACGCTATTGATCCTGATTCTGCTGGCCGCAATGTGGAACGGACTGGCCGGCTACGGGGGGCTCCTGTCCGTGGGCCAGCAGGCCTTCATCGGCATCGGCGCCTACGCGACCATCTACATCGCCGGGCTTGGCGTGCCGCCATACATCGCGATGGTCCTCGCGATGCTTGTTGCCGGGGCGCTCTCGGTTCCGATCTCGCTCGTTGCGCTGCGCCTACGCGCGGCTCAGTTTGCGATCGGCATGTGGGTCATCGCCGAGGTGGCCTCGATCGTCGTGCGCCAGGACCAGAATCTCGGCGCCGGAACTGGCATCGCGCTGAGCCAGCTCTACCACATCGATCCAGTTTTCAGGCAGGCCTATACGTTCTGGCTCGCCCTCGCTTTCTCGGTGGTCTTCCTCGGCGCCCTCTTCTGGCTCTTGCGCTCACCGCTGGGAGCGTCGCTCCAGGCGATCCGCGACGACGAGGTGGCGGCGCGCTCTCTCGGGGTCAACGTGGCAGCGCGGAAGCGCCTCTTGTTCGTCCTGGCCGGTTTCGGCTGCGGCGCGGCCGGCGCGCTGATCGCCGCCAACACCATCTTCATCGAGCCGAACTCTGTGTTCACCGTGCAGTGGAGCGCCTACATGATCTTCATGGTGCTGGTCGGCGGGCTCGGTACCTTCGAGGGGCCCATCCTGGGCGCCATCATCCTGTTCGCGATCCAGACCACGCTGATTCAATCCGAAGGCGGACCCTGGTACTTGGTCGGCCTCGGCGCAACAGCTGTACTTTTCGCGCTGGCGCTTCCACGAGGGCTCTGGGGCACGGTCGAGGAGAAGCTCGGTTTGAGGTTGATGCCAGTCGGCTACCGGGTCGTCGACCGCGCGGACGCCGTCTCCGATCGCGCGAAGAAGCCGGCGTGACAAGCACCGCTCCGTCGGCACCGCGAGATCCTGCCGATCCGGAGCCGGAGGACCTCATGCAGCATCCGGGTCACCTCCTGCGACGTGCGGTGCAGGCGATGAACTTTCTGTGGGACGAGGAGGTTTCACACACGATCACATCGCCTCAATTCGCCGCGCTCAACGCCCTCTATGGCGAGCCCGGCCTGGACCAGCAGACCCTCGGACGTCGCATCTCGCTCGACCGTTCCACCGTCGCGGAGGTCGTCGCCAGGTTGAGCGGGCGCGGATTGATCCGCACGGAGAGGGATTCTCGCGACGGACGTCGCAAGGTCATCAAGCTCACGACCAAAGGCCTGAGCGCGCTTCAACAGCTGATTCCGCGGACCCACGTGATGACCCGGCGGCTGGTCGGTGCCCTGGAAGGCCAGGCTCAGGC
>JBIOJB010000055.1:0-20239 GCA_044450465.1 Candidatus Dormibacterales bacterium | reverse complement strand
GTTCAGCCTCCAGGACATGATCGGCTCGACAGCCCGTGTATCCGTGGCGATTCCGGCCAACCGGTTTGGCACAGTTCTCATCAGCTTTGCGGGTGCGACGCACAACATGACGGCGACCGCCGATCTGGACATTCGCGCAGGACAAGAGGTGAAAGTGGTGGGCGTAGCCGGGACGAACCTGGTGGTGGCAGCTTCGCCGCCGGCTGCGAATGGAGGAGCGAAACCTGATGCCTGATTTCTTGCAGTCACAACCTTTTCTGGTCGTCGCGGCGGCGGTCATCCTCGTCTTGATCCTGGCCTTCGTCGCCAGCCGCTACAAGGTGGCCGGGGCCAACGAGGCGATCATCGTCGCCGGCTCACGCGGCTCCAAGGTGCATGACGAACGGGGCCAGGTCGTGTCGCACCCCGGCGACAAGGGCGTCAAGGTGGTGGTCGGCGGCGGGACGATCGTGCTGCCGCTGATCAACCGGGTCGGGAAGCTGAAGCTCACGGCGCGGCAGATCAACGTCCAGTTGAGTGACGCGGTGACCAGCCAGGGCATCAAGGTTCAGGTCCAGGGCGTAGCCACCTTCAAGATCGGGCGCGACGTCGAGTCGCTTCGCAACGCCGCCGAGCGCTTCCTCGACGCCAAGCCGGAGCAGGTCGACTCGATCGTGAAGAACGTCCTCGAAGGTTCCCTGCGGTCGATTGTCGGCACGCTGACCATCGAAGAGCTGATCCGAGACCGCCAGAAGCTGTTGCAGCAGGTCCAGGACGCGGCCAAGGGTGATCTCGCCACGAGCGGTCTGCAGATCGACGCTTTCACCATCCAGAGCTTTTCGGACGAGTCGAACTACATCGAGCTGCTCGGCAAGCAGAGCGTGGCCACTGTCACGAGAGACGCCCGCATGGCGCAGGCGTCCACCGACCAGGACGCCGCGGTCAGAGAGGCCGAGGCGCAGCAGGTGAAGATCAACGCGGGCAGGGACGTCTCCCTTCGCGAGGCCGAGACCAAGACCCAGGTGGCGGCCGCCCAGGCCCGAGCCGACCAGGCAGGACCTCTGGCGCAGGCAGAAGCCCAGCAGGAGGTGGTCCGCAAGCAGACCGAGCTGGCAGAGCTCGAGGCGCAGCGCAAGGAGAAGGAGCTGCTCTCGTCCACAGTGAAGCCCGCTGCAGCGGAAGCACAGGCGGTCATCGCGAGGGCGGAAGGCGACAAGCGCGCCCGCATCGCAGCGGCCGAGGCGGACGCCGAGACGACCCGGCTGGAAGGCGGCGCCGAAGCTCAGATCGTCCTCACCAAAGGCGAGGCCGAGGCGAAGGCGCTGGCGATGCGAGCCGACGCCTACAAGCAGTTCAACGAGGCGGCCATCATCCAGACCGTGCTGGCGGCTCTGCCCGACATCGTGCGGGCGGCAGCCGAGCCGATGAGCCACATAGATTCGCTCACCGTGATGAGCGCCGACGGCGCTTCCGACATCGTGCGCAACGCGACGCGCGCCATGATCGAGTCGACCACCGCCATCAAGGGTCTGACCGGGCTGGACGTGCCGGGCCTGATAGGGGGCGCTCTCGGGCGCGGATTTGGCGAGCGGCTGCGCACCGGTGACGGCGAGGCGGGCAGCGATTCCGGGTCCGCCGCCGCACGAATCAGCGAGATCGCGGGCGAGGGGCTGGCCACGTTGAAGAGGCGCGGGGCTGAAGCGGCGGCGGCGGCGGATGCTGCGGCCAAGGAGTCGGCCGCCGAGCTCGAGGCGAGCGCTGAAAAGGTCAAGGCGGCGGTGGAGAAGACTGCAGCGGTCACCGAGGTAAAGACGACCGCCAACAAGGCGGCGGCTGCCGCCGAGACGAAGGCTGCCGCCGTGGCAGCCAAGGTGGCGCCGGCCGAGAGCAACGTGGCCCAGTGGGGCAAGTGGCTCGCCGACCAGCTCAAGCAAACGCCCAACGTCCAGTCGCTGGGCGCCATACGACTCAGCGAGCTGGCCGACAAAGCGCCGGCTCCGGTGGGCGCCTTGTGGCAGACGGCGAGGGCGGTTCTGGAGAAGGACTACGGCAAGTTCACCGTCGCCGAGCTGCTGAAGCGGTTCGGGTAGTTCTGGCGGGACGGGAAGTTGAGCACGCCCGGTCGCCAAGGAAAGCGGGAAGCCCGCTGGCGCGAGCAGGGCCGCTGGCGTGGCCCCTGCGGGGGCTTCTCGAAAGCGGAACGGCCGCTTGCACGGCCCACCCACCTCCCGATGGGAGGTGGGAGAAGTCCCCAGAAAAGCGGGAAGCCCGCTTGCGCGAGCTTCCCAAGGCTGGGGTGGGGGCGTGGAGTCGAATTTAAGTAGCCGTCTTACCGGCCGTCGATATGGTAGCACACGGGATGTGTATCCACAAGATATAGACACCTGGGGACAACTGCCTTGAAACTGCCTATTCCCCTGGACATGGACCCCATGCTGTCCGCGCCGGCCGCCGGTATCCCGGAGGGCGACGTCTGGGAGTACGAGCCTAAGTGGGACGGGTTCCGGACCATCGTCTTTCGCGATTCGGACGAGATCACTCTGATCAGTCGCGGCGGCCGTCCCATGACGCGCTACTTCCCTGAGGTCCTGGCGCCCTTCCGGAAGCTGGCTCAGGAGCAGCTCGTCTTCGACGGAGAGCTGGTCGTGGTCGGCAAGCACGGGCTCGACTTCGGGGCCCTCCAGCAGAGGGTTCACCCTGCCGAATCCAGGGTGCGCATGCTGAGTGAGGCGACCCCGGCCTGGTTCATCGCTTTCGACCTGCTCGCCGAAGGCGGCGAGGACCTGCGCAAACAGCCGCTGGCCGAGCGGCGCAAGCGGCTCGAGAAGGCGCTCAAAAAGGCGAAGGAGCCGATCTTCCTCACCCCTTTCACCAGGGACTCGAAGACTGCGCGCCTGTGGTTCGAGCAATTCGAGGGCGCGGGCCTGGACGGCGTCATCGCCAAGAAGTGGGATGGCACATACGTACCCGGCAAGCGACTGTGGGTGAAGGTCAAGCACCAGCGCACGTGCGATTGCGTCGTCATCGGCTGGCGCAAGTCCAACGACGGCTCGAGCCTCGGCGCCCTGCTCCTAGGGTTGTACGACAAGAAAGGGACCCTTCAGTACGTGGGCCACACCTCTTCTTTCAGTGCCGCGGAGCGAAAGGCGCTGGTCGCCATGCTCAAGCCGCTGACGATGGAGATCCCCGAACAGGAGTGGCGCGCCAACCCGGGTCGGATGCCTGGCGGCACCAGCCGCTGGTCGAGGGGGAACGAGGCCGAGTGGGTGGCCGTGCGACCAGAGCTCGTGTGCGAGGTCGCGTACGACAAGCTCGAGGCGGGCGAGCGCTTCCGTCACGCAACTCGGTTCCTCAGGTGGAGGACAGACAAGAAGCCTCGGCAGTGCCGTTTCGATCAAATCGAGGCGGCCGCCCTGTTCGACGTGCGGGGCATCTTCAAAAGCGAGTAGGAGACAGGCGTAATCGCCTTGTCACCGGCTCACATGCGAGCCTGTCGCAGCGGGAGAGGGCCCACTCGATCTCCTAATTGCGACCTTGTAGCGTTAGGCGCTAGGCTAACGCTAGATGGCCTCCATGCTGGCGCTCATGCGGCAATCGTTCGATCGGGGCGAGCGGAACCGGCTGATGGCGTTCTTCGGAGGCGTCGGCATCCTGCACGTCGCCGGATGGGGGCTCCTGCTCCTGTACGGAGCTCACCACCCCACGTTCCTGGCCCTTGGCGGGCTGGCCTACACCCTCGGGCTCCGGCATGCGTTCGATGCGGACCACATCGCGGCGATCGACAACACGACTCGCAAGCTGCTGCAGAGCGGTCGGAAGCCCATGGGTGTCGGGTTCTTCTTCTCTCTTGGCCACTCCACGGTGGTCTTCTTGATCGCCGTCGCGCTCGGGCTGGCGGTGACCTGGATCATCCAGGGCGTGGTCGGCGGCGGCGGCCAGCTCCGGAGCGTGGGCGGCACGCTCGGTACTCTGGTTTCGGGGTCGTTCCTGACCCTGGTCGGGGTGCTGAACCTGGTCATCCTGATCGACGTCATCCGCGTCTACCGGCGGATGCGCCGCGGCGATTACGATCGCGCCGGCCTCGAAGACGAGCTGGCCGCAGGCGGCATCATGACCCGGCTCTTCGGCCGCATGTTTCGGCTCATCGACCACAGCTGGCAGATGTACCCGGTGGGTTTCCTGTTCGGACTCGGGTTCGACACCGCGAGTGAGGTGGCCTTCCTCGCCATCTCCGCCGGTGCCGCCGCGCAGGGACTGCCGTTCACCGCGATCGTCTCCCTGCCGTTGATCTTCGCCGCCGGGATGTCCCTCATGGACACGACCGACGGTGCGTTCATGTCAAAGGCTTACTCATGGGCTTTCGCCAGCCCGATCCGAAAGGTCTTCTACAACTTGACTGTGACGTCACTGTCGGTGTTCGTCGCCCTCTTCGTGGGCATGGTGGAGCTGGCCCAGATTGTCATTCAGATCTTCAACCTGCACGGTGGCGTGTTCTCGGCGATCGCCAAATTCGATGTGATCGGAAAGGCGGGATACGTCATCGTGGCGGCATTCGTCGTCGCTTGGGTAGGCGCCTTCGCCATCTACAAAGTCCGCCGCATCGACGAACGCTGGGCGTCGGCTGTGGACAAGGTGGCGTAGAGCCGGGCCCAGGCATACGGCTTAAGCTCTTTCCGATGGGCCAGAACAACGACGGCTCGCTCATCGACTTCTATCCGTACAGGGGACGGTTCAGGAGCTACGAACGGCTCGATCCCGAAGGCAGGGACCGCCAGAGCATCCTCGACGAGCTGGCCACCATGGCGGCGGAGGAAGACCGCATCGGTGACCAGGGCCACGTCTCGGGCTCCATCTACCACGGAGGTCACGACCATTACAGCTTCCTGACCGAGGCCTTCAAGCTGTTCGCCCATGCGAACGTGCTGCAGCGGGACATGTACCCGAGCGCCACGAAGCTGGAGGCTGAGATCGTATCCATGACCGCCGCGATGCTCCACGGAGAAGAGGTGCCAAAGCACCATCCCGGCGAGCAGGCGTGTGGAGTCCTGACATTCGGTGGCACTGAAAGCCTCATCAATCCGATGCTCGTCTATCGCGAGCGGGGGAGAAGGGAGAAGGGAATCACCGAGCCCGAAGTGATCATCCCGGTGACGGCCCACGTGGCCCTGGACAAAGCGGCGCACCTGCTCGGGATCAAGCTGCTGAAGGCGCCTTTGAGAGACGATTGGAAAGCCGATGTCGAGTGGATACGCGGCCACGTGTCGAAGAACACGGTGGCGCTGGTCGGCTCGGCTCCGAACTACGCGCACGGCATCATCGATCCCATCGAAGAGCTCGCGGAGATTGCCATCGAGCGCGACATCGGACTCCACGTCGATGGATGTCTGGGCGGTTGGATCCTGCCCTGGGGTGAGCGCCTCGGCTATCCGATCCCCCGATTCGACTTTCGCGTGCCAGGAGTCACGTCCATCTCGGCTGACACCCACAAGTACGGCTACGCCCTCAAGGGGACGTCGGTGCTGCTCTACCGCAACAGCAACCTGCGGAAGTACCAGTACTTCAACTACACGGGATGGCCGGGAGGCGTGTACCTGTCGCCAGGGCTCTCCGGGAGCCGGTCGGGTGGACTCGTAGCGGCTGCCTGGGCGTCGATGGTCAGCCTTGGTGAGCGTGGATACCTCGAGATAGCGCGCCAGATCTTCGAGGCGGCGGCCACGATGCGGGCAGGGATCGACTCGATCCATGACCTCGGGGTCATCGGCGACCCGACCTTTCTGGTCGCGTTTCGCTCGCCGGAGCTGAACATCTATCACGTCAACGACCACCTCATCGAAAGGGGTTGGCGGCTCAACGCGCTGCAGCTCCCCGCGGCGCTCCATTTCTGCGTCACGAGGCCGAACACGGCGCCGCATGTCGTGGAGGCGTTCCTGGATGACCTGCGCGAAGCTGTCTACTACGCCAAGCATCCCGCCCGATCCGAGCCGAAGAGTGGCGCCCTCTACGGGCTTGGTGGGACCGAGGCCGGAGACGAGATCCTCGACGTTCTTTTTGCCGCCGCCCTAGACGCGATGTACGAGGTGGCGCCATCCGGATGACGGCCGGTGCCTGAGCCCTGGATCCTCGCGGTGGACCTGGGGACGGGCGGGCCGAAAACGGGGGCCGTCTCCCTGCGTGGCGAGCTGCTCGCACATGCGCACAGCGCCGTCGCCACCCGTTACCTGCCGGACGGCGGGGCGGTGCAGGACCCCAGGACGTGGTGGGAAGCCATCAAGTCAGGCGCGCGGTCACTCAGTGCAGGAGGAGCGGTGGACCCCATGTCGCTGGCCGGGGTCGGCATCACCGGTCAGTGGGGTTCGACGGTGCCGGTCGACGCCGCCGGGCAACCGGTGTCTGATTGCCGACTATGGGCCGACTCGCGCGGCGCGCCGTATTCGGCTCGCGCCATCGGCGGTCCGATCTCAGTGCTCGGCTACTCGCCGGCCAAGATGCTGCGCTGGATCCGCCTGACAGGTGGCGCGCCGTCCCCTCACGGGGCCGACCCACTGGGCCACGAGCTCTACATGCGCCACCGCGAGCCTGAGGTTTACGCCAGGACGGCGACCCTTCTCGAGCCACTCGACTACCTCGGCCTGAGGTTCACGGGGCGAGCTGCCGCCACGCCCGCCTCGATGATCCTGTCTTGGTTGACCGACAACCGGCCAGGCGCGAAGGTTGCGTACGTACCAGGGCTTGTCAGGCGGCTGGGCCGCGACGCCGCCCGACTCCCCGAGCTCCTCCCGACCGGGAGCGTCCTCGGCTCGATCACGCCGGCGGCTTCCGCTGAGCTCGGCCTGCCGCCCGCACCGGTCGTCGCCGGCATCCCGGATCTGCACACCTCCTTCATCGGCTCGGGCGCTGTGGCGCCTTATCAGGCGCACGTCACCATCAGCACGACGGCCTGGATCGGGTGCGAGGTGCCGTTCAAGCGCACCGACGTCCTGCACCAGATGGCGTCGGTGCCCGGTGTGCGGCCCGACCGGTACCTGGTCGCCAACAACCACGAGACGGCCGGCCTCTGCCTGCAGTGGCTGCGCGACGAGCTTGTCGGCTCGGATTACGAGGCGCTGATCGCGCTGGCAGCCACCGTGCCAGCCGGCTCAGGCGGGGTCATGTTCACCCCATGGCTCAACGGCGAGCGTTCTCCGGTGGAGGACCGAACGCTGCGCGGAGGTTTCCTCAACGTTTCGCTGGCGGCGAGCCGAGGCCATTTCGTCCGCGCGGTCCTGGAGGGCGTCGCCTTCAATGCGCGCTGGCTGCTGGACGCAGTCGAGGGCTTCACCAGACGTCCGATCGCGGCTTTGCGAATACTCGGAGGCGGCGCTCAGTCCGACCTCTGGTGCCAGATTCATGCCGACATCCTCGGCCGGCGGGTCGAACGCGTGGCCGATCCGATGTTCGCGAGCCTGAGAGGCGCCGGCCTGTTCGCTGCCATATCGCTGGGCAAGCTCACGCTGGGCGACGTGCCCGACCTTGTCACCGTGACCCGCGCATTTGAGCCAGACTCTCATCGTCACGAGGTCTACGAGCCCATGTATTCGGAGTTCAAGCGCTTCTACGGTCGGCTGCATGGGAGCTACGCGCGGCTGAATAGAAAGGAGACGAAAGGATGACCGCCGTCGCGGCCACCTCGGTCAGAGCACATTCGGGCAGGTGGCTGGTGCTGGGCAGCTACGCGCTGCTCGCCGCATGCACGCAGATGCTGTGGCTCACTTTCGCCGCCGTCGACACTCGGAGCGCCTCGGTCATGCACGTCGACGTGGGGGCGATCGGCGATCTTGCGGCGGTTTTCCCCTTCGTTTACATCGTGCTCGCCCTGCCGACCGGGCGCTGGCTCGACATGCGCTTCAACCAGGCGCTGGCGGCTGGGGCAGCGCTCACTTGCGGCGGCGCCGTCCTGAGGCTCGTGTCTCCTGAAAGCTTTGCCTGGCAGCTCGCCGGGCAGCTCGTGATCTCCGCGGGGCAACCGCTGGTGCTCAACAGCGTGACCAAGGTCGCGGCTCGGTATTTCGCACCAGGCGAGCGCGCGACGGCGATCTCCATCGGCACCGCGGCCCTGTTCGTCGGCATCCTCGCCGCGGTTCTCATGGCGGGGCCTCTGCTCGACGCCGGTGGGCTCGGGCTTCTTCTGATTGTCCAGGCCATACCGGCCGTCGTCGCCGCCGGACTGGTCATCCTGGCGTTTCGGATGGCACCGGCCTTCCCAGACGACCCTTCCGCATCGATCAGCCTCCGCTGGCTCCTAGGTGACCGTTTCATGTGGACTTTGGCTGGGCTCGTCTTCATCGGAATGGGCACCTACAACGTGGTCGCGACCTGGCTTCAGCCCATCCTGGCGCATTTTGGGGAAGGCGATTCGGCCGGCACGCTGATCGCAGTGCTCACTTTCGCAGGCGTGCTGGGCGCGGCAATACTTCCCACCGCGGTCGCCAAGCGCGACCGCCGACGAGCCATGCTCGTGGTGGCACTGATCGGGTCAGCCGCCGCGTTCGCCGCCGTCGCGGCCGTCCACAACCTGCTGTGGCTGGGCGTGTGGCTCTTCGGCGCTGGATTTGTGCTGCTGTCGGCGCTGCCTGTCGTGCTCGATTGGTCCGACGTGCATGCCGGCCCCGAGAGGCAGGGGGGCGCGGTTGGATTCCTGATGATGGCGGGCAACCTCGGCGGCCTGATCCTGGTGCTGGCGGTTCAGGCCGTCATCGGCAACGCGTACCTCGCCCTCGGGGCCATCGCGCTTATCACTCTGCTCGGAATCCCGGTCGCGCTTCGCCTGCCGGCGCACGCGAAGGCCGCCTAGGACTCGACCGCGCGATGACATTGCACTGGATGCCGGTTCAGGTGCCGTCGCGGGCTCCACTGATCGGCAGGACGGTCCGGCTCGAACCTGTTGACCCGGAACGTCACTCCGGCCAGCTGTTCGCTTCGATCGAAGGCGCGGATGGGGTGTGGGACTACCTGGCTTACGGTCCGTTTGCCCGCGCCGAGGAATTCGTGAGCTGGCTTGACGAGCGCGCCCGTTCGATCGACCCACTTTTCTACGCGGTGGTGGACTTGGCGAGTGGTGCTGCGCGCGGCATGGCGAGCTACATGCGCTTTGATCCCGCCAACGGCGTCATCGAGATTGGGCACATCTGGTTCGCTCCCGCATTGCAACGCAGTCGCCCGGCGACAGAGGCCATCTTTCTCATGGCTCGCCACGTGTTTGACGACCTTGGCTATCGCCGCCTCGAATGGAAGTGCGACTCGATGAACGCGCGGTCGCGCCGGGCGGCTCTGCGGTTTGGGTTCGTGTACGAGGGGATCTTTCGGCAGCACATGGTCATCAAGGATCGAAACCGGGACACGGCATGGTTTGCGATGACGGCAGATGATTGGCCACACTGCCGGGCGGCGTTCACAGACTGGCTGGCAGACACGAACTTCGACTCATCGGGCCACCAGAAGCGCTCGCTGGCTGAAATCAGGGGTGCGGCGACTGCCTGAGAGCGGGGGCCCGCGACGGGCGCGCCTATGATTTCGGCAGTCTCATGCAGCGCGCCCTAAGCCCCATCCTCATCGGCCGAGAGCGCGAGCTCGGCGTCCTCGAAGACACGCCGCTGACGGCCTCGCGAGGTGACGCCAGGGTAGCTCTCATAGCTGGTGAGGCCGGGATGGGGAAGACCAGGCGCGCCGATGAGCGGATCAGCCGCAGGAGCTGACCTGCTCCAGGCCGGACATAGTCCGGCCGAAACCAAGAAGTCCCGCGTGGTGCACCGGCCGGATCCACTCCGGCCGAAACCAGGAAGTCCCGCGTGGTGCACCGGCCGGATTCACTCCGGCCGTACTCCAGACGAGCTCCAAATCCTCCTAGCGTGGTGCAGGAGAGGAGGGGGTTCCGCGGGGGAGGACACTCTCTCCTCCCCCCGCCTTGTTTAGCTACAGCCTGTCGTCGCCCCGCAGTTCAGACACTTGTAACAGGAGCCTGAGCGCACGGTGATCGCGCCGCAGTCGGCGCATGCCGGGGCGTCCGTGTTGACGAACGCGATGCGCTGGACCGTGCCGCTGTTGCCGTTGGTGGGCGAAGCCGCGATCACCTTGAACTCACTCGGGGCTGCAGGCTTCGGGTCGGACATCGCTGGGGCCGAGGCCGGCGGGTCGCGACGCACGATGCCCGCCTCGTCCTGGTCCTCGATGGGCAGGAAGTGGCTCGCCATCCACCGGAAGATGTAGTCGACGATCGATTTGGCGATCGGGATTTCCTTGTTCTTCGTGAACCCGGACGGCTCGAATCGCATGTGACTGAACTTGTCGACCATGAACTTGAGCGGGACGCCGAACTGAAGGGCGTATGAGGTCTGGGTCGCGAAGGCGTCCATCAACCCGGAGATGGTCGAACCTTCCTTCGCCATGGTCACGAACAGCTCGCCCGGCTGGCCGTCCTCGTAGAGGCCGACGGTCACGTAACCCTCGTGGCCGCCGATGTCGAATTTGTGTGTGAGCGCCTTGCGCTCGTCAGGAAGCTTTCTGCGAACGGCCCGATACTCGACCTCCGGCGCCTGCTTCTTCTCCTTGTCGAGCGAGGTCGAGAGCGGCTGGGAGCGCTTGCAACCGTCGCGGTAGATGGCGATGCACTTGAGGCCGAGCTTCCAGGACTCCACGTAGGTCTGCTGGATGTCATCGACCGTGGCGTCGGTGGGCAGGTTCACCGTCTTGGACATCGAGCCCGAGATGAAAGGCTGAACGCCGGCCATCATCCGAACGTGTCCCATCGGCGCGATCGAGCGAGCGCCCTTGACCGGCTTGAAGGCGCAGTCGAAGACTTTGAGGTGCTCGTCGTGCAGGTGCGGAGCATCCTCAATGGTGTCGTTCTCGTCGATGTACTCGACGATCTCCTTCACCTTGTTTTCGTCGTAGCCCAGCTTGCGCAGGGCCGCCGGGACGGTGGTGTTGACGATCTTCAACAGGCCGCCGCCGACGAGCTTCTTGTACTTCACCAGCGCGAGGTCGGGTTCGATGCCCGTCGTATCGCAGTCCATCATCAGTCCGATGGTTCCGGTCGGCGCGAGGACGGTGGCCTGTGCGTTTCTGTAACCGTGCAGCCGGCCGAGCCGGACCGCTTCATCCCAGGTATCCCTGGCAGCGTCGACAACCTCTGCGGAGTCGGGCGTCGTGCTGAGCTGGTATGACGCGTGCCTGTGCTTCTCCATCACGTGAAGCATCGGTTCCCGGTTCCTGGAGAACTCGGTGAACGGGCCCTTGACCTGTGCCATCCGAGCCGACTGGGCGAACGCCTGCCCGGTCATGATCGCGGTGATCGCCCCGGCGAAGCGGCGGCCTTCATCGGAGTCATAGGCAAGGCCCATCGACATGAGCAGAGCGCCAAGGTTCGCGTATCCGAGCCCGAGCGGGCGAAGCGCCTCGGAGTTCTTCCCGATCGCCGGGGTGGGGTAGGAGGCGTTGGAGACGAGGATCTCCTGACCGGTGAAGCACACGTCGATGGCGCGCTGGAACCTCTGCACGTCGAACCGACCTGCTTCGTTCTGGAACTTCATCAGGTTCAGAGACAGAAGGTTGCACGCGGTGTCGTCGAGGAAGACGAACTCTGAGCAGGGATTCGTGGCATTGATACGACCGGTGTTGGGGACCACGTTCCAGTCCTGGATGGTCGTGTCGAACTGAAGGCCTGGGTCTCCGCAGGTCCACGCGGCGTCAGCGATCTCGCGCCAGACGTCGCGCGCCTTGTAGGTGTTGACCACGCGGCCGTCGACGACTGCCTTGGTCTTCCACTCCTTGTCTTCCATCACCGCCTGCATGAACTCGTCGCTGACCCGAACCGAGTGGTTGGCGTTCTGGAACTGCACCGAGTCGTAGGCCCCGCCGGCGACGTTGAAGCCTGCGTTGTAGCCTGCCTCGATCAAAGCCCAGGCTTTCCTCTCCTCCTCGGCTTTGCTGCGGATGAAGTCGAGGACGTCAGGGTGGTCGGCGTTGAGGATGACCATCTTCGCCGCTCGCCGGGTCGTGCCGCCCGACTTGATCGAGCCCGCGAACGAGTCGTAGCCCTTCATGAAGGAGACCGGCCCTGAAGCCGTCCCGCCGCCCGAAAGTTGCTCGTTGGAGGAGCGCAGCACCGAGAGGTTGGTCCCGGTCCCGCTGCCGAACTTGAACAACATGCCCTCCGTCTTCACCAGCTCGAGGATCGACTCCATGGAGTCCTGCACCGAGTTGATGAAGCAGGCCGAGGCCTGCTGTGACCGTCCTGGCACGCCGATGTTGAACCAGACCGGGCTGTTGAACGAAGCGTGCTGGGTCACCAGGAGATAACGGAGCTCCTCAGCCCAGTTCTGCGCGTCTTCCTCGGTCGTGAAGTAGCCTCCCTCGCGGCCCCATCGGGCGAGGGTGTCCACGACGCGGTCGATGATCTGTCGGACGCTGGTTTCCCGCTCCGGGCTTCCAGGGCTGCCGCGAAAGTACTTCTGGGCGACCACGTTGATCGCCAGCTGCGACCACGACCGGGGCACCTCGACGTCCTTCTGCTCGAAGATCACCTGGCCCTTCTCGCCGGTGATGGCCGCCGTGCGGTGCTCCCACTCGATCAGGTCGAATGCGTGGCTGCCAGGAGGCGTGAAGTAGCGACCGAACCGCAGGCCCTTGCTGGTGTTCTTGGCGTGGTTTCCGTTCTTGGCACGCGGTCCGGCGGCGACGCCGTTGGCGTCGGTGTTGACAACATTTTTGGCCATATCTAGAGAACGCCTCCTTCAATCATCCCCTGAGTGGGTGTATTCAGATCGGATTTCTGTGACGCGCTGGTGAGACGTTGGGAGTGACCGGTTTTGGGGATGGAAGAGGCCCCAGAGCATGCCCGCCACTTATGCCCCAGGGCCTCGATGTAACGCCTCGAAATATAAGTCTGGGTTTTCGCCTTGTCAAGACCAAAACACAAGATATTCGACCTAAACAAGACTTTACCCCCAACATGTTGGTGGATTAACTGTGGATATCCCGCCTCACGAGTTGGGCACAGGCTGGGCATTGCCGGTGGAAAACGGTGCAAAACCTACTCTGGAAGCTCAGTCGACCAGGGCCAGGCCGAGCGGCTCTGTGGAAACTGTGGCCGCGGCCGGGTCGGCGACCTGGACGCTCTCGGCGGACGCCCGGATCCTGGCCGAGACCTGCTTGCCCTCCCCATACGCGTTTTGAAGCATCGTGACCGCCCGCTGGAGCTTGTTCTCGAGGATGCTCTCGAGCGTGTCGAGGTGGCGTTCCACGTCGATCAGCGCCGACTGCAGCCGCTCCATGTCCACCGTCCGCGCGAACTGAAGGTGCAGCTGGTAGAGGGTTAGAAGGTACGGGAGTGCCATGGCATATCCGACCACCATCACGTGTCGCTTGTGCGCGCCGACGATGGCGCCTCGACAGACGTCGTAGGCGGCGTCCGGGATTACGGCGAGCGCGAAGGGTGAGGTGGTCGCCGGATCGATGTACTGGCTCACCTCGCGCACCCTTCGCTCCACCTCTCTCTCCACCTGGGCGGTGAGCTGAGCCCGCCGGGGAGCGTCGAGGCTTGGGTCCGCGAGCTGCTCGAGGGCGCCCGACGACACCCACTTCGAGTCCATCGGGAGCAACTTGCCTCCAGGCAGTCGGAGCGCTAGCTCGACGACCTTGCCGCCGACCCAGACGTTGCGCTGCAGCATCTCCGGCGGCAGATGCCGCAGGGCCTCTTCGAGGATGTTCTCGCCGGCCGCCCCTCGAGTCGAGCTGCCCGCGATCACGTTCTCGAGGCGGCGGAGGCTCGCCCTAGCCTCTTCCTCGACCGGCTGCCGGGCGGAGATTGCCGAGCGAAGGCCTTCCACCACCGACTGCGTCTGAGTCAACCGCTCCCTGAGCTCGGCCGCCTGGGTCATCTGGGTGGAGCCTCCCGATTCGAGCCGGCTCTTCACGTCGGCGACGTCGCGCGCCTGGATCTCAGACCGCCTGACCAGGCCGCGGACCATGATCCCGACCGCCCCCATGCCGCCCAGTAGACATACAATGAGAAGCGCGAACAAGAGTTCGAGCACCGACATGTGGGGCATTGTAGTCCTGGGAATGGCCCGATACAACCTGCTTATCAGGCCTGCAACGCTCACTCGAAGACCGGACGCCGACGCGCGGCCGTGACGCCGTCTGACAGCGTTGTCGACTAGCTTATGGAGACCGAAGTGCCCGACCTCGACCCCGCAGCCACCCCCGACCGGATCCCTCTGGAAGAGGTCTACATGCGCATGGCCGAGGAGCTCGCGAAGCGCTCCACCTGCGCCCGCCTTCAGGTGGGCACCGTGATCACCACGCCCGACCTCACCCAGGTGCTCGGAATCGGCTACAACGGCAACGCCCGCGGCCTGCCCAACCGGTGCGACTCGACAGAAGCAGGGGCTTGCGGATGCATTCACTCAGAGCAGAACGCCCTGCTCAAGGCCGGCGCCCAGCTGCCTGGAAAGGTGATGTTCGTCAGCGCCTCTCCATGCGTGATGTGCGCCAAGATGGTGATCAACGCGAACGTGGGCCGGGTCTACTTCCGGCAGGCTTACCGCGACCCGAAGGGGCTTGAGGTCCTGCGCCAGGGCGGGGTCCAGGTCGAGCAGTACGATCGCTGGCGCGACCTCTGGCGCTGAGCGGCCGGCCTAGTCCCGCACGATCTCCCAGCCTCTGTCTGTCTGCACCAGCCGAGGCTCCACGGCCGGCACGTGCCGCAAGCGCCTCGCGCGCGCCATCAGCGTAGTGACCTCTTCGCCCGTCGCGACCGACTCGATGACCGCACGCGTGGCGTAGACCAGCGTGATCTCGGTGGAGGCGAGAGCTCGTTCGGGTGAGGTCCACAGCCAGTCGGTCACCTCTCCCTCCTGAGGTCGAACCGCCTGCCCGGCGGGCACCCGAGCCAGGAAGAACCGGGCGTCGTATCGCCTCCGCAGGACGGCGGGCGTCACCCAGCGGGTGAACAGGACGAGGCGATCGAAAGCCGGCACCAGATCGAGCCTGCCCAGGGCCGCCGCAAACGTGCCTCCTTGCGCTACCAATTCGCGAACCCGCTCACAGTGCCTCCCGCCGGCGAATCCGCGCCCGCGGCGGGCCAGCAGAATTCCAGCCTCCTCGAAGAGCTCGCGCACAGCGGCGCCTCGAATCTCGTCACCCCATGTCGCGTCGCCCGTCTGCACCGTGCCGCCCGGGAACACGTAAGCGCCGGGCGCGAAATCGGCGCCTCCGGGCCGGCGCAGCAGCAGCAGCTCCCATGGCTGCCGGCCGCGAGTCAGAAGCACCGTGGCCGACGGGCGGGGTGTGACGGGGTCGCCTGTGAGGTTGAGGTGAGCCGAGAGGTCGGTCGGAGTGGCGATGGGCAGAGTCTAGTGTCCTGTGCCTGAGGTAAGTGAGCAAAGTCGCGGCGCTGGGGCCCATGAATTTGCCACTAAGTTCTGGCGCAGGTCACTCGTTAGGATTCCGATTTGATGGACCTCGGAATCACGGGCAAGGTCGCTCTCGTGACGGCGGGAACCCGTGGCATCGGCCTTGGCATCGCTCAAGCCCTGCGAGCGGAGGGTGTTCGCGTGGCGGTGGCGGCGCGCACACCTGAGGAGGTCGTTAGCGTGGCCGCCGGACTCGGTGGAGTGGGCATCGTCGCCGACCTGCTCAAGGAGCAGGACTGCAACCGGGCCGTCCGGCAGACCGAGGCTGAGCTCGGACCGATTGACATTCTCATCAACAACCTCGGGATCAGGGCAGGGACGAGCTGGAGCGACACGGGGTCAGAGGACTTCGCCACCGCGTTCGCCGGCAACGTCGGGGTGAGCGTCCGCATGTCAAAGCTGGTACTGCCGGGCATGGTCGAGCGCGGATGGGGTCGGGTCATCGTCATCTCTTCGGTCTGGGGACGGGAGGCCGGCGGCGCGCCAGCCTACAACGCCGCCAAGGCGGCGGAGATCAGCCTGGTCAACTCGCTCGCGCGCGAGGTGGCCGCTTCCGGTGTGACGGTGAACGCGATCGCGCCCGGATCGATCATGTGGACGGGCGGCGGCTGGCATCGGCGCGCCGAGGAGGATCCCGAGGCGATCGCCGACTTCGTCCGTCAGGAGATGCCGCTTGGACGCTTCGGGTCCGTGGACGAGGTGGCCAGCGTGGTCACATTCGTTTGCTCGGCGAACGCGAGCCTGGTCAACGGCGCGTGCATCTCAGTCGACGGCGGCCAGTCGAGGACCAACATCTGACCCTGGGTTACGCCAGGTTGAAAAAACGTACGCCGGGATTTACGTCAGGGCAGCCCTATCGGGTTCGCCCCGAGCTGGCCCGCGAGCAGCAGCGTCGTCGGGTAGAGGCCCAGGGCGAGCGAGGCAAGCCCGGCGAGCACGATGGCGGTGGTCGGGCCGGGCGACGCTGTCACGGGATTGGCTCGAGGCGATGGGGTCCAGACCGGGATCAGCACCCGAACGTAGTAGTAGACCGACACCACGCTCATGACCAGGGCGAGCACCACCAGCCAGGTGTAGCCTGCGTCGACGCCGGCCGTGAACACGAAGAGCTTGCCGAAGAATCCGACCGACGGCGGGAAACCGGCGAGCGAGAGCATGAAAACGCTCATGGCGATAGCCATCAGAGGGTTCCGCTGATAAAGACCCTTCAAGTCGGAGACGTTGTCCAGGTCACCATCAGGCCCGGCCATCAGCGTGATCACCGCGAAGGCGCCGAAGTTCATGAACATGTACACGAAAAGGTAGTAGAGGACAGCGGCCAGCCCGGCTGCGCCTCCCGCGATCACCCCGATCAGGATGTACCCCGCCTGCGCCACACCGGAGTACGCGAGCAGGCGCTTCAGGCTGGACTGTGAGATGGCCATCAGGTTGCCCACCACCATGCTTGTCGCTGCCACGAACGCGAGCAGGGCCTGCCACTCAGGGGCAAGGTGGGGGAGGCCGCTAGAGAAGACCCGAACGATCATGGCAAACGCTGCGGCCTTGGTGCCCACAGACATGAATGCGGTCACCGGCAGTGGTGCGCCCTGGTAGACGTCGGGGGTCCACATGTGGAAGGGGGCGGCCGAAACCTTGAAGGCGAAACCGACGCCCATCAAAAGGACGCCAAGCAGGAGCAGCGGGTTGCTCGAAGCGTCGCTGCCGAGGCGCGTAGCGATGTCCGGGATGACGGTGGTGCCGGTGCCACCGTAGATCAGGGCCATCCCGTAGAGGACGAACGCGCTGGCGAAGCCGCCCACCAGGAGGTACTTCGCAGCCGCCTCCTGAGACCTGCTGTCGGTGCGCGCATATCCACAGACGATGTAGAGCGCAACCGAGAATATCTCCAGCCCGAGGAACACTGTGACCAGCGAGGTCGCCGAGGCCAGCACCATCATGCCGATGACCGCAGCCATGATCAGGATGTGGAACTCCGACTGCCTCATCTTGCGGCGGTAGAGATAGGAATGGGACAGGGCGACGGTGAGCACGCCCAGGATGGCGAACATGGTCTCGAAGAAAAGCGCGAAGTTGTCGCCCGTCGCGAACCTGTGGTAGGCGAAGCCACCCTGGCCGTAGACCCAGCGGTAACCGGCGGTGCCGGCCGAGTAGGCAAATCCTGTGACCGCGACGATGGCCACGGCATCGCCGCGACGCCTGGCCGGCAGGGCGAGATCGGTGACGATCGCAAACAGGAAGAAGCCGACCAGGGCCACGATGGGCGCGATCTGCCCAAGGTCCGACAACGCCTGCGACCAGGAGTACGTCAGGTCGGCGGTGAGGTGCATGCCCACTGTCACCGTGCCAGCCCGACCTGGGCGAGCGACGTCATCAGGTTGGTCAGCACGTTCGGATAAAGGCCGAGCACGAACATCAGGACGATGAGCGGCGCCAGAAGGGTGACCTGGCCTCTGCGGATGTCAGACCGCAGCGCGATCCCGGCGGGCTCGCCCTGCATGGTGCCCTGGAAGAGCCGCAGCATGTAGATCGGGGCGAGCACAAGGCCGATCGCGCCGAAGACCGCCAGCGCCGGTGCGCGCTGCCAGGCGCCGAGCAGGGTCATGAACTCGCCGACGAAGCTGTTGAGACCGGGCAGTCCCAGGGCGGCAAACGTCACGACCGCGAATACACCCGCCATCACCGGCATGCGCCGCGCGAGGCCCGCCATGGCAGAACGATCGCGGGTGCCTGCGCGCTCGCTGATCCAGGCGACGATGAGGAAGAGGGCCGCGATGATGACGCCGTGGTTGACCATCTGGATGACGGCGCCCTGCTGGCCCTGCACATTGAGCGCGAATATGCCGAGGACTATGAAGCCCATGTGGCTCACGCTCGAATACGACACGAGCAGCTTCATATCCCTCTGGGCGAGCGCCATCAGCGCGCCCCACACGATGGCGGCGACGGCAAGCACCGGCATGACCCAGCGCCAGTCCCACCAGTCGACCGGCTGCGGGAAAAGCGGGATGGCGATGCGCAAGAAGCCATAGGCGCCGGCCTTGCCCATCACTCCCGCGAAGGTGACAAGCATCGGGGTGGGCGCTGCCATATAGGCGTCCGGCAGCCAGCTGTGGAAGGGGAAGAGGGGCGTTTTGATCGCGAAGGCCAGGGCGAACACGAAGAACAGCAGGAACTGAATCGAAGGTGACGGCACCATGGTGGCGAGCGTCGCCAGATCGAATGTCTGCTTGCCGGTCGCCACGTACTCGCCGATGACCCCGACGAGCATCACGAGCGAGCCGGCGAGGGTGTAGATGACGAACTTCATCGCCGCCCACCCTGGCCGATTTCCCTCTCCGAACCGCCAGAGCAGGAAGTAGGCGGGTATGAGCATCGCCTCCCAGAAGACGTAGAAGAGGACGAGGTCCGTCGCCATGAACACGCCGGCCAGCCCGCCTGACATCGCGAGCAGAAGGCCGACAAACGGGGCCGCGCGCCGGCTGATGGGCGTAGCGAGGACCGCGATCACGGTCAGGAACGCGTTGAGCATGATCAGCCAGAGGCTGATCCCGTCGACCGCCACGCCATAGAACACGTGAAGGGGCGCGATCCAGGAGGCCTTCTCGACGAACTGGTAGTGCATCTGGTTGGGGAGGAATGAGAGAGCCACCGAAACCGAGATCGCCAGGGCCGCGACGGCGACCGTCACCCCGAGCCATTTGGCGATACGCGGAGGCAGGAAGGCCACGATGACGCCTCCGGTCAGCGGCAGCAGCCAGAGTGCCGTCAGCGTCATGAGTTGGCCCTCACGAGGACCACCACGGCGGCAAGCAGGGCGCCTCCCACGAACACAAGGACGTAGTTGCGGAAATAGCCGCTCTGAGTGAGGCTCAGCTCGGCGGCCCCGGCGGTGGCCACAACTCCTGTCTCGACGACCACGCCGTCGATGACGGGTTTCTCGACTCCGCGCAGGGCGAAACCTGCGATCGCGTCGAGCGGCCGGACGAAGACGGCGGCATAGATCTCGTCGAAGTAGTACTTGTGCTCGAGCAGGCGCTGAGCCCAGGGCAAAGCAGCGCTCCAGGGCCGCATCCCACGCGCCGCGAGAAACAGGCCGGCCGCGAGGAACATCGTCACGAAGGTCACGACCACCTCTGTGCTGTTCCCCTCCCAGTGCACAGGTCCGACGGCCGAGGCCAGGAAGTCCGACACCTGCGACGGGCCGATGCCCAGAGCCCGAGTCTGGATCAGGCCGCCGATGGTCGCCAGTACGGCGAGCGCTGCCACCGGAAGCAGCATCACCGGCGGGGCTTCGTGCGGGTGCTCGACCGGGCGGTCTTTGGATGGCGTGCCCGCGAACGCCAGCCACCACATGCGGCCGGTGTACAGGCCGGTGATCAAGGCCGTCACAAAGCCGACGCCCCACACGGCGAGCGCGAGGGTGTCGTCGGGTTTCGAGAACGCGGCGCCGAGGATCTGCTCCTTCGAGAAAAAGCCCACAAATGGGATCAAGCCCACCAGGGAGAGCGAGCCCACGAGGAAGGAGATGGAGGTCGGCCGCATCTGGCCCCACAGTCCGCCGTATTTCCGCATGTCCTGCTCGTCGTGCATGGAGTGGATGACGTTGCCGGCGGCCATGAAAAGGAGAGCTTTGAAGAATGCATGGGACAGGAGGTGGAAGAAACCGGCCGAGTAGGCGCCGATGCCGACGGCCAGGAACATGTAGCCGATCTGACTCAGGGTGGAGTAGGCGAGCACCCGCTTGATGTCGGTATGGACGATGGCGATGGTCGCCGCGAACAACGCGGTGACCGCGCCGATGATCGCCACGG
>JBIOJB010000054.1:0-20951 GCA_044450465.1 Candidatus Dormibacterales bacterium | reverse complement strand
CGCGGCGGGGCCGGTAAGGGATTAGATCCGAATACAATCCGATCTGTCAACCGCCACATGTCGCTGGCTGCGTTCACGTTCAGCTTCGACAGAGAGTCAGGTTTGAAACTCACGCCGCGCCAATTGAACTGGCAGTCGGTAATGGCCGAATTGGTGCGATCTGCCGTCGAATTGGTGACCGTACATGACGTCCGCCGGATCAAGACGTGCGCCAATCCCGATTGCAGCTGGATGTTCTACGACGAGAGCCTGAATCGAAGCCGTCAGTGGTGTCAGGTCAACTACTGTGGCAACCTGTTGAAAGTGCGCGACTTCCGAATGCGCCACCGCCAGGCTCAAAGGGCGACCAATCGGCGTCAGCCCGTAGCCGTCAGTTCCTAGTCGGGTCCCTTCACGCCTTGGCGTGTGCGCTCCACTTGGAGCGCCGGCGAGTGCGAGTCTCGGTCGAAGGCTGGTCTAGGCGCAGGTTGGCGCGGTGTCGGCGGACGTTGACCAGGCTGCCGCAGACGGAAACATTGCACCACCGGCGAGTCTTGGATCGAGTCGCGTCCTCGAACATCCAGCTGCAATCGGGGTTAGCACAGACCCTGATGGTTGCGCGTCCAGAAATCAGTCGGGCGGCTGACATCGCTATGTCGGAGGTGGTGGCATCCCAACCGGATCCGACGTGCTCAATCGACAACGAGTAGACGTCACGGTCTCGTCTGAATCGCAAGCCTATTGGAGCTCGATTCATCTCCGCCTCAACTCCATGCAGGGTCGCTCGACGCAAAGGGCGGCCTGACATGTACTGCTCTAAGAGGTTGCGCAGTGATGCTCGAAGCGAGTGGAGGCGAGAAACTGCGCTCGCGTCATCCGGGTCGTCCACCCGGTAGCTCCACCGCTTCAGGAAGGCGACTCTAAACCGCGAATCGGGTAGCCGGTCGTAATAACGACCTGAGCCGAGGTGATCGCTCCAGCGGCTGTTGATCAGGTCGAGGCTCGACGTTGCACCCCAGTCGTGGGGTAGAGGGCCCGGCAACGTCACACAACAGATTGTAATAGATCTAGAATGCTTGGATTCTTACACAGAAGCGGCCAACAATCGCGGCGATGGGCCTTGCCCTACTGAGTGCCGTCTTCGTGATTGTTGCTTGCAATGAGTCATCTGCGACCAGGCCGCATTGGACCATGGTGGCGAGCGTGCGGGCGGGGGAAACTCCAAGCGCGATCACTCTCGGGGGGAAGTGGTTGTTCATAGCCAACATGGCCGATGGGACAATCACACAGGTCGATCGTGGCGACGGCAAGGTTGTGGCCACCATTCAAGTGAGCGATCCTGGAGTGTTGCGCAGCCAGGGCTGCGCGCCCGACAGCGTCCACAGCTACTACTCGGGCTCTTGGAGCTATCGAACATGTGACACCCCGTACGCCCTTGCTTGGGACGGCAGCTCCCTGTGGGCACTCGACAACGGTCGGCACGAGGTTGTCCGGATCGATCCGGCGAGTCATGAAGTAGTTGATCATGTCGCTCTTCCCGACACTCAGCAGGCAGACGTGCAGCATGGCGTGGTTTTCGGGTGGTCCATGATTGCCGGCGGCGGCACGTTGTGGGTCTCCGGATACGCCCAGCATTCACTGTTTGGAATCGACATCAAGAGCCGTCGCCTGGTCTCGGTCGAGACGGATCTCGATCCGGGACCGACCACGCTGGCCTACGCAGCTGGGGCTGTTTGGGTGGTTACCGTACGGGGGATTAACGGAATCGCATACCTGGATCGAGTGGATCCGGCCACTACCAAGGTCGTTGGGCGATTCCCGATCGAATGGTGGAGTGAAGCGATCACGGCCGATCAGGGCGCAATCTACGTCCGCGGGTCTTTTGGGGGGGATATTGCACTCATAGATGTGACCACTGGCGCTGTTGTGTGGACCGAGCCCGGCCCCGGTTTCATCGGTCGCCAGGGCATTGACGAACTTGGAGCAACCTCGACAGGGATATGGATGAGTGGACCATCGACAGTCCGGATTGACCTGAAGACCGGTTTGATCGCTGACCGAATTCCGATTCCCTCAGCGTCTGTCGCCGCTGAAGGCGCAGAGGTCTGGCTATCTGAGCTCAACGGCACTGTAGCCGAATATAGGTGGAAGTAGGTTTGGGCGAAAACTCACATCCAGTCTGACCGATGACGAGCGGTTCGAGTATCAGGAGATTGGTGAGTTCGCCCGACACGACGACTCCGTCTACCTGAGTGTCACAGCGATAACCTTGCCAGTCTTGTTCGCAGCACTAGGCTACGCGTGGCAGCATCGCGATCTTGCGTGGCCATTGGTGGCGGGATCGTTGGTCGTGTGGTCTTATTGGTGGGTGGTTGGCATTCGGAGGAATAAGTTCTCCGAGGTGCGGTATGGACGCGCACATGATCTAGAAGGCAAAGCGGGGTTCAACCACCACCTTGCGATCAAGAACGCCGACCATCAGCAGAAGGGAGCTGCGCGATTGGTAAAGATCAAGGTAATTGAAACAGTTGACTCACTAGTGCTATCGACCACCTGGCTTTGGCTTCTACTGTCGCGGTACTAGCGGTTGGATGATCTGCCTAGAACGCGCGATCACCGGAAGCCTCGGGGCCCGCGCGTAAGTGCCACTCCCGCTTCCGCAGCCCTCTGCCGAAGGAGGAGCACTAAGGTTGGTAACGATTGATGGCCGAAGGCGGTATCTTAGCGAGCCCGCTTTGCATCTGCTCCGCAGAGCAAGATTTGACAGGCTTCTTGCCGGTTTCGATCACAGCTTGGGCAAACTGATGCGATACGTAATCGCGATACGCAGCGCTGCGAGCCCAAGAAGAGCAACGCTTCATTTCCCTGAACAGCCAGAATCTGCTCCCGGGTTAGTAAGGGCTGCTCGCGCGGACGCCGTAGTCGATAAGACATTGGTGCATGGGAGTGCCGCCCCCATTGCTACCGCAACAACGCTGTAACGCGTCGTCCATTGTGGCGCCGAGATCGGATGACCAAAGAGGGTCGGTGGGGTTTGGTGCCCCGATGTACCACGGGGTCGAGCTCGCGGTTTCACTCACGCTACCGTCGTAATTGACCATAGAGGCGGAAGGTAATCGGTCATAGAAATTGGGCGACGGCTGATCGGAACCGGCATGCGCCTGCGGGCATCGAGAGATCGACGGCGATGCCTGCCCGCCGACTCGCGGCGATGAGTCCGGGCAGGTCATCCAGCTCGGGCTGAGTGGAGCGTTCCGCAGGCGCCTCATTGCGGAGCACACCGAGCATCCGGGCGCATGTCCGTGAGCGCTTCTCTGACCTAATCGCTGATGGAGCTGAACTCGGAGAGCGCAGCATCGAGTGTGTCCAGGCGGTACCTAGCCTTCCGTCTGTACCGCAATAAATGACAGGTGGTGCGTAACCTCGTGCAACCCGCGCGCGATCCGCGCCCGTTCTTCAAGCAGTGCGCTCGGCGCCTGCTCGAGTCCGGTTTGTTCTGACTGGATCGCGGGGCTACGTCGGCTGAGTGCGAACCCAACTGGTCGCTAATTCTGTGTGCAGCGTTAATGACCCATCGCGGAGTCGCAGATAGGTAACCACCGCGATCATAGCCATAACGAGGAGTAGCCAGTAGACCGCACCGTCGTCGCCAACCACCAGGTGAGGTCCGTGGGTGGCGATTGAAGTGACGGCGCCGTCCGACGTGAGGAGAACGGCACCTACGAAGTTGTTCGCCAAGTGCATCCCGATCGGTAGGGCTAACCGTCCGGTGAGTAGAAACGCCAGACCGAGCGCGAGGCCCGCAAGCAGATAGTTCAGCAGGTAGATGCCGGAAGCCGCGCCAGTATGGAATCCCATGAACAGAAGCGCCGAAACGACAAGACCGATGATGGTCGCCCATCGCGCGGAGATGATGCGACCGGCAAGGCCCTCGGCGGCGTTCCGAAGGATGTAGCCGCGGAAGATGAATTCTTCTTGAACTGCGGTCACGCCAGAACCGATCGCGACCACGAGCAGGGCTGCACCAAGCGGTGCCTTGGTAGAGTGACCGAAGGCGGAGATCGTCGCGTAACCCGAGACGAGCAGAAACAAAAGGAACGCAACGGGGATAGCAGCTCCCGCGACGAGGCCTGCAGTCAACTCTTGCCACCAGCGCCTCTCTAGGACAAACCCAAACAGTCGCCACGGTCGATGGTCAACCCATCCGCCCAGTCTCACGACGGCGATCACCAGGACAACGAGCAGCATCGCTACTCCGAGCTGGTACGCCACGTATGCGGTGGGCCCTGTCCTCCCAAAAACCGCGTTCACGGCTGCGGGTACTGCCAGGAGCACTGCAAACCAGCCGAGGAACCAGAGGAACAGCGTGATGACGATCCGCCAACCCGCGTGGAGACGACCCTGTATGCGGTTACGAAAAACACCAAACGGAACGCGCCTGCTCAATAGCGCGGTCTCCTTTCGAAACCTCTGAGGCTGCCTGCGACCACTTTGAGCAGGGCTGTTGGTCTCGCCGACACCGAGTCCGAAGCCAACTGTCGCGGCCGTGGGTCGGATCGACACGTCAGCACTCGCAACGTTTCCAGTTCAATCGCTTCTCCCAACCGCACCTACGTCATGCCATGTAATCTGGTGGGGGAGCGATCATGGCAATCCTCCAAGCATTACTTCCGTGGTCACTTAGCGTGTCATCCGAGCCAGGACGTTAGTCGGCTAGAGACCGAGATGGAAATCGGATCGGTCACCAGTCCCCGATGAATGCATTACGGCTGGTGAACTATGAATTGGCTATGTCCAACCCAACATACTCTCATCCGGACAACAGTGCAGGTGAGCGTGATTGGAAGCCGGGTCATGTCGCGTGACGTGGTGTGAATCCAGTCGCGTGGTCCGGTCATTAGGTTAAGCCGACTCCGGGTCCAGTAGAGCCTTGACCACCTCCTCATTGTCGGTTGGTAGAGCTTGTTCATGGACTCGGTGCTGAAGTAACGGCGCCCAACAGCCCACTCATCGTTCTGCTCATCGAGGACCGCGCCAGTCAGCCGCAAGAGCGAGGCGCGATTGGGAAAGATGCCGACTACATCGCAAGCGGGACCGGATCCTAGGGGTCTGGAGGCGCCGCCTCTGGCGATCGGGGCCTGAGAGCCGGACCGACGCCGCAAGACAAGAGCTGCTGCACATTGTGAGTCGGCTCGAGGTTGCTCCCGTTGTCCCTTCGACGTCTCCACGGATTACGAGTGATGTGGTCATGCGAGCGATCAGCGATGCTGACACGTTACTGGCCTCGTCGGGGCCAACCAGCGCCGTCGACAGACTGCACACAGCCCTTCACGGCTACCTGATCGCAGTGTGTGATTCAGCCGGACTCCAGTACAGTGTCGATCCCTCTATAACCGCGCTCTTCAAGCGACGAGGAGGCCAGGCTGGTGATCAACGTCGCGCGGACCCTATTGAATTACCTGGACGGGAAGCTCTCCGTCCGATCGTCCGGTGATGGCTGCTCAAAGGCCAGACCGAAAGCCAGGCGCGTGATTCTGCGCGAGGGCCGACCGGCGCGCGGAGAACCCACGGGTGAGTCACCTCAAGTCGCGTCCCGCGTACCTGAGGCCGTTTACCTCGCCGCTCGACATCGAGCTGCGGAAGAGGGTCTGACAGTTTCCGAGGTGGTTCGAGCGCTGCTGACTGACTACGCGACGGGTCGCGTGTTAGCGCCGGTGAGGAGGTCGGCCAAGCCGCCCACCGCTCGGTCTTCTGACAGCGATTTGACAGCTACGGGGACGTACGACGGCGTACTTCGGCGAACGGTGAACCGGGCAAAAAGGGGCAGTTTGTATACGCGGCGAACGTCGGCGAACGTCCGCGGACGCAAGAAACCCGGTCTGTAAAACCGCCGCGAAAGCTTTGGGGGTTCGACTCCCTCCCGGCCCACCATTGCATCTCTCGCGACATAAGAGGCGTGGTGTCACTCAGTCACCTCTCGACCCCTTTGTAAAATGGGGAAGCCGAGACTCGAGCTGGGGCGACTGATTTCAGTCTGGCGCAGTTCAAGGACCAACGGCCCGTTGGGTCCACGTCAACCGGCCCTGGGCCGTCGTTCGGTGCGGCTTACGTTTGAAGGGTGCGGCAAATCCGGGCACTCAACGATCGGCCTCTCGAGCCGTGCGCCAAACCGCAAATCCATGCTGCCGTTCGCGTCTATCTCGATTTGCCGGCCACATGGGGGGAGATGTCCGAGGCAGAGCAGGACGCAGCACTCGACGCGATGGTCGAAACGTTCGTGGCTGAGGAAGGTCTGGAAGTCATCCAGGGATAACGGCACACCAGGCGCCGCATCGGACGTTCGACCTCTGCCGCAATCTCTTCGGAACCCTGGCGGTTCTCCTGCCTCCCACGCAACGGGCCCAACGGCCCTTGCTCCGGGCGCCGATCCCATCCAAGGTCAGGCTGCGGGCGTCCTGATGTCCATGCACATCGGCCGGCCGGCCCACGCCGCTCCTCTGGGGGTGCAGGTCCGCGACGTCTTGGGGTGAAGGCCCCGGAGGAGAACAATTCATGAGAAAGACCGGAGTTGTGCTTATCGCGCTGGGTCTCGTGCTCGGCGTGACCGGAGTGTTGTGGAGGCCGCTGGCCGTCCCGCCGCTGACCAAGATCCCCACGAACGTCAGTGGGACCATCGACCTCAGCGGGACGTATACATCGTTCGTTGATCAATCGACCGGAGCGCCTCTTGCGACACCGCAGGCGGTGCCGCTGACCGTACGCCGCACGATCACGGGACACCCGGACCTGTCGACATCCGACGTCGTTATCGTGACGGAGGAGCTGGCGACCTCCATTGGGGGGCAGGCGTCCACCGTGCGGTACCAGTACGCCCTTGACCGCTCCACGGCTGCGAACGTCGACAACCCGAACGCGTGGGCATACAGCTCGAGCGCGCCTGCCAACCGGACCGGAAGTTACAGCGTGACCATGGCGCCCGGGTTCTCCACCGGCAAGACCTACCAGTCGTGGAACGAGGACATTGGGAAATCACTCCCGCTGACCTACGTATCGGGCAAGGATCAGACAATCGGGGGAGTCGCGCTGAACCTCTGGACGCAGACATTCACCGACCAGCCGCTGGCGGCCGCCGTGATCGCCGCCGACAACCTTCCGGCCAGCATCCCGTTCGCGACATTCGCCGCGCAGCTGAAGGCAGCCGGGATCGACCTGGCAGTCGCCATCGCCTCCATTGGGCTGACGCCTGCTGAGCTGGCTTCGGTTCAGGGCTTGTTCGCCAGCAGCATCCCGCTCTCCTACACGGCGAGCGGAGTCAACAGCATCCTAAGTGACCCAGTGACCGGGGCTCCCGTCGACGTGCTGCAGGAGACCGTGACCTATTCGTCCAAGCTGGACCTGAGCGGCATTGCTGCGGGAGTCGCTCCAATCCTCGCCGCGCACCAGAGCTCTCCTGCGGTCGCGCAGCTGGCTCCGCTGCTGGCGCAGCTCACCGCCACAAAGGCGCAGAAACTATTCACCCTGGATGCCAAATCGACACCCGCCTCCATAACCAGCAATGCCGCCAGCGCGCAGAGCAACGGCCGGCTCCTCGGGTTTGTTCAGACGACGGTGCCGCTTGGCCTGGGAGCTTTGGCGGTAATACTCATTGTCGCCGGGCTTCTCCTCTACCGCGGGGGCAACACCGCCCGGCGCAGCAGCAAGCCGGCCTCCCCCGGAGTGGCAGCCTAGCGCAGGCAACGCTTGAAACCATGTGGTGGTGGTGACCGGCTGACCCGGTCACTACCACCAGCGTGGACCGTCCCTCTCGCGGCCGCTGTATAAATGCCTGCATGTCCAACACGGTCTTCGAAGCCGCTCGCACCGTGCTCGGCGTGCGGGAGTACCAGGACAGGCCGATACCGCATGACTTGATGCGCCGTGTCGTCGAGGCTGCGCATCTCACGGCGAGCGCGGGAAACCGCCAGCCATGGCATTTCGTGCTGGTCGAGAATCAGGACGCCCTGCGGGAGCTCGGCGGGCTGGTGCGAACAGCACCCTACATCGCAGGGTCGCACGCAGCGGTGATCGTCGCGGTGGAAAAGGCGACCGGGAAGGCCGACGTCGACGCTGCACGCGCGATCCAGTCGATGATCCTCGTCGCCTGGGCCGAAGGGGTCGGCTCCAACTGGACCGGGTTCGGGGGGCTCGAAGGGGTCAGGCAGTGGGCCGGGCTGCCCGACACAATCGACGTTCTGGCAGTGGTTCCCTTCGGCTACCCGAAGCGCAAGCTCGGCCTGGGGAAGAAGAAGCGCAAGCCATTCGATGAGGTCGTGTCAGCGGAGCGGTACCGCGCTCGGCTGATCTGAGGCGAGGGCCCGGAGCCACCAGGCTGACCGACCTGAACTTCAACCCGGATACATAAGGCGGCACAATGTCGGCGAGGCATCCGATCTTGCGCAAGGTTGACATCGCCCATTCCGGCCAGTCGGCGCCCGAGGCGATCGACCAGCTTGTCGGCGCCATCAAGAACGCCGAGCGCGCCGGCGAAGAGGCCCTGCTCGTGGTGCACGGCTTCGGCGCCTCGGGGGTCGGTGGCATCATCAAGGATGCCGTGGTGGCGGAGCTGCCGCGGCTGGCCAGGGCCTACCGATTCAAGGTCTACGGCGATGCCGACAAGGCACGCGTGCCGCGAGAGCTGAACATCGATCCGCGCTGGATCAATCAGGGCGCTGCATTGCTCGTCTTTCGCAGTCGTACCACCAACAGGGACAGCGAGCGAGACTTTCGCCCCAATTTCCGCAACCTAAAGAGGATCAGGGTTCCGGCTCCAGCGGCGGCGTCGGGCCAGAAGCTCGGCATGTGCGGGCATGCCAATCGGCAGCTGCTGTCGCACGGACCCAGCGGCAGCACTTACCGGTGCAGGTCCTGCGGCGGGACGTTCCTGGTGTACTCGTAACAAGGCGACGGATTCCGCCTCCTGCCGATCCCCGCTGCTCGGCCACCGTCACGCGCTGGTCATGACACCCTAGAACCCGACCCTTGTCGCCTTTGGCGACCGATTCCACCTCCAGGGTCCTTCGGCCCGTGGCCTGGCTTCACCCAAGGCGCATAGTGCCGGCATGAACAAGGGTGGCTTCAGCTGGAAGCGCTTCGTTGGGGTGACCCGCGCCAAGCGTCGGATTTCCCGCGCCACAGGCATTCCTCTCAGCCGCTCGGGGCGTCAGCAGAAGCTGGGTCGGATGGTCACCGGTGCTTGCGCGACCATGCCTGCGGTGATGCTGCTCGCCGGCTTGATGGCGGCGGTGGTCAGGTGATGCCTAGAGTGGGCTGCGCCGCGGTCAGGCAAGCGGGCCTGATGCGCACTGGACGACCAGCTCGAAGACCGGTCTGACCTCACGCCTAAGGTTGCGCAGCCCGGCAAACACCTGGATGCGGCCAAGGCGCTCGAGATCGAGATCCAATTTCAAGAAGGCGCCCCGTTCAGGGATCGACGCTCGGTATGTCAGTCGGTTCCAACGGCCGAGCTCGTAGGGCGGCTTGCGCCAGCCGGAAACAGCGAGCAGCCTGAGCTCGGTTGGGGTCATGACGATGTAGAGCGGAGTCGGTGGCAAGGGGTCCGTCGCCCTGGCCGCCAACAGGCCACCCGACCACCCGAATCCTTGAGCCACCTGTCGCTTCAGATAGCCCTTGGGAAACACCGTTGCCGCGGCGAGGATGTCGGTGAAGACGACCTGGCGCACCTGTTTGATGGCGGACGGCTGACCTAGCGGCTCCGGACCGGACGGGGCCATTCCGCAAAGCCTAAGGGGGCGTCTCGCGTTTCCAGGCAACCTGGAGACGCTTGGTCGCCGGCTGCCCCGGCTAGGGCGGTTGGGTCAGTTGCGCGGGGTGGCGGGCCACCAGCGGGTTTGGCGCTCGTCCATCGGACGCGAGTCGGCGCCCCACGCGCCAACCACCAGGCCAACCAGCACCAGAGCCGTTATCAAGATCTCCATGCCTTGAGTCTTCCCTAAATAAATCTCCGGAGCAACATGAGATTTCCTAATAAAATATCGCTGTGGCGAATAATTGGCGAAGCGTCGAGCTCAAACACCTCCGCGCGCTCAGGGCGATTGCCGAGAAGGGCACCTTCTGGGCGGCCTCCGAGGACCTGAACTCCTCGCTCTCGACGGTGAGCGACCACATCACCGCGCTGGAGGCGCTCGTCGGGCAGCGCCTGATCGAGCGCTCTCGGGGACGGCGAACCGTCGAGCTGACCGAGGCCGGCCGCCTGCTCCTCGGCCACGCCGACTCGATCGAGGCCCGCCTGCGCGCCGCCGAGGCCGACTTCCGGACCTACACCGCCGGCATGTCGGGCAGCCTCCGGATCGGGGTCTACCAGAGCGTGGCCAACAAGGTTCTGCCGGAGGTCATGCGCCGATACAAAGAGGGATGGCCGGCGGTGGAGGTGGAGCTGAAGGAAGGTGCCAACGACCTGACTCTTGTGGAGTCAGTCGAGCGGGGGGAGCTGGACATCACCTTCGCCATCGAGCCCATCAGCGACGGCCCATTCGAGGTGCGCGAGCTCATGCAGGACCGCTACGTGGTCGTCGCAGCGGCGGGCACCGAGCTGGCTTCGCGCCCGCTCAAAGTCGCCGACCTCGACGGCGTGCCGATGGTCGGCTACCAGCATGGCAAGCACCAGGACCTGGCCGAGGAGTTCCTGCGCGGCCGGGGCATCCGACCCGACTTCGTGTTCCGTTCCAATGACAACGGGACCGTGCAGGCCATGGTCGCCGCTGGGTTGGGAGTTGCGCTCTCGCCGCTCCTCGCCGTTGACGAGAACGACAACCGGGTGCGGCTCACCGAGCTCGAGGAACCGGTGCCCCCCCGCGTGCTGGTCGTCGTCTGGCATCGGGACCGTTACCGGCCGCCTGCCGCGACGGCATTCGTCGATACCGCGATCGCGGTGGCCGCCGAGGTGGAGCGCTCCCATGCGGCGTTCCTGGTGCGGCAGGTCAGAGGCATTCGCTGACGAGCGAGAGGCCCGGGATGGCCGGGCCTCTCTGTCTGGCGATCAGGACGCGATGTGGCGGACCCGCTTGGCGCTGGGTCGAGCGCGGTGGGCTCGCGGCTTTGCCTTGGCCGCTTCGTGCGGCTTTGGGACAGCCTGCCCAAGCTTCTGCTCCCAAGCCGGCCGGCTGAAGAGCAACGTCCGGATGGCGGTGATCGGAGCGGAGACCATTGCTAACAGTGGATTCGGTGTCGATACCGGCACCCAGTGAGCGTCGTGGGAGTCGATCACGTAGACACCCATCGGCTGCGACACCAGGCCGAAGCCCGTGCCCCAGCCCGCGCTCGTGCCGTGGGCGCCTCCTCCTGCGCCGGCGCCTCCGATCCGGGCCGCGGGCAGGATCGTGATTCCGCCCACCTCGAACGGCGTTCCGAAAGCTCGCTTCACGGTCATCGCCGCCTGGGCTTCCTCGATCGTCTTCTCAACGACGTTGCTTGGCATCAGTTCCACCTCCATGCCAGTCTTTGTAAAACCGGCTCAGACCGGCGAGTTCCTCCAGCGCTAGGCCGCCTTCTTCAACTCGATCGGCGGCTCTTCGAACTTCGTCGCCTTCACGGTGCGGTTGCCAAACACCATCATGGCGACGACCGCGACGACAAAGCCGGCCATGGTCAGCAGGGCCACGGTCCAGTCTGCGGAGCCGAGGCTGCCGTGCGCCGGCGGCATGAACGAGCCAATCGCGAGATACATATCGTCTTGCACCTCCTTCGCCATCAGCATCCCATTCCAGGGCGGTGAGGGATAGGGGCGGAAGGTCCACCTCACATTGGCTGAATGGCCTGCTTTCGGCGATCAGACGGGTGGAGGGTGGCGACGCGCCACCCTCCGATCACCCAATCCCTAGCCAGCACTCGGCGTGGGCCGCATCGCCCCGGTGGGAGGTGCGACCACGACGGTTGAGGTCGGCTCGAGGCGCGGCGGCCTCCCCGCGGGAAGCGCAACGGCCACGATGCCGAGGCCGAAGACCACCGCGATGAAACCGACGAGCCCTCCGATCCACGGAATGCTGCTGGCCAGCAGCAGGATCACCAGCCCCACCAATAGGCTGAGCAGCGGGTGCGCGTTGGCGTTGCCGAGGTGGGTCAGCGTGAAGCGCCCGACCGCCTGGCCTACCAGCGTGAAGCCGACAGCCAGCGCCAGCAGGTAGATGCCGAACAGGAAGATGCCAAGCCACCAACCGCCGATGACGAGGCCGACGACGAAGGCAATCAGAGCAACCACTGGCACAACGAGTAGGGCCAGGAGGCCGATGCCGAGGCGCGTCCACGGCTGCGTCCGGTAGGCCTCAGTCGCCTTGGCGTCGAACTTCGGCACGAGCAGGATGAGCAGCGCGCCCAGGATGAAGAAGCCAACCAGGGCCTGGAACCAGCCGATCACGTAAGAGGCGGCGGTAGGTCCGTTCGACGGATACGAGTGCTGCGTCGAGCCGGCCACCGAGGCGTCGCTACCGATGCTCACAGCGTTGTTGCTCGTGTAATTCAGGTTTCCGGCGATTGCCGTCCCGCTGTCCAGCTTGAGCGTCGAGTCATAGGCGGTCACGTTTCCGCCGACCGTGTTGCTGAAGATGATGTTGGTACCGGCGATCTGCACGTCGCGTGCGATTGGCGCGGCCAGCGTCGCGGTGGCCGCCACGGCCATCACGTCACGACCGATCGTCGCTTCCCTGTCCAGCGTCAACGTCGAGGCGGCCGCGACCACGTCACCCGCCACCTTGCCGGTGATCGTGACATTGTTGCCGGCCACCCTCACGCTTCCCTGCACGATGCCGGGAATCGAGATGGTGGCTCCGCTCGCCATGACGTCGCGGGTCACGGTGCCCGAGACCGTGATCGTGCCGCCCACCGCGATCAGGCTGCCGTTGATCGTGCCCTGGATGTCCACCGTGTTGGCCGCCACGTAAAGATCGTCGTTGACGACCTCGTTGGGTCCTACGGTGACCGTCTGGCCCTGACGGTTGTCGGCGGCCAGCGCCGTGGCCGGCAGCAGGCCGACCATGAGCAGAGCGCCTGCCATGGCGGCCAATACGAACCTCAAATTCCTGCGTAAGTGTCTCATTGCAAATGCAACCTCCCTCCGCGTGGATACCCTCGATGGTGCGGACAAATCCCTTCGCCTCAAGCGTCGGGGTTGCGAGCCTGATCTCCAAGGGCCGTTGGTCCCTGGCTCGCTCAGCCGATGGCATCGGAAGCGAAACGGGTGGCTGCTTCAGGCCTCGTCGGGTATGACCGCGGCTCCGCCCTGGCCGTGGACGACCCTGGCCCTCCAATTGGCGAAGTGGAAGGCTCCTTGGGCGAGAGCGACGCCGAAGAGGATGACCGCGGCCCCCGCCGGCTGGCTCCAGGTGACCCGCTCGCCGAGCACGAGCACGCCGGCCAGGGTCGAGATGATGGGCGTCAGATAAGCTTCACCGCGGTGCCGGCCGACCGTGTTCGAGAGGGCGTCGACAGGCTCGCGAAGGCGCTCGACTCGCTGCCGGCCGCGCTGTCGGGGGTTGCCGAGGGCACGGCAATCCTGGTCTAGGTCGCCGGCGCGCCCCGATCACATACTGATGTCGGCGATGGACGAGCCGAGTCCCACCCACCGACCGCGATCTACTCGACTCGCGATCGTCGTGGTCGCCCTGGTGGTAGCGGCGATCGCCGGAGGATTCTTCGCCGTTGGCGGATGGCCGAAGTCGCACCAGAGCAGAGCTCTGATCGGGATCATCACGCCACCGCCTCCTTCTCCTTCGCCGACTCCGCCCAAGCTGAGCGGGCACATGCCCGCCGGCCAGGCTCTGATCCTCTATCGCCGGCTGGGCAAGAGCGAGCGGCCGAGCGAGCTCCTTGGCGCCACCTGGAGCGGCGCCCTCTATACGGGTTACGACACGCCGACGACCATCGGGGCGGCGTTCCAGTCGCCCGACGGCTCCAAATTGCTTTTCGGCTCGAGGGTGTACGAAGTCACGACCGCGAATGATCTCGGAGGCCTTTCGATCAGCGACGGCGTCCCCTGGACTGCGCTGTGGGGCGACGACAGCCGGCACATCTGCTGGATGAGCGGGTCCAACGTGAATTCTCCGGCGGACGTTTCGATCCAAGGTGTGGGGATGCCCGCCGTCCACCTGGCCTCGCTGCCGGGCGCGCAGTGGCAGGGGTCCGGCGGCCAGCTGGTTTCGTTTCCCTCGATCCTGGCGTGCAGCCCGCTGGCTGGGGTCGTCGTCGTGGCGCAGGTCGGAGGAGGTGGGGAGAACACTGACGTGTGGGTGCTCAACGCAGGCACGGGCACCGTGGAGTACCACCAGGCGTTTCCACCCGCCGCCGGCGCCAGCGGCACTCGCGTGGTAGCTTCGCAGGACGGCGAGTACCTGGCCGAGATCGACTCGGCGGGCGCGTCCTCGATCATCCGCCGCTGGAGCGACGGCTCGGTCCTGGCACAGCTTGCCGGCCTGGAGGTGCACGCCTTCTCGTGGGACGACAGCCGGGTGCTGGTGACCGACCGGCAGCCCGGACTCGCGATCATCAACGTCAGCTTCCAGAGTCCATCCGTCATCGACCTGCGCACCGGGCAGGCGATCTGGCAGGCGCCTCCGGGGTCGCGGTGGTTCGATCCGGAGCTCGTGGTGCAGCCAGGCGGAGCAGGCCTCGCCCTGGGTCTGAACGTCTGCAACCCTGACTGCCAGGTGAACCTGTGGTTGATCGGCGCTGACGGCAAGGGACGAGAGCTGGACCACAACGTGCAGATGCTTCCGTAGCGAGCCACGAGCGGAATGGGCCGGGTAGCCCCGCTGCCGGCGGCGTTATGGTGGCGGGATGCGGCTTCGTGTGATCGCCGTCCTGCTCGTGCTGATCGGCGGATATCTTGCGTTCAACTACTTCATCCGGCCGATCCCCGCCGTTGCGGCTACACAGTCGGTGCCGGCCGCGTCGACGATCGCGGGCCAACCTCCGGCTCTGCCCTGGCCCTCAGCCGGCTCGGCCGCCGCCGGCGTCTCGGGACTGGGTCTCGTCGCCTCGTCGGGCAAGGAGACTCCCGCGCCGGCGCTGGCCATCGCCAAGGTGATGACGGCCCTGATCGTCCTGGAAGACAAGCCCCTGAAGGTCGGCGACCTCGGCCCGGCCATCACCATCACCGACGCCGACGTGCAGGCCTACCAGGCTGCCCAGGCGGCGCAGCAGCCGGCCGTCGAGGTTCAGTCCGGCGAGCAGCTTTCAGAATTCAAGGCGCTGGAGGGCTTGCTCGTCCCGTCCGCCGAAAACTTCGCCTACACGCTGGCGCGATGGGACGCGGGCTCCGTCAACGCATTCGTCGCCAAGATGAACAAGAGCGCGAAAGAGCTGCGCATGAGCCACACGAGCTTCGCTGATGCGGGAGGCGCGTCGGCCCGCACGGTGAGCACGCCCAGCGACCTGGTGCGGTTGGGAGTCATCGCCATGAAGCAGCCTGTGCTGGCCGCGATCGTGGCGATCACCGAGGCGACTATGCCGGTCGCCGGTACCTTCCCGAGCCTCGACGCCGCGCTTGGTCGCAGCGGCATCATCGGTATCGAGGTTGGGTCCGGGTCGGCGGGAGCGGCCAACTTCCTGTTCGCCGCGTCGGCGACCGTGGGCAACTTCACCATCACGACGTTCGGGTGCTTGATGGGACAGCCCTCGCTTGCCGTGGCCTTTGCGGCGGCCGAGGCGCTGGCGGATGCGATGAAGCCAACGCTTCAGGTCGTAAGAGTCGCGAGCAAGCTCGAGCCGGTGGGCAGCTACGACCTGCCGTGGTCCGACCACACAGACCTGGTGTCGACCGCGAATGTCGAGCTGGTCGAATGGCCGGGGATGGTCCTGCGGCAGAGCCTGCAGGCGCCAGCAATCACAGTCGAGCAGCCGGTCGATCCCGGGACGCAGGAAGGCGTGCTGCGCATCACGCTGGGCGACTACGACATCGACGTTCCGCTCTCGACTGCGAACACGGTGTTTCCGCCAGGAAGGTTCTGGAGAGCAACCCGGATCTAAACGGCTCAGGCTGAGGCGCCGCGCACCATACTTTCCGCGAAATGAACCTATTCGACAGCCTCAGGCGCGAGTTCATAGCCCGGCCGGAAGCCTACAAAGGCGAGATTCTGTTCAAGTGGCCTGACACCAACATCCGAAATCGCACCCAGCTCACTGTCGAGGAGGACGAGCGGGCGGTCTTCTTTCGCGACGGCACGATTCGCGGCATCCTCCAGCCCGGCGTCAGCACCCTCGATTCCTCTGAGATCCCGTTCCTCGGCAACCTGGTGGACTCGCTGACCGACGGCAACTACTTCAAGACGGAGCTCTATTTCATCTCGGCTCGCGAGTTTCCCAACCTGCCGTTCGGCGGCATGGTGGACAACGTGGTGGATCCCGAGACGCAGCTCGCGGTCGGCCTTCGGGTGTTCGGCGATTATTCGCTCCAGGTCTCGGCGCCCGACCGGCTGATCGTCAACCTGGTCGGCACGCGCAACCTTTCGAGCAACGACCAGATCACGGATTGGGTGCGCGACCAGCTCCTCAAGGTCTTTCGCGAAGGCGTCGTGAGCCACCTGACCGCTCAGGGCTGGTCCATCCTCGGCATCGCCGCGCACAACTCCGACATCGAGGCGGAGGTGATCAAGCGCGCACAGATCGTGCTCGATTCGTACGGCCTTCAGGTGGCTCGCATGGGCAACTTCACGATCTCAATCAAGCCCGAGGACGAAGCGGCACTGAAGAAATACATGCGCGATGTGCAGTACACGAAGCTCGCCGGCTCCTTCCAGGCCGCCGCTGCAGGCGAGGCGATGGAGGGGATCGGTGAAGGCGCATCCAGGGGAGGCGCGGGTGGTGGCAGCCCGGCGGTGATCGGCGCGGGACTGAACCTCGGGGCGGCGATGGCGAATCCCGCGGCGCCGAGCGCCGCCGCCCCGGTGCAGGTTCGCTGTCAGAGCTGTGGCGCGTTGAACCCGCAACCGTCACGATTCTGCAGCAACTGCGGACATCAGCTCACGGCCCCGGCGCCTGTCCCCTGCGCCAAATGCGGAAAGCTCATCGCTCAGGGCACCAGGTTCTGCCCGGACTGCGGTACGGAGCAACCGGCCACCGCCTCGTGAACGAAGCGCCGGGCGACGACCCAGCGGTCGCACTCGGGCAGATCCAGGCCGCCGATCCGGCGTTCGATCTGGAAACGTTCAAGCGAAACGCAGTCGCGACGTTCCTGGCTGCGAAGCAGGCAATTCAGGATCGAGACGTGATTCCCGTCGAGGGAATGATCGATGGAACTGCCATGGACGGCATGCGTGAGGAGGTCTCCGGTCTCACGGCCCGAGGCGCGGTCCGGCACTACGACGGGCTGTCACCCACCGAGGTGTCGGTGGTAGCGGCCAAGGCAGGCCCGCAAAGCGACGCCATCACCCTTCGCATACGCGCCAGCGCGGTCCAGGGCCTGGTGCCCGAGGACAGCGGTCCGGATTGGGGATCCGGAGTGCCGACGGTCTTCACCGAGTTCTGGACCTTCAGCCGGCCTCCAATCGTCAGCTCGGTCGCCGCGCGATCGGAATGTCCCACATGCGGCGCTCCGATCGGCATCGACACCGGCCGGATCTGCCGGTACTGCGGGACGCTTCTGCCGCCGCCGCAAGCCGAGTCAGATTGGATGGTGATCGCAATCGAGCCCGCGCGCGAAAACACCGATTGAGACCGGCATGAAGTTCGAGGCGGTTCGCGACATCGCCCTGATGCTGCCCGGCGTCGAGGAAAGCACCTCCTACGGCACGCCGTCGTTCAAGGTCCGGAAGAAGTTTCTGGCCAGGCTGCGGGAGGAAGACGTGCTCGTCGTGATGATAGACCTGGCTGACAAGGAGTTTCTAATTCGCTCACAACCGGCGGTCTACTTCTCGACCCCTCACTACGACGGATATCCCGCGGTGCTCGTGAGGCTCTCGAAAGTGAAGCGTCCCGAGATCACCCGGCTCCTTGCCGCGTCGCACAGGTTCGTCACGCCTGCCCGGTCTGCGGCTGCACGGCGGCCGCGACGCCCCCATGCAATAAGGTCTTAGCGCCCAGGGCGGGGGGCAACCGATCAACGGGAGGCGGACATGAGGCTGGTAGCAACCGAATATCTATCGCTGGACGGAGTCTTCGAAGAGCCCGGACACTGGTCGTTCCCTTTCTTCAACGACGAGGCGATGCAGTTCAAATGGAACGAGCTGCAGGCGAGCGACGCGCTTCTGCTCGGCCGCAAGACCTATGCCGGATTCGTGGCCGCCTGGCCGACGATGAAAGACACCGGTGAATTCGGCGAGAAGATGAACACCATGCTCAAGTACGTGTTCTCGTCCACGCTGGTCAAGGCCGACTGGAAAGGCTCGGTCGTAATCAAGGGTGATCCCGCCGTCGAGGTCGAAAAGCTCAAGCGGCTGCCAGGCGGAGATCTCCTGCTCTCGGGCAGCGGCCAGCTCTTCCACGCTCTTCACCGGGCGAAGCTGATCGACCTCTACCGGCTGATGATCCACCCGATCGTCATCGGCAAGGGCGCGCGCCTTTTCTCCGAGGGTCTCGACGAGCGGGTGCTGAAGCTGATCGAGACCAAAGCGTTCAGCTCGGGCATCGTCATCCTCGAGTACGAGCCCGGGCCCGGCTAGGCCCAGCGGCCAGGGGCAAAAGCCACCGCCGGGAAGGGTCTAACGACGGTCTCGGAGACGCCGGCCCCGGGACAGAATGGCATTGGAGTCTGAAGCGTAGATGCCACTGCTGGAGGATCTCCTGCTTCGTTTTCGGCGCATCTGGGCTCCCCCTGGAGCCGTGGCCGGCCAGGCCTCCGTGCCCGCCGACCTTCAAGCGCGTGTGGACGACGAGCTTCGCGAGCTGACAGTGGCTCTCGACGCGATCGGCCGCGAAGGTCAGGCGGTCGTCGAGGCGAGCGAGCGAGAGGCCGCGGCCGTCCTTGCGGCGGCGCGCGCCGAAGCCCAGCACAGGATTGAAGCCGCTCGGGCCAGAGTGCCGGAGGAGCGCTCGTTGAGCGCTTCGGCGCACATTCGCGATCGCGGGACTGAGATCGATGCGCGAATCTCAGAGGCGGAGCTGCAGGCGGGCGCCATCAGGTCCCGGGCGGCGGAGCGGATGCGGCCGCTGGTCGACCAGGTCACCGCGGAGGTCTTCGCCGGCGTAGGGGGCGAACTGGAGGTGGCCGATGCCCGCGTCGTGGGTGGCGGCTAGCGTTCGCGCCAAGCTTCTCCAGAATCGCCGCCTTGGTGAGGCCGGCGCAGTCGCGGTGGCCGGCAGCGGCAGCCTGCGGGCGGGCATGGAGATGCTCATGGACTCGGCCTACGGCACCGAGCTCAATCCAGGTATGACCCTGGAGGCCGCACAGCGGCAGATCGCGATCACCACCCTGTGGCAGCTGCGGGTGCTGGCGGGTTGGCTGCCGCCCGGTGGCTCGGAGATCCTTCGACCGCTCGCCGCCTGGTTTGAGATCGCCAACATTGAGGAGCGCCTGTCGTACCTTTCCGGAGGGACGCATGCGGTCCCGTATGAGCTTGGCGGCCTGGCCACCGCCTGGCCCCTCGTCTCCACCGCAACGACGTCCGACCGCGTGCGCGAGCTCCTCGCGCGTTCCCACTGGGGCGACCCGGGGAGCTCCGAGCCGTCGGCCATGATGACGGTGCTCCGTTTGAGATGGGCCGCGTGGGTCGCCGGAACGGTGCCCTCCGCGGAGGTCTGGGCCGCATCGGCGGCGGCGCTGCTCGCAGCCCGCGTTCGCTTTGCCGCTCCGATCTTGGTCCCGCTCCCGGCGACCACCCGAGCTGTGGGCCTGCCCCGCGGGTGGGCTCAGGCCGCTTCCCTCTCGGACCTGCGCGCCATGATGCCGCGCTGGCTGTCGTGGGTTCTGGAGGGCGTCGCCCAGGCGTCGGAGCTCTGGACGGCCGAAGCACGCTGGTGGTCGCGCGTGAGTCGAGATGCCCGCCAGACCATCGTTCGATCACGCCACGCGCCCGCGGCGATCGTGGCGGTGGCGGCCCTGCTTGGATACGACGCTTGGCTCGCGCGGGGGGCGCTGGCTTCGGCCGCGCGAGGTCGACCGGCCAGGGAGGCCTTCGATGCAGTGGCCTAGCTCGGTTGAGACGGTGCCCATGATTCGGGTCGCGATCGTCGGGCCGGCGGACGGCTTTCGCGACGAGCTGGTCGAGGTCGCGGACGCGGGGGTCGTGGAGCTCGAAGCATCGTCCGAAAGCGACTCGAGTGACGCGGCCGAGGCACTGCGGCGCCTGCACGCGGCCGGCACGGTGGAGCAGGAGGCGAAACTGGCCGCCAGGCCTGAGCCGGTCCCGTTGCTGGAGGCTCAGCTGCGGGCTGACCTGCTGGCGGGCGAGGTCGAGCTTCAGCGCAGGGCGGCGTCCGCTTCGGGGCACGGACCATTCAAGGCGGTCGTGGGCTGGTGTCCGATGCCCGCGCTTGAGCGTTTGCGGGCAAGGGTGGCGCCGCTGGGCGGCGGCGTTGTCGAATTGACCCGGCAGCCGTTCGTCGAGCCACCCACGATGCTCAGGACGCCGAAAGCGGCTCGGGCATTCCAGCCGCTCGTCGACATCTACGGCCCGGTCCGATATGCCGACATCGATCCCACACCTTTCGCGGCGTTCGCCTTCGTCCTGATGTTCGGGATGATGTTCGCTGACGCCGGGCACGGACTCCTTCTGGCCGCGGCGGGGCTCGTCATCCGGTTCAGCCGCAACCCCAGGCTTGCGCGGATCAAGGCGAACTGGGCCCTACCTTTCGCCGGTGGCCTGGTGGCCGCGGCGTTCGGGCTCGCCTACGGCGAGTTCTTCGGGCCCACAGGCGTGGTGCCGCTGCTGTGGCTTCGACCCATGGAGAACCCGCTGCAGCTGCTCGTTGCCGGGATCGTGGTCGGAGCAGTCCTCCTCGCGATCAGCTACGGAATCGGGACGGTCAATCGCTGGAGGGAGGGCGGGGCG
>JBIOJB010000053.1:0-21012 GCA_044450465.1 Candidatus Dormibacterales bacterium | reverse complement strand
GAACGGGTTGTGGTTGACGTCGTAGTTGCCGGGGCTGTACTGGTCGGTCAGGTCGCAGGCGACCGGCATGTCCTGCATGTATGCCTTCCATGCGATGCCCGCGGCTGCCAGCTCGTCGGTGAATTGCGAGCCGGCGTACGTACCGTCCTGAGGAGTGGTGTCCTGCGGATTGTTCTGGATCGAGCCTGACACGTAGCCGAGGTAGTTCGGCAGACTGGGATGACTCAGATCGGTGGTGCTCACCGAGCCGTTGGTGTTGACCAGGCCGTTCACAAAGGGCATCTGCGCATTCCCGACGATGCCTTCGTAGCTGGTGTTCTCCATCAGCACCATCATCACGTGGGGTGGGCCGGCGGCCGCGGACGCGGAGCGAGCGCCGGGCAGGACGATCATGGCCGCGAGGACCGCGAGGCCCGACAGAGCCACGCCATAACGTGATCGGCCTGGGCGGGCGACCGTCCTCATGCTCACGACCACAGCACCGGGGCCGACAGGCCTGTTCCGGTCGACGGTTCAGCCCACACGCTGTCGTTGTTGATGGCAATCAGGTCGACCTTGCCATCGCCGGTGGCATCGCCTCGCAGCGTTGCCTGCTGTCCATAGAACGGAGTGGCAGACCACTGGGCGGGAGGCCCGAAGCCGATGCCCGTCGACGCCATGACCCAGGTGCTGGCGGAGTTGAGCGCGACAAGGTCGGCCTTGCCGTCTCCGGTCACGTCGGCCGCGTTTGTCCAGAGCGTGCCGTAGAAGGGGCCGCTTGACCACTGGGTGGGAGCGCCGAACGTCGTCCCGGTCGACGCCATGACCCAGGCGCTGGTCGAGTTGACGGCCACGAGGTCGGCCCGGCCGTCACCCGTGACGTCGGCGGGCTGTGTGCTCAGGTTTCCGTAGAAGGGCGTGCTGGACCACTGGGTCGGAGCGGCAAAGTTGGTGCTCGTGGAGAGCATGACCCAGACGCTGGTGTCGTTGACAGCCACCAGGTCCGCCTTGCCGTCGCCGTTAACGTCGGCCAGGAACGTGCCGCGCGTGCCGTAGAAAGGAACATTCGACCAACCGGCGGGCGGACCGAATGCCGTCCCGGTGGAGGGCAGGACGAATACCTGGCCGGCGTTGACTGCGACGAGGTCTGCCTTGCCGTCACCTGTGACGTCTCCGGCGAGGGTGGCAACCGAACCGTAGAAGGGAAGTGTCGACCACGCTGTCGCAGCGGAGAAAGCGGTTCCGGTGGACAGTGACACCCCGGTGCCAGTGGTCCCGACCAGCGCCAGGTCGATCTTTCCATCCCCGTTGAAGTCGCCGAGGAGAGGCCTGCCGCTGGTCAGCGATAAGCCCAGCCCTTGCGAGTTGATCGACTGCAACGCGGCCAGGTTGCCCGGCTGGTTGACCACCGAGGTGCCCAGGTAGTCCCACGCAAAGACCCAGTAACCGGAAGCGCCCTGGCCTTTCCAGTGATCGAACTGGGCCTGGATCTCGGTGGGCGTCGGCCAGCGCCAGGGGCTGCTGTTGGCGCTGCTGAAGTCCTGGAGGATGAACTCCCAGTTGGTCAGATGGGCGGCGTGAATCTGCGCCACCGCGGAGTCGATTGCCGAGTACTGGCATGGCCCGCTTTGACACGGATAGACATCGAAAGCCAGGATGTCGACAGTGCCCTGCATGGGGATGCCGGCGACGACCGCGTTGCCGACCTGGAACTGATCGTCGTCCGCCCAGGTCTTGGCTGTCGGGTCGATGGCGTGCACCGCTGCGGTAATGGATGTGTAGACCGGCGGCGCGTTGCAGCCGTTGGCGGTGGGCTCGTCACCGATCTGATACCTCAGGCCGCTCATGCCGGCGTTGACGTTGGCCTGGACCATGGCCTGGATCTGGGCATTGGTAAGCGTCTGGGTACAGGTCGTGTTGTTGTAGGCGTCGACCCAGACCATGCCGGTGATCCCCTGCGCCGCCTCTGCGCTGCCCTGGTCCTGCACGCCGCCATCCGTTGCGGCGTTGAAGCCGAGCGAGTGCATCGTCGTGTAATCCGTTGATGTGTAGCGGAAGATTCCGCGAGTCATCGTGGGTGATGCCGCGAGCACCACTGGCGGCAGGCGCACCGTCGAAGCGCCGGTTGTGACTGCTGCCGCATGACCTGCACGCGGCAGCAGCACGGCCGCCATAAAGGCCACGCTCAACAGGAATGCGCCGCTGCGCAATTGCCGCTTCGCAATGGCGGCAACAGCGGCGACTAAGCCAGGAATAACTCTGCCCCAGCTAAACGAGATTCGCGCATATCCGCTTATACCTCCACGTTGGATTTGTCGCGGTGTGAGGACGAATCTGGCGATCTGGAAGCGGTGACCGGGTTCAGGTCACCTAAGCCAGCCGCACACATTAGTGCAATTGCAACGGGAAGTTCAACTGCGAATCGCCGGAAACCTTGCGAATCGAGTTTGGCTTAAGGCGGGCCTAACAGCCACTGGGCGGGCGCAGCGAATGCCACGCTGGTCGATTCCTCGACCCAGATGCTGAAGTTGTTGATCGCGATGAGGTCGACCTTTCCATCCCCGCTCACGTCGCCCCAAAGGGTCGCTGTCTGGCCGTAGAACGGCGAGCTCGACCACTGGACTGGCGGCCCGAAGGTCGTGCCGGTGGAGTTCATGGCCCAGGAGCTGGTGCTGTTCAACGCCAGCATGTCCGCCCTGTTATCACCTGTCACGTCCGCCACGTGAGTCCACATCGATCCGTAGAACGGGACGTTCGACCATTGCTCCGGAGGTCCGAATGCAGTCCCGGTGGACGGCATCACCCACGTGCTGGTCGAGTTCAGCGCCACGAGGTCGGCCATGCCGTCGGCCGTCACATCAGCGATTTGCGTGCTGAGGTTTCCGAAGAAAGGCGTGCTCGACCACTGGGTCGGTGGGCCGAAGCCGCTCCCGGTTGAGACCATGACCCAGACGCTCGTGTCGTTGACAGCCACCATGTCAGCCTTGCCGTCGCCGTTGACGTCGGCCAGGAAGGTGCCGCGCGTGCCGTAGAAGGCAATGTTCGACCAGGCAGAGGGTGGACCGAATGAGGTCCCGGTGGACGGCAGAACGAAGATCTGGTTGGCGTTGACCGCTAGGAGGTCCGCTTTTCCGTCACCCGTGACGTCGCCCGCGAGCGTTGCAACCGATCCGTAGAACGGGATGCTGGCCCACGGCGCTGGAATGCCGAAGGAGGTGCCCGTCGACGGGATAACGCACACGCTGTTGCTGCCGATTACCGCGAGGTCGGTCTTCTTGTCGCCGTTGAAGTCACCAGTGATGAAGTTCGTGCCGGGACATGTGAAATGAGCGGACAGCGAGTTCCACAGCTCTGGCGCCGAGCCGGCGTAGTCGAGCGCGAACAGTCCCACTCCGCGGATGCCAGTGCTGTTCACCAGGTCGTACTTGGCGCCCAGTGAGTAGACGTCGTCGATGTACTGCTCGCGATTGCATGCAGGGGATGTGTCGACCCAGGTGTCCCATTCGCTGACGCCTTCGCTTGGATCACGGTGGGCCGAGAACTGGCTTACGCCTGGTTGGGTCGCGACCGTCGATGCGTAGAAGTAGGTGGGGGTCTCCATGGTGTTCGCCAGCTGGTGCGCATCGGTCAGGTTCGCCACGCAACCACGCCGACCGTAGTAGGGCTGGCCGAGGATCACCTGGTTGGGGGGCACGAGCGCCGTGTACTGCGCGATCGACTTGCTCACGTTGAAGCGATAGGTGTTGAGCGGCGAAACGGGATTCATGCAATAGGAGGGGCAGTTGAGCGGAGCTTCGAAGTAGTTCGATTGGTCCATGTCGTAAGCCATGACGAAGAAAGCGTCGATGTACGGCGACAACCCGGTGACGTTGAAGAACTCGAGGTTGTCCTCGGCGGATCCGCCGTAGCTGTCGACGACGAGGAAGCTGCCGCTGGGCATCGCGGCGCGCAGGCGCTGCACGAAAGAGGTGAAGTCGTCGCGGGTGCTGTTGCCGTCAGCGCAAGTGACTGGCATCGTCCCCTCGTAGTCGACGTTGATGCCGTCGACGCGGGCGGCCTGCATCTGGGTGATCGACTCGTTGATCGTGTGTCCCGAGTTCGTGGCGGTGAGACCCTGGCACATCGGACCGTTCGGGTCGGTGCCGAAGTCGTGCAGGTTGATCGAGACAATCACCTTGACGCCGTTCGCGTGAGCCGCGTTCACGAAGTTGACCAGGGTTTGCGAAGTCCAGACGTTCCAGCCGGTGCCCGACCTGACGATGGCGCCGTCGCCGCTGTTCACCGCGAGCGCGAAAAAGGCCACGGTGGTCAGGAGGCCCAGGTTCCAACTTGGATAACCGACAGTCGAGCTGCCGAGGTTCCCGGCATTGACGAAACCGAGCACCTCCTTCCGGGGCCGCCCGCTGACGCCCGTGGCCAGGGGCACCGTCGCGGGCTGGGGGCCGGTCGCGGCCATCGCCGCCGCCCGGGTCGGCGCAGTCGATTGGGCTGCCGCCTGATCTGCCGCCGTGGACATGATCCGCGGACGGGTCAGCTCGGGTCTCCCGGGTTGGTTTGCTCCAGCGCGGGTCGACGGTTGAAGCGGCGCAAAGGGCGCCAAAGTGACCATGAGAAGGAGCAGCACGGTGAGGACGAAGCCACGCGCTGGAAATGGCACCGTATGAAAATGGGCCGCTGAGCTCATCTACCCATCCAGGTCGATCAGCCGAACTCCAAGGCTAGGCAGGTCCGTTGTACCAGATCGCGGGCGCCGAGAACGCAGACCCGGTGGATGTCATGACCCAGACGGCGCCCGCGCTGTCTGCCACCATGTCCGCTTTCAAGTCTCCATTCACATCGCCTGTCACAGTGGCGGTGTTGCCGTAGAACGGGGTGCCCGACCACTGGGCCGGGGCGGCGAAGCCGGTGCCGGTTGACGCCATGACCCACGTGCTGCCGTTACTCGAAGCGACGAGGTCAACCTTACCGTCGCCTGTGACGTCGGCGGCGAGGGTCGTCCTCTGGCCATAGAACGGTGTCGCCGTCCACTGAGCGGGCGCGGAGAAGGTCGTGCTGGTGGAGGCCATGACCCAGGTGCTGTTGGTGTTGACCGCCACGAGGTCGGCCTTGCCGTCGCCGGACACATCGGCCACAAGCGTCGTGACGTTGCCGAAGAAGCGAGTGCTCGACCACACTGTCGGAGGTCCGAAGGTCGTGCCGGTGGACAGCATGACCCACACGCTGTTGTCGTTGACGGCGACAAGGTCCTGCTTTCCATCACCGTTGACATCCGCGAGGAACGTACCTCGCGTGCCATAGAAGGGCATGTTCGACCACTGTGCCGGGGCGCCGAAGCCGGTGCCGGTGGACGGCATGACCCACGCGCTTCCGGCATTCACGGCCACGAGGTCGGCTTTCCCATCACCGGTGACGTCGCCGGCGAGGGTGGTCAGGTTGCCGTAAAAGGGGACCGACGACCAGGTCGCCGGCGGCGTGTATGCCGTGCCGCTTGACACGAACACGCACGTGTCAGACGTCCCGACCGCCGCCATGTCGCCTCTACCCGCGCCGCTGAAATTCGCCACGAGGCGAGTAGTGCCCTCAACGAAGCATCCGTTTCCAAGGAAGGCATGCACTTGAGTGCCAGTCGCGACGTAGAGCTCGTTGTTGGCGGCGGACGGAGTCGCGAAATGGTTTATGCCGGAGATCGGGAAGCTCATCACCTTCACCCCGTTGGAGGGGTTGAAGGCAATGAGGTTCGAGCTGCCGAGCGCCCAGACCAGCCCGCCCGCGAAAGTTGGGGGCTTATCGACGATGTCGGTCGTGTTGTGCCAAAGGACCGAGAAGTTGTTGTTGGCGGCGTTGATCTGGACGGCAACAAGCCCGTCGCTGCAGCCCACAAACACCACGCCGTTGCCATATGCCTGGCTGCCGAACGCTGCGTCGTTGGTTGCGCTGCACACGCGGTTGATCGCGATCTGGCCGCCGATGTGACCGAGGCTGGCGGTGTTGAGCAGGTATCCCATCCCGCTCTTGCCGACGATGAAGACGCGGCCGTTCGGCAGCTGCAGGGGCACCGTAGAGCCGAGGTCGACGTCTCCGCCGTTGTCCGTGTACCAGTTGCCAGGAGCGAAGTAGTCGACCGGCGCGCCAGGCGCCAGCGCTCCCGGGTTCAGCTTGATCACGCCGTCGCTGTAGTCGTAGACCGAGCTCGAGGTGGTGTGGTTGCTGTTTCCTGTAGAGGCATAGATGGAGCCGCCTGTGTCGACAGAAATGCCGCCCGCGGCCCACACCGCGCCCTGGTTGTCGCCGGTGTTGACCTCGGCCGAGGCCCAGTAAGTCACGCTGCCGGTGTTGCTCTCTGCGTAGCTGACGACGAACCCGTGGTAGCTGCCGCAGTCGCCGGCAAGCCCGCCCAATCCGAATACGATCCGTCCCCCCGTCGCAGTCAATGCACCTCGCTGCTGCTGATACTGGGCAAACGTCGCCCAGTTCGGGTCTGGCGGGTCAACGATGTGCGTCCAGTTGATCACGCCGGTCGTGAGGGCGATGCTCGCCATCTCGAAGTGGAGGACAAGAGGCGTGGAGCTGGTCTCGACCTCGCCGACCACATAAACGTTGCCGCCATCGATCACGGGGGTGCTGGTGATCCCCAGCGGGTTGATGTTCCCGCAGGCAAAGCCGGTCGTCCGCGGGGCGCCGCCGAGCGGCGTAGACCATTGCACCGCGCCCGTGGTGGGCGACAGCGAGTAGACGGTGTTGTTCTCGGTGGCGACTATCACGTTGGTACCGACGATCACCGGCTGGCCGTAGATCGCGCCGTCGAGCGCCGGCGTGGTCCAGTACGCGGCTGCGCTGCCCAGGTTGAGCTCGGTGGTGTCGTTCCCCTGCCGCGTGTTGTCCTGGTGATAGGTGGGCCAATCCGCGGCCGAGACCACTGACGGCAGCAGTGCAAGCAGCGCGAGGCAGAGGATGCCTTTTGGCAGCGAATTCACCAGACCGACCAACGTGTCGTGGGCAGCATGCTTGCGTTGGCTGCTCAATTCGGCGCCGAGCGTAGCACGGGGACCCCGGGTAAAATCCACGACGAGATATGGTGAGTGCGTCCCACGCCAGACAAGTCGTCGGCGAGGGCGTCGTGCTCAGTGGCGATCCCGCGGTGCACCTGCTGCTGCCGCAAGAGGACGTTGCCGAGCCCGAGATTTCGATCGTGATCCCTGCCCTCAACGAGGAGACGACCGTCGGGGATTTTGTCGACTGGTGCAAGCAAGGGCTCACCGCTGCGGGCGTCGCTGGCGAGGTCATGATCATCGACAGCGGAAACGACCGGACCACTGAAATCGCGCTCGAGCACGGAGCGCGGGTGTTGAAAACTCCCCGCAGGGGTCTCGGCCGCGCCTACATCGATGCGCTGCCATTCATCCGCGGCAAATACGTCCTGATGGGCGACGCTGATTGCACCTACGACTTTCGAGAGCTCACGCCGTTCCTCGAGAAGTTTCACGAGGGCAACGAGTTCGTCATGGGCTCGCGGTGGATGGGGAGCATCGAGCCCGGCTCCATGCCTCCGCTTCATCGGTACCTCGGCACTCCGGTGACGACCTGGATCCTCAACGTTGTGTACGGGAGCCATTTCTCCGACATTCACTGCGGGATGCGCGGCATGACCGTGGGCGCGCTGCGCCGCATGGGTCTGCAGTCCCAGTCGTGGGAGTACGCCTCGGAGATGGTGTTGAAATCGGTTCACATGCGGCTCCGCACCGCGGAGGTGCCCGTCCGCTTCTTGAAGGATCGCGAAGGCAGGATGAGCCACCACCGCCGCGCCGGCTGGTGGTCGCCCTTCCAGGCCGCGTGGATCAACCTCCGGGCGATGTTCGTGTACGGCGCCGACTTCTTCGCGTTCAGGCCAGGACTTGCGCTGCTGGCGATCGGCCTCGTGCTGACCCTCCCGTTGAGCTTCGGTCCTATCACCGTTGGCCCGATCCATTTCTCGCTCTACTGGATGCTGCTTGGAATGACCCTGACGACCCTGGGTCTGCAGAGCTTCTACATGGGGTGCCTCGCCCAGGTCTTGCACGACTACTCCGGCGCCGCCCGAAGACGGTGGTTGCGCATTTTTCCCTACACGAGAACGGTGCTTGCAAGTGCGGCGGCTTTCGCCGCCGGCCTGGTTCTGACAGCCGCGCTCGCGGTCGACTATGTTCGCTCAGGCCTTTCACTGAACGGCGCTGATCGAATCCCATACCTCGGCGCGCTCGGCCTGCTTCTGCTCGTGGCGAGCTTCATGACCTTCACCTTCGTCCTACTAATCCAGGCCGCCGCATTGCGGGCCGAGTCGATCTATGGCTCTGACCGGTAGGCGGCCCAGGGACCGCGCTTACGGCCAGGACCAGACCCTGACCGGCGTCGACCGGTTCGGAGTCTGGCTTTCCTCATTGCAGATCAATCGCCACGTCCCGAGCTTCTCGGGAAAACGCGTCGCGGACATAGGGTGCGGATACGAAGCGCGGTTCGCAAGCACGCTGCTCGATCGGGTCGACCACCTTGTGCTCCTTGACGTTGCGCTCGATCCACGCCTCAAGGAGAATCCGAAGGTAACTGCCATCGAGGGCGTCATTCCGGGCGCGCTGTCATCGATCGCCGGCGGTAGCACCGATGTCGTGATCTGCAACTCGGTGATCGAGCATCTCTGGGATCCGGTCGTCACGCTCACCGAGTTTCATCGCATGCTCGCGCCAGGCGGTGTGGCCCTCGTCAACGTCCCGTCCTGGCGCGGCAAGTACTTTCTCGAGCTCTCAGCTTTTCGGTTGGGGAAGAGTCCGGCGGACGAGATGAACGATCACAAGATGTACTACGACCCACGCGACCTTTGGCCGCTGCTGGTGAAGGCGGGGTTCCTTCCTCGCGACATCAAGTGCTTTCACCACAAGTTCGGGCTGAACACGTTTGCCGTTTGCGCCAAGCCGCGCCAGTGACGAGCTTTATAGACGCTTACCTCACCGAGACGAAGTCGATCATCGACCGGATCGACCAGCGCGAAATCGAAAACGTAGCCACAGGTCTTGCGGCGACAAGGGACGCGGGGGGCCGCTTGTTCCTTCTCGGCATCGGTGGTTCGGCCGGCCACGCGAGCCACGCCGTGAACGACTTCAGGAAGATCTGCGGGTTCGAGGCGTACACGCCGACCGACAACGTGTCGGAGCTCACGGCGCGAGTCAATGACGAGGGGTGGGACACGAGCTTTTGTGAATGGCTCCGCGGGTCGCGCCTCTCCAAACGCGATGCCCTTCTCATCTTCTCGGTGGGCGGCGGCGATAGGGAGAAGAACATCTCGCCCAACCTGGTCAACGCGATCGAGCTGGCGCAGGAGGTGGGCGCCCCGGTTTTCGGAATTGTCGGACGCGATGGCGGCGCGACCCGCCGGGCAGCCAAGGCCTGCGTTCTCATTCCACCCCTGTTCTCGGATCGGGTCACACCGCACACCGAGGGACTATGCGCTGTGATCTGGCACCTGCTGGTCAGCCACCCATCCTTGCAGCGCACCGGCACCAAGTGGGAGTCCGTCTCCAAGCCAGCCAGGCCGTGACCGAATCGCGGGCCTATTTACTGGTGGGCGGCGCGGGTTTCATCGGCGGCCATTTCGTCGATCGCCTGATGGCGGAAGGCGAGGCGTCCAGGGTGACCGTCTATGACAACTTCAGCTCGGGCCGCGAGTGGCACCTCGAACGTCACCTCGGCGACCCAAGGCTGCGCGTGGTGCGCGGCGACGCATCGGACCTCCAAGCCATGAGCGCCGCGATGGACCGGCACGACACCGTGATTCACCTGGCGTCGAATCCGGACATCGCGCGCGCGGCCACCGAGCCCGCGATCGACTTCGACCAGGGCACCTACCTGACCCACAACGTGGTCGAGGCGATGCGGATCACCGGCACGCCACAGATCCTGTACGCCTCTGGCAGCGGCGTGTACGGCGACCTCGGCCAGACCGAGGCTCAGGAGGATTACGGCCCGCTGGTCCCCATCTCGACCTACGGCGCCAGCAAGCTCGCGGGAGAGGCGCTGATCTCCGCGTACAGCCACATGTTCGGCCTCCACGGTTGTGTCTACCGTTTTGCCAACGTGGTCGGAGAGCGCCAAACCCACGGAGTCGGCTTCGACTTCCTCCGACAGCTCCAGGCGTCGTCGAAGCGCCTGCGCATCCTGGGCGACGGCACGCAGAGCAAGTCGTACATCCACGTGAGCGACGTGATCGACGCGGTTCTGCTGGCCGCCAGGGTCCCGGGCGCTGCACGCTTCCGTACCTACAATGTCGCCACGGGTGACTACATCACCGTTCGGGAGATCGCCGAGCTCGCTCTGCAAGTCATGGGCTTGCCTCCAGGGGGCACCGAGTTCGCATATACAGGCGGCGATCGGGGATGGGCAGGAGACGTGCCCATCGTCAGGCTCAACTCCGAGCGGATCAGGTCGCTCGGGTGGAGCAACAAGATGACCTCGAGAGAAGCCTTGAAAGCCTCGATGGAAGGAATGCTCGCCGACGCCGCGACTGGGCGTTTGTGGGCTTGAGCTCCCACGGGGCGGCCCGCCCCGCGGTGTTCCTGGACCGCGACGGAGTCCTCAACGAACCCGTCCTGATCGACGGCCACCCGCACCCTCCAGGCTCTGCCGGCGACCTGATCGTCCGACCCGACACAATTGAGGCCTGTGAGCGACTGCACGCGGCCGGGCTGCTCCTGGTCGTGGTAACCAACCAACCGGACATTGCCCGCGGCCTGCAAACGTGGGAGGCTGTCGACGCCATCAACAGCGAGCTGCGCCGGCGGCTGCCGCTCGACGACGTGCGTGTTTGCCCGCACGACGACAAAGACAACTGCCGCTGCCGCAAGCCGGCTCCCGGCTTGCTGATCGATGGGGCGGCCGCGTGGAACATCGACCTGCGGCAGAGCGTGATGGTTGGGGATCGGTGGCGGGACGTGGAGGCGGGAAAACGCGCGGGATGTGCGGTGGTCCTGGTCCAGCACGATTACGCTGAAAGGAGCGCAGACATAGAAGCCGACCTGGTCGTCGCAGCACTCCACGAGGCCGTCCCGTGGATTCTTCAAACCACCAAACGGGAGGCAGACTCATGAAGTCGATGAACGATCTCCGCATCAAGATCTTTGCGGACGGCGCCGACGAGAAAGGGATCGCCGAGCTCGCGGCGAACCCGATGATCAAGGGCTACACGACCAACCCGACGTTGATGCGCGCGGCCGGCGTGAGCGATTACGAAGCCTTCGCGCACCGTGTGCTGGAGGTGGTGACCGAGGCCCCAATCTCGTTCGAGGTGTTCGCCGACGAGTGGGACGAGATGGAGAGGCAGGCTCGCAAGATCACGACCTGGGGCAAGAACGTATTCGTCAAGATCCCTATCACGAACACGCGAGGCGAATCGGCCGCAGGCCTGATGCACAAACTGGCGTGCGACGGCATCCGGCTCAACATCACCGGAATGTTGACGGTGGACCAGGTCCGGACGTCGACAGAGTCCCTGGCGGGCGGACCCGAATGCATCATCTCCGTGTTTGCGGGCCGCGTCGCCGACACCGGCGTCGACCCGATTCCCTTGATGTGTGAAGCCCTGGATGTCATGCGGCCGCACGCGAATCTCGAGCTGCTGTGGGCCAGCCCTCGCGAGCTCCTGAACATCGTGCAGGCCGACGCGATCGGATGCCACATCATCACCGTCACGCATGACCTCCTGAAGAAGCTGCCGATCCTCGGTCGCGACCTGGCGGACTATTCGCTCGACACGGTGAAGATGTTCCATCGCGACGCGAAGACGGCCGGCTTCGCCCTGTGACCTTGGCAACGGTGTCGCAAGATGACTGGGACAAGCATTGGGACGAATATGCGGACGCCGCCGCAAGCAATCCCGCCCAACGCTTCCGCCGCAAGCTGATCCTCGATCTGCTGCAGCTCGGAGACACTCGGAGTCGGGTGTTGGACATCGGTTGCGGTCAGGGCGACCTCATCGCCGACCTCCACCGCGCACACCCTAACGCTGAGCTCTGCGGGACGGACTACAGCCAGTGGGGGATTGACATCGCCGCCAAGAAGGTCCCAAGCGCGCGCTTTTTCGCCCGCGACCTCATGCAGGACGGCACGCCTCAAAAAGACCTGGCCGGCTGGGCGACGCACGCGGTGTGCTCCGAGGTGCTGGAACACGTCGACGATCCCGCGACGCTGATGCGCAACGCAGCCGCGTACCTGGCGCCCGGGTGTCGCGTCGTGGTCACCGTCCCGGGCGGCCCGATGTCGGCTTTCGACCACCACATCGGCCACCGCCGCCACTTCCCGCCTGATTATCTGAGAGACGTGCTCATCAAGGCCGGCTACGAGGTGCAGAAAGCAACGGGCGCGGGTTTCCCGCAGTTCAACCTGTACCGGCTGCTGGTCATCCAGCGAGGAAAGCGCCTCGCCACCGAGGTGTCGTCCAGTAACAAGGGTGTGAGCGCCACAGCCGCCAAGGCGGCGATGGCCGCCTTCCGCGGTCTGTTCGCGCTGGGCACGTTCCAGACCCGATGGGGATGGCAGACCGTGGCCGTGGCCCGGGTACCCGGCAAGGCGGCTTCCTCGTGAAACCAGGTCACGCGTCTTGCTGATCACTCGAACGCCTCTGCGAATCAGCCTCGGCGGCGGAGGCACGGACCTACCGAGCTATTACAAGCAGTTCGGCGGCATCGTGATCTCGGCGGCCATCAACAAGTACGTGTACATCGGCATCAACCGCACCTATGCCGAGGACTACCTGCTCAAGTACTCCGAGCTCGAACGGGTGAAAGACGTCGCCGACATCAAGCATCCGATCATCAGACAAGCCCTGACCATGCACCCGATCGGGCCCTATCTCGAGATCGTCAGCCTGGCCGACATCCCGGCCGGCACCGGGCTCGGATCATCGGGCACGTTCACCGTGGGGCTGCTCAAGGCCATCTACGCGTTCAAGCGCGAGCATGTGGTCACCGGAACCCTCGCGGAGGAAGCTTGCACGATCGAGATCGAACATCTCGGGCGCGCCGTGGGCAAGCAGGATCAATACATTGCCGCGTTCGGTGGGCTCACGTGCCTCGAGTTCTGCCAGGACGGCGAGGTCCGGGTCTCACCGCTGCGGATCAGCAACCAAACGCTCCACGACCTCGAGGAACACCTACTGCTCTTCTTCACCGGTTACTCGCGCAATGCGGAGTCGATGCTCGAGGACCAGAAGGCCAAGTCCGAGAAAGGCGACAGCGCGATGCTGGAGAATCTTCACGCCATCGCTGAGATCGGGCGCAAGGTGCGCCAAGTCCTCGAAGATGGAGACACGCATGGATTTGCAGCACTGATGCACGAGCACTGGGAGAGAAAGCGGGGCCGCACCACCGGCATGTCCACCAGCAACATCGATCGCTGGTACGCGGCGGGCCTGGCGAACGGCGCGCTGGGCGGCAAGCTGGTCGGCGCGGGGGCCGGCGGTTTCCTTATGTTCTATGCCTCGGACCCGAAGGCGGTGCGACAGGCGATGGCGCAGGAAGGTTTGACCGAGCTTCGCTTCACGTTCGACCACGACGGGTCGACGGTGCTCGTCCGCGATTAGCCTGTTTTGACCACCGCGGAACGCTCCGTCCCGAGCGCGCCCGAGCGCGCCTTTCAGCTGAAGTTTGGCTGGGCCGCCCCGGTCCGGCTGGCTGTGGCTCTGATCATCGCGGCCGCAGCCACGCTCAAGCTCGTGCTCTCAGTACCGCGCCAGCTGAGCGTGTCGACGGACGTCGTCGGCTATCCCATCTACGCCGACTACAACGTGGGACGGCTGAACGACTACTACTACCTCGGGGTCATCTTCTTTCCGGTCGCAACGCTGGTCCTCTACCTGGCTCTGACGTGGCTGCTGCGGCGGCTGGGATGGATCGAGCGCGACACCGCCTTTCCTCCCACCGAGGCTGAACTCAGCGCACCAGAGGAGCCGGGCGCGCTCCATGTCGCGGTCGCGCGCGCATTTGCGGTCGGCGCGTCCTTGGGCCTCGAGACAACGATCGTCGCGGGCGCCGCCGGACGCTACTTCTGGCTGGTCCTCTCGGCCGTCGCGCTGGTGTATGTCGCGATCGTGTACGGCTTCGCGCGCCTGGTCGGGCATTCAACCGCTGTCACGACGGGCATGGCCCGCGCCAACGCAATCGCGGCTCCGCTGGTGCTGCTTGGGCTGTGGGCAACGTCGGCGACAGCCGCGGTCACGATCGCGTCGGACGGTTCGGTTCACCACTATCCGTGGATGCCCTGGTGGCTTGCCCTCATCCTGGCCGGCGCGGCCGGCGCGTGGATCTGGTCGCGACTGTCAAAGGCCCGAACCGACGAGGCGGTTCGTGCGATCGAGCGCAGGACCGTGCTCTTTCTGGCTGCTCCCGTCGCACTCTTCGTGCTGCTCAGCACCCTGCCCGGCGACCCCGGCCATTTCGACCTGTTTCACGAAGGCGAATGGCTCGTGGCCGCGCGGCTTTCTACCAACGGCTTCTTCTACTGGCGCGACCTGCTCTCCACCCACGGCCTGCTTCAGGACGTCTACACGCCGCTGGTCGGGCTGCGGATCTTCCAGGACAGCCGGTGGGGTTTCTGGGCCGGCGACGTCGTGCTGACCACGCCGATCGCCTACGCGGTGTTCTTTGCGTTCGGCGCCTGGCTGTTCGAGCGCAGCTGGGCATTCGTGATTGCGCTGATGGTGATCATCCTCAGCCTCCAGTTCATTACGCTCGACACGCGCTTTGTCTTCTGGCCGCTCATTCTTCTTCTGTTCGGGGCGGCTCTTCAGAGGCACAGAAGGTGGCTGGCCGCCCTGGTCGGCGTGAGCCTGACGGCCCAGGCGATCGTGGTCCCCGAATCCGCCTACTGCGTCTCAGCCGTCGGCGCCATCGTGATCCTCTACGACCTCTACCACCGCAAGCCTGGAACCTCACTGCTTGCTACTTTCTCGCTGACACTGTGGCTGGCTACCGGCGGCGTTGCGCTCTTTGCAGTCTTCTCTCTCTACTTACTCACCCAGCACGCGCTGGGCGACTTCTTCTTCTACTACCTCATCTTTGTGCCTGGCCACGACCTGGTCGGGGGCCTGAACGTCCACCTGCGCGCCTACGGCCCTCTCTTCGTCTTCTTCGCCGTGGGCCCGCCGATCGCTTTCCTGCTCGCGTCCTTCTACTACGCGGTCCAGGTGATCAGAAAGCAGCCGCTGACCGTCAGGGACTGGGTGATCGGGGCAGCGGTCCTGTTCGCGATCCCTTACTACACGAAGTATCTCGAGCGGGCAGACCTGGGCCACGGCGAGCAGGCGTACGGCGCCGCGGTGCCCGTGATCATGTACCTGGCCTACCGCACCTGCACCTTCGTGGAAGATGCCATTGCCAGGTCAACCTGGTGGCGGACCAACAGCACTGCCGCGCTGCGGCAGCCGCTGGCCGCCCTCGTGCTGGTCGGTGCCCTCGCATCCGTGATGACCCAAAGCGCCTACCACACCGCTCCGCCGCTGGCGCAGCTGCTTGCAGCGACGCCCGACCGCTACCGCCCGGTCGTGCCCGCGCCACCGACGATGAGCAGCCTGGGTTACGCAGACCCGAGCGCAATCGATCCGGCGACGGTCAGCGACATGCAGGCGATTTTCAACGCGTACTTGGGCCCTGGAGACTGGGTATTCGACTTCTCGAACGAGCCGGCCTTGACCTACTACCTGCTGGGCCAGACACCAAAAGTTCGTTACTACCACGCGACCATGGCAACCACCGAGCGGGCCCAGAAAGACCTCATCTCCGAGCTGGCAGCGCACCCGCCGAAGCTGGTGCTGTTCAACGACAAGACATACGGCCTCCTCAACTGGGACGGTATCCCCAACCAGGTGCGGCATTACGAGGTGAGCCAGTACATCCTCGACCACTACACGCCGCTCCTGGACACGCACACCCAGCTCATCTACGGACTCAGCTCCGCGAACCTTTCCCCAGACGTCGGCACGAGCCTGCCGCTCCAACAGGCGCCACAGACCCAGAACATCGACTTCGCCGGCTTCGCCTGCGACTGGGGCTACTCGCCGAACTTCCTCTCGATCTCGCCGGCGGCGTCGCAGGCATCCGTCTCACCAATCACCCTGACCACCCAGCCCTCCCCGAATGGGGAGGTGATCTCGGTCGGTTGGGCGGGTGACCTGACCACCGGACAGGCGGCGAGCCAGGTCGTCGTGACGGCCGCCGGCAAGGTGATCGGAAGCGTGGTCCCCTCGATCAGCCGCCCTGACGTCGCCGCGGTGTACGGGCAGCCGGGCCTGGAGAAGAGCGGATACCGCCTGTCCGCTTCACTGCCCGACTCAGTCCTGTCGGATCCGACCGGCACGCAATCGCTCAGGATCTATGGAGTCTCGGCCGGCGGCGTCGCAACCGAGCTCCAAGGCTCACCGGGCGCGGCCTCGCCACCCGACGCGCAGATCACCATGACCGACGGCACCACAATCCCGGTCAAGGCGGCAGTGGTGACCGGAGCGGTGGACACGATCACGCCGTATCACCAGCTCGTAGTCTCGCCCCCCGCGGGAACCAACTGGTCTGACTACCGCTGGCTCGAGATCGACACGAAGACAAGGTTCGCGAAGGAGGCTGGGACCTGACCGACGAGCAGACGGGCGACCCCGGCCACCAGGTCATCTTCCGAACACTCGGCAACTCCTCGACCACGATTCGCGTCTTCGTAGGCAGCTGCGCCCAATGGCACGGCTACGCCGCGGCGCCCCTCTACCTGGGGCACGGCCTCGGAGAAGACATCTCAGCCGTGCGGCTTATCCCCTGAAAACAAACCTCCCTCTCCGCGAAGGGGAGAGGGTCGTGAAAGCACATTGACGCTCCAGTGCATCGTGCTCGCAGGTGGGCTCGGCACCCGAATGCGGCCGGCGACCGAAGCCATCCCCAAGGCCCTGATCCCAGTCCTGGGAAGACCTTTCGCCGAATGGCAGCTGCAGCACCTCGCCGCCCAGGGCGTCGAGCGCGTGACCTACAGCGTCGGCTACAGAGGCGAGATGCTCCGCGCCCACGTCGGCGAGGGAGAGCAATTCGGATTGAAGATCACCTGGGTGGAGGAAGGAGAGCGCCTAAGGGGAACAGGCGGCGCGTTGCGCCTTGCCCTCGACGAAGGAGCACTCGACGAAGCTTTTTTCGTCCTCTTCGGCGATTCATATCTCCCCATCGCAATGGACGAGGTGGAAGCCGCCTGGCGCCAAAGCAAACAGCCGGCGCTGATGACGGTGCTGCGCAACGAAGGACGTTGGGATTCGAGCAACGCAATCTACAAGGATGGACGCGTGACCCTATACGACAAGAGCCGCCCGCTAGACAAGCAATCTGAGATGCATTGGATCGACTACGGCCTCTCCGTGCTCACACGAGACGTGATCGCAACAAGAATTGAATCCAACGTGGTCGCCGACCTCGCCGACACGATGAAGGATCTGAGCATCGAAGGTCGACTGGCGGGTCTCGAGGTAAATCAGCGCTTCTACGAAGCGGGCTCGCCATCAGGTCTAAAAGACCTCGAAAAGTATTTATCGAAAGGTCGCAGGAGTGGGGAAGAGGCCAGGTAAACACAGACAAGTTATTCCAGCAAGCCAAGATGAGCGCTCCGCCGTTGACGAAGGATCTTGCGAGGCCTTCCTTCTCACACACCCGAACGCCTGAGGCACCGATGCGGTGATGGATACTCGGACGACGATTAGGTTCAACGACACGGGCGACCTCTTCCAAGGAATGGAGCGCCTATCCAAGCCCACCATCCTTAAGCATGTGTGCGCCTGCCCTGTGCCGTTCCACCAGTCAACATTTCACGATATATCTTGAGCAATTGATCCACCTGCTTTGTGATCCCAAACTCTGCCCGTGCGCGTACCTTCGCGGCTGAAACTAGTTTCGTCCGCAGATTCTTGTCGTCGAGTAGCAATTGAACGGCAGCTGCCAGTGCCTCCGGCTCGGGAGCGGTGAGGATGCCGTCTCGGCCCGATGTGATCGCCTCGCTCATGGCGGGGCCACCGCCAGTGGTAGCGACCACCGGGACCCCGATCGCCATTGCCTCGAGGATCACCAGGCCCCCTCCCTCCGGGCTGGTCGACGGCATCACAAGAACATCCCAAGACGACATCACAATCGGCATTTCGTCGCGCGGCACTGCTCCCAAAAAAGTCACGACATCAGTCAGGCGACAATCATCTACGAAGCGCCATAACTGAGATGCTAGTTCCTCGTAGGCTCTGAGTGAGCCGCCTGCAATTTCAAACCGTAGCCCCGGATTGTGGGCTGCTAGACTCCGCGCCATTTCAAGAAAGAGCCCATGCCCTTTCATTGGGTTGATTCGGGCAGCCATCCCGACAGTCCGAATGGCATCACTACGCTTCGCACGACGAATGTGAGTGGAGAGCATTCGGGGGCTCACTGCGTCGCGAATGACCACAGCCTTAGCGGCCATTGCTGCGTCCCTCCGACACACGTTCGCCAAAACCGATTGGCTAATGCACAAGATCTTATCTGCCCTGGCGATTAGTCGCGCTAAAAGTCTCGACCGGAAACCCGTCAGCAATTCGCGAATGTGCCACGCATGGGGCACGCCAAGGATCTTGGCCACCACGGCACCGACGACAACTATCGACGTGTTGGTGTGGACAAGCTCCACATCAGCCGCACGTGCTATCCTGACAATGCGCCATAGGCTGGGGATTGCACCGACGGCCCGAATGAAAACCCGCCCCGACATTGCCTCATTGCGGTTGCGCGGAACGCCCAATTCGCCGACGACCATGGTCACGCCCATCGCCCGCAGCGTGGTACCCATGTCGCCTTCGAACGGAGCAGCCACCAGCACACGAATGCCGCGACTGACGAATTCCGCAGCCAGGTCGCAAAGACAACCTTCGGCACCACCGGCGAGTGACCCAGACGATGAGATGAACAAGACAGACCTCAGCGGCGTGCCCAAACTATTTCCCGCCACCGCCGGATGATTCCGTCTAGTCAGGAGTGGCTCGGATCCGGATGGCACTCGCAGGTGAACCAGCGACAACAAATTGAGCATTATTCTCATTGGCGACGGCCGCCGCGCTAACGACGTCACGCTTCAGTCAGCTTGCACCGTCGCCGCGGGCGCCCTCCATCGATGGTCCATATCATTGGCCGAATGACGGCTTGCCAGTAACCAGTAGACCAGTGCATGATCTGTTGCCGACTTGACCGCATCGGCGGGTTCTCGACTGCTTGTGGCCGTGACTCCCTTCGCGGTCCACCCTCCGCGCCGTGGCGGGCAAACACGCCTGGCTGAGCTGTTGAGGAACTTAGGCAACGAATGGAGGATTGAGCAGTTCTCCCAGGTGATTCAAAGGACCGACCTACCGTGGCCACCGGCACGGCTGGTGGTCTCGCCGACCTTGACCGAGCACCGAATGCGCGACCCCATGTCGCTGGCCTGGATGCTCGGACTAGCACAGCTGGGGTATCCACAGGTCTACTTCAACGAGCTTCTTTCGCTTTTGCCTCGACGACCCCTCAGGCGCGCGCTGGCCGCAGCCAGCGTTGTCCTCGTATCTCATCCCTACCAGGTACGTTGGGTCAGGGCAGCGATGCCCCCGTCGACGCCGGTTGTGATGGATGCACCAAACGTGGAAGCACAACTGTACCCACCACGAGGAACCCCCTTTAGTGGTTGGCTGGCGGGCGCCGTGGCCCGCTCCGAGCGAGAGGCGTGGCATCTCGTCGACGTGGCATTCGCCTGCACCGAGTCGGACGCCGACATCATGCGCGACGGCGGCGCTCCAGAAGTGATCGTTGTGCCCAACGCTGCCGACCTGACGAAGTTCCGGCCCGCCGACGCGGCCGATCGCCTGGCTAAGCGGTGCGCCCTCGGCTTGCCGGTGGAGGCGCGGCTGGCTGTCTTTGTGGCATCGGCGCATCGACCCAACATCGAGGCGCTGGAGATGCTCGAACAACAGGCCGCGGCCTACGCCTGCGAGAGTATTCAGCTGGTCGTCGTTGGTCGCGTCGCATCGCGAAGCAGGCGTGTGGCCAATGTCATCTTTGCCGGTGAGGTTGCCGACGTCGTGCCCTGGCTGGGCGCCGCCGACATCGCCGTCAACCCGATGCGCTCAGGCGGTGGCAGCAACCTGAAGATGACTGAGTACCTGGCGGCGGGGCTTCCGGTGGTTACTACCGAGGTCGGTGCGCGCGGGCTTGCGCTCCGGTCGGGGCTGGAGGCTGAGGTGTGCGATCTCGACTCGATGCCCGCCGTGGCAGGGGGGTTGTTTGCGAACCCTGCGCGCCTGGAGGCGATGGCGGAGCAGGCCCGACGGGCCGCTGAAGATAGGTTCGACTGGGCGGCCTCAGGCAAGACCGCGGCGGGCGCTCTGGGACGCCTCGCTGACAGATCCCGGTCACGCCCGGGCTGAGCCGACGACCTCTCGGAGCAACTCGAGTGTCACGGTGGCGTTTTTCTCCCACGTGAAGTTGCCCGCCCAGGCGAGTCCCGCCTGACGGAGTCGCTCGCGCTCGACTGACGAACCGAGCAATGTGTTCAGCGCGGTCGCAAGCGCCGCCGCGTCATCCACCGGCACCAGGACCGCGGCGTCGCCGGCAGCCTCGCGGAGTCCGGGGACGTCGGTGGCAATCACCGGGGTTCCGCAACGCATGGCCTCCAGCACGGGGAATCCAAATCCCTCGTGGGTGGATGCCACGCAGACAAGGTCGGCGTATCTGTACAGCCGCAGCAGCGCGTCATCGTCCACCCAGCCCAGGTCGACAACGCCCTCCTCGCGACTGGTCTCGCCGCGCACGCCGCAGCGCACCAAGACGAGGTCGATTCCCTGTCCGCGCACTTTCCGGACGGCGTCGGCAACCGTTGCGGAGCCCTTGTGGCGCTCGTAGGCTCCGACCTGCAGGCAGAACGCCCCCGTGATTCCCAGCTCGCCCCGAAGCGTCGCACCTGCAGCCGGGTCGGGCGGGGCGGGCGAGAACCTTGCGGCCACCCCAGGGT
>JBIOJB010000052.1:0-21420 GCA_044450465.1 Candidatus Dormibacterales bacterium | reverse complement strand
GCGTGCGGAATGGTGTCGAAGAAGGCTTTGATGTCGAGGTCGATTACCCAGTCGGCCTTCTTGCTCCGCCAACGGCAGCACGCCACCGCGTCCAGCGCCGATCTCCCCGGTCGGTAGCCGTAGGAGTCGTCGTGGAAGAACGGCTCCACTTTGGGCTCCAGATACAGCTTGGCGACGGTTTGCGCGACCCTGTCCGCCACTGTGGGCACTCCCAACACCCGGACGCCCCGTCCGCCTGGCTTCGGTATCTCAACCATCCGCACCGGCGGCGGGAAGTAGCTCCCCGAGGACATCCGATTCCAGAGCTTGTGCAGGTTCCCTTCCAGGTTCCGCTCGTACTCCTCGATCGTTTCCCCGTCGATTCCGGCGGCCCCTCGATTGGCTTTCACCCTTCGATAGGCTTCACCGACCATCTCTTTCGAGATCTCAAACGGCTTCGGCCCGCTCATCGGCTCCTCCCGCACGGCGGTTGGCCGTTTCGCCGACCGAGGTAGCACGCCTCCTTCGCTCCACCCGCGTTACCAGGCTTCATCACTACTACGAGGCGTTCCGTCCCTGTGCCCCGCATCGGTACTCTCCCGCTGGCGGTACTCGCCGCTTGCGGTTCTTCCTTTTGCGTCCAGCCCGGCACCCTGTGCCTGACCGACCTCCACATCGGGACGATAGGTTCCACTGTTCCGACCAGCAGCCTGGATCGAGCTCGCGCCACCTCTATGCCGGACGCCATCTGGGCAGTAGACAGGTCTCCCTCAGACTCCTCCCGGGTCCGCCAATAGGCCCCGGTTTCGACGTCGTTTCAGACTCTCGACACTTCATCGGTGGTTCACTTTCGTTCGCCTTCTCGAACCTCACCTGACACCTCTGGGGCGCCTTTTCCGCGGACGTTCACCACGACCGGCTCTTTACCGACGCAGCTCGCGGTGGTTTGAAGCCATTCCCTGCAGAACGGCTTCGGGGCCCCGCCCCATCTGCTGGCCAGCATCGAACTCAGCGGTTCTTATCTACGTCAGAGCCACCTCCTTCGTTCAGTGCACACCTTGGCTGTCACCTTGGCTGCCATCCATTCGACTGGGGGCTACGGTGCACAGCGGTCCGTACGGGTGCCCAGAAGCTCGGCCACTAGCGGCGCGAATCCGCAATCGTCCACCTTCGTCCGTAGTCATAGGCCAGCTTGGCTGCCTACTGGCTGTTAGTGGAGCAAATCAGAGGCGCTCATCCACGACTCCCAAAGCCAGAACCCGTCCACGAAAGCGGGTCAACTCCAGTCGGCACTCTGGCCGAGATTCCGCGGCAGGTTAGGTGGCTCATGACGGACCAGGCCGGAGCGAGACATCCGTGCGGATAGCGAATGTAAGTAATGGGCAGGGTTCAGTGGGACAGTTACGTCGCTGTTGATGGCGGCGAGATACCCGTTGCTGGCATGCCCCAGATACGTCGCCTGCGCGACGATGTGCCGGAATCGATGACCGCACGGGTCAATGCCAACCGTTTGGGCACACACTCGTTCGCCGGCTGGAGCGATGATGTGAGGATGGCAACACGTCGGGCGGTCGACGCTGTCACGGCTTACGAGGAGATCACCGACGGCGGGCGGAGGTACTTGCGCTGCACGGAGCTCGTCTACGAGGCTGCGGAGAGGTTCCCCGGCCTGGTACCTACGCGGCGCGAGATCGAACGGGAGCGTACTTACCTGCAGAAGGAGAAGCGAGGCCTTGAGATCGCGCAGGGCGACTTCTTCAGTCGAGTCCTCGCGAATCGGGCCACCGGACTTCACCTGATTGAGGCGATGGGACGGCCCCGCCAAGAAGCTATGGATCAGCTCGCCGAGCTGCGTAGCGGCGGTCGTGTCGATCTGGGCAGTGCGTTGATTGAACGACGAGGGAACGTCGGCTGGATCACGCTCAAGAATCTCGCCTTCCTCAACGCCGAGGACGATGCATCGACCGCAGCCATGGAAACGGCGGTGGACCTCGTCCTCCTAGACCCTCAGATCGAGGTTGGAATCCTGCGCGGAGCACCGATGACGCACCCGAAGCACGCGGGGCGCCGCATCTTCGGATCCGGCATCAACTTGACACACCTCTATCAGGGCAGGATCTCGCTTGTCGAGTTCATGCTCGAGCGCGAGCTGGGCTGTGTGAACAAGATGTTCCGCGGACTTTCGCCTACTCAGCCACGGGCCGAAGGCTCTGAGGATGACCCGATCGAGAAGCCATTCCTTGCCGCAGTCGAATCCTGGGCTATCGGCGGCGCATGTCAGTGGCTGCTGGTCATGGATGCGGTGGTTGCCGAGCGTAGCTCGTTCTTCAACCTGCCGGCCCGCAAGGAAGGCATTATTCCGGGGTGTGCGAACCTCCGGCTGCCGCGATTTGTTGGTGAGCGCCTTGCCCGCGAGGCGATCTTCCTGAACCTGGAGTTCCAGGCTGGCTCGGCCGAAGGCCGGCTCATCGCCGATCGAGTAGTGGATGCGGACGAGATCGAAAGCGAAGTCACAAGGCTGGCACAAGACTTGACGGCTGCGGGGCCGACCAGCTTGGTCGCCAACCGCCGCGCCCTCCGGGCAGCTCACGAGCCGCTCGACGTGTTTCGCCAGTACCTCGCCACATACGCGATCGCTCAGGCGAAGTGTCTCTACAGTCCCGCCTTGATCCAGAACCTCGAAAGGAACTGGGACGCCGCTCGGCGCATGCCGGATGCTCGCTCACGGTGAGAGCCCCGAGGTGACCGTCGCGCAGGCCATTGGTGAGGCGCTCGCCGAGCTCGGCGTCCGCCATGTCTTCGGGCTCGTAGGTAGTGGCAACTTCGCCATCACCAACGCGCTGGTCGGAGCCGGCGCCACTTTCATTCCTTCACGCCACGAAGGGGGCGCGATCACGATGGCCGACGCGTACGCGCGCGTCAGCGGACGGTTGGGAGTTTGCAGCGTGCATCAGGGTCCTGGCCTAACGAACACGATGACCGGCCTGACCGAGGCGAGCAAGAGCCGAACTCCGGTCCTGGTGCTGGCAGCCGATACCGCCGCGGCTGCGATCCACTCCAATTTCCGGATCGATCAGGACCGGGTCGTGGCCTCGGTGGGAGCGGTCCCGGAGCGCATTCGCAGCCGGTCGACCGCGGTTGCCGATGCGGTGCGGGCGGCGCGAAGGGCGCAAACGGAAAGGCGCCCGGTGGTCTTATCGATGCCGCTTGACATCCAGGCCGCCGAAGCGCCCGAGGACTTTCACTTACCCGCGGCTCCTGTCCTGCGACCTGCACGGCCGGCTGAAGCGGCGGTGAAAGAGTTGGCCCGCGAGCTGGCGAGGGCGAAGAGGCCGCTGATACTGGCCGGCCGCGGAGCGGTGCTTTCAGACGCACGCGGACCCTTGGAGCAGCTTGGCGAAGCCGTCGGTGCTCTGCTCGCGACCTCCGCTGTAGCCAACGGCCTCTTCTCGAGCTCGCCGTGGTCGCTCGGCATCTCAGGTGGCTTCGCGACGCCGCTGGCCGCGGAACTGATTGCCCAATCCGACCTCGTACTCGCCTTCGGCGCCTCCTTGAACATGTGGACTACTCGGCAGGGCCGGCTGGTCGGACCGGAAGCCGTGGTGGTGCAGGTGGACCACGAGGCGGAAGCGATCGGAGCCCAGCATCGGGTCGATGTGGGAGTGCTGGGCGACGTGGCGGAAGCCGCGCGAGCGCTCCTCGGTGAGCTGGGAGGGCAATCCGCGAAAGGTTGGCGCACTTCTGCCCTTGCCGAGCGCATCCGGACTCACCGCTGGCGGGATGAGCCGTTTGCAGACGGCGGCGACGCCCGGCACATCGATCCGCGGACGCTTTCCATCGCTGTCGACGAGATCCTTCCGGCGGGGCGCGCCGTGGCCGTCGACTCGGGTCATTTCATGGGCTATCCGGCGATGTACCTTCGGGTCGACAGCCCGGACGCATTCGTCTTCACTCAGGCCTATATGTCGATCGGATTAGGGCTGGCCAGCGCCGTCGGCGCTGCCGTGGCCCGCCCTGATCGGCTGACGGTCGCCGCTGTGGGCGACGGTGGCGCCTTGATGGCGCTCCCGGAACTCGAGACCGCATCGCGCCTTGGCCTCGATCTCCTTGTGCTGATTTACAATGACGCAGCGTATGGAGCCGAGGTGCATCATTTCGCGCACACAGGGCAGTCCCTCGAGATAGTTAGGTTCCCGGACACAGATTTCGCAGCCGTGGGACGCGCCCTGGGCCTCGAGGGTGTCACGGTGCGGTCGAAGACCGATCTCGAAGCCGTGCGTGCCTGGGTCGATGCGGGGCGAAGGACCGGTCTGGTCGTCGATGCAAAAGTGGCGCCTGGCGTGTCAGCGGAGTGGCTCGAGGAGGCCTTCCGAGGCCACTGAAGTCCCGCCCTCAAACTTCAGAGGGATAGTGGTGCGGGTTACCTCAACCACTACAACCCGCGGCCGGCCACATTAGCGCTCCGGCCTGCAGCCGCCCTCCCCGGACCCGACATGCCGGACGGGGGTCATCGTTCGCCGAAAGCGCCTCTGTGGCTTGACCAACGAGTACTCCCGCGCCGTCCGAGTCCGAAATCGGCTGTCGACCTCTTTCCCCATCCCAGCTGTACCGCCAGAACCCTCCTTCTGAATTTCTGCGCTGCTCACGTCGGCCCTCTAAACGTGTGGTAGACTTGGTCGATGAACGAACGGTCGGTCGTTCAGGGGGTCTTGATGTCCGGCAACGAGGCCGTGGCCCGCGGTGCTTACGAGGCAGGAGTCCGGGTCGTGACTGGCTATCCAGGTACGCCCAGCACCGAGATCGTGGAAACACTGGCCACTTTTCCCGCGGTGAACGCCCGGTGGTCGCCCAACGAAAAGGTCGCGTTGGACGTCGCCCTTGGTGCCTCGCTCGGCGGGACCCGTGCGCTCGCGGTAATGAAGCACGTGGGCCTCAACGTAGCCGCCGACACCTTTATGACGGCGGCATACGTAGGCGTCGGCGGCGGGCTGGTGATCGTCAGCGCAGATGACCCCGGCATGCACAGCTCGCAAAACGAGCAAGACAACCGCTTCTTCGCCCGGCTGGCAGGCGTCCCGCTCCTCGAGCCCGCCGACAGTGAGGATGCCCGTCTTCTGGCGCGGGCCGCCTTCGAGATCTCGGAAGAGTTCGACACCCCCGTGCTGCTGCGCACCACCACCCGAGTAGCCCACGGCCGCTCGGTCGTGCGGCCGGCTGAGCGCGCGGAGGCGCCGATCCGATGCTTCAAGAAGGATCGCGAAAAGTACGTGATGCTGCCGGCAAATGCCCGCCGTCGTCGGCTGGTTCTGCTGGAGCGGCTGGAGCGCCTGCGAGCTCGCGCCGAGAAGGGCGACTTCACGAGTGAGATCGAGGGCGACCACGCAATCGGAGTGGTCACGTCGGGAATCGCCTACCACTACGTAAGGGAGGCAGTCCCGAATGCGAGCGTTCTCAAGCTCGCCCTCACCAATCCACTGCCGATCGAGCGAATCCGCACTTTCGCCCTCGGCGTCGAAAGACTATTCGTGGTCGAGGAGCTGGAGCCATTCTTGGAGGATGCTCTTGCGGCAGCAGGGCTGCGGCCGGAGGGCAAGGCCTACTTCCCTCGAGAGGGCGAGCTCTCGGCCGAGCTGGTCCGAGCCGGATTCACGCTTGCCGGCGTCATCGCCGCGAAACCTGCCCTAACCTCTCAGCTGCGCGGCCCAGGAGAAGACCTGCCTCGGCCGCCGGTGCTCTGCCCGGGATGCCCGCACTCGGCTCCCTTTCTTGTGCTGCGCCGGTTGGGCGCCGTCGTGGCCGGCGACATCGGCTGCTACACACTGGCCGCGTTGGAGCCGCTGGCGGCGATGGACACCTGTGTCGCGATGGGTTCGAGCATCGGGATGGCGGTCGGCCTGGCCGCCTCGGGCGGTGTCGCCGGCCCCGTCGTGGCGGCCATCGGCGACTCCACTTTCCTGCACGGCGGGATCCAGGGGTTGATGGAGGCGGTCTACAGCCAGGCGAACGTGACGGTGCTGATTCTCGATAACGGGACCACGGCGATGACCGGCGGCCAGCACCATCCGGGGACGGGCGCTGCTCTCGACGGCAGCTCGCGCCCGGCGGTGGACCTCGTCGAACTCTGCCGCGCGATCGGCGTCGAGCAGGTCGACGTCGTGGATCCTTATGACCTCGGGATGCTCGAGCGCGGACTGCGGCACGCGATTGCTCATCGCGGACCGGCGGTCGTAATAACCAACCGACCCTGCGTCGAGGCACCGGTGAAGATCCGCGACCAACCCTTCGCGGTCATCGATGGGCGCTGCATCGCTTGCCAGCTCTGTATGAACCTCGACTGCCCGTCGCTGCTCTGGAGCCCGGCGACCTGGCACGAGGGCCGGCGGCGTGTTGAGATCGATGCCGCATCCTGCACCGGCTGCACCGTCTGCGCGCAACTCTGTCCGGCCGGGGCGATCGTCCCACTCGTCGCGGCGGTTCAATCATGAAGGCTCCAGTCCGCGGCGTGCTGCTCGCAGGGGTCGGCGGCCAGGGCGTGCTGCTGGCCAGCCACATCGCCGCCGACGCCCTGCTTCGCACCGGCTTCGATGTCAAGCAGAGCGAGGTACATGGCATGTCGCAACGAGGCGGTGTGGTGACCAGCCATCTCCGCTTCGGCGACGAGGTAGCGAGCCCGTTGATTGCGGCAGGCGAGGCTGACCTGGTGATCGCGTTTGAATGGGCGGAGGCGCTCCGGTGGAGCGCGCACCTGCGGCCTGGCGGCAGACTAGTCGCCGATCCCCGGCGCGTGGTACCACCCGTCGCCTGTCTCGACCGACGGGCCTGGGTATCGCGCTATCCCTTCGACCAGGCGGCACCGGGCGACGCCATCCTGGTCGACGCGACCGCCATCGCCCGCGAGGCAGGGAGCGAGCGAGCGGCGGGGAGCGTGCTACTGGGCGTCGCGTCGGCGCTGCTGGGGCTGCCCGAAGGCCCCTGGGAGGAGTCGATCCGGGTGACCGTACCGTCGCCGACAGTGGCCGCCAACCTGGCCGCCTTCGCGGCCGGCCGTACTTTGCGCATTCCGGCGGCCGAACTCCCAGCCCATGCACCGCCCCGTCCGGCAACCCTCCGCCACTGGCTTGAGATCGAGTCAGCGTGGTGCAAAGGCTGCGACATCTGCGTCCGCCTCTGCCCCGAACGGTGCCTGGCCCTCGACGACTCCCTCAAAGTCACCGTCACCAATCCGGCCCTCTGCACCGGCTGTCGGCTCTGCGAGATGCTCTGCCCGGACTTCGCGATCACTGTGCTGAGTGAGGAGGGTGCGGTTGCCTGAGCCCCGCCTGCTCCAGGGCAACTCCGCGTGCGCCGAGGGCGCGCTCGCTGCTGGCTGCCGATTCTTCGCGGGATACCCGATCACTCCCTCATCGGAGATCGCCGAGGAGATGGCCCGGCGGTTGCCGGCGCTGGGCGGCGTCTTCATTCAAATGGAGGACGAGATCGCGTCATTGGCGGCCGTGATCGGTGCAGCGGCCGGTGGCGTCCGGGCGATGACGGCCACCAGCGGGCCCGGCTTCTCGCTGATGCAGGAGCACCTCGGTTACGCGGCGATGGCCGAACTCCCATGCGTGGTCGTCAACGTGATGCGAGGCGGGCCGAGCACCGGCCTTCCGACTGGGCCCTCGCAGGCCGACGTGATGCAGGCCCGCTGGGGAGCCCATGGCGACCGGCCAGCGATCGTGCTGGCACCGGCCTCGGCTTCCGAGGTGCACGAGCTGACGATGGCCGCCTTCCGGCTTGCCGAGCGGTTCGCTACGCCGGTAATCGTGACGTATGACGAGGTTATCGGCCACACGCGCGAGCGGGTCACTGACCCGGCAACGCCGACATTCTTTCCGCCACCTGCGATGCCGCCGGGCGATGCGAAGCCTTACGCTGCGGCAGGGGATGCGCCGGCGCGCCTCACGCCCTTCGGCAACGGCCGGCGCTACCACATCACCGGCCTCTTCCATGACGAAAACGGATTTCCGACCGAGGAGCCGGCCGCGGTGGATGCACTGCTGCGACGGCTCCACGCCAAGATAGAGTGCCATCGCGAGGAACTGCCGGCGGCCGAGGAGATCGGCCTGGAGGACGCCGAGGTGGCCGTCTTCGCGTTCGGGATCGGCGCGCGGGCCGCGCAGGTGGCAGTGGCAGAGGCGCGGGCCGGTGGCCTCAGGGCCGGCCTGCTCCGGCCACGTACGATCTGGCCATTTCCCGACGAGGCGGTCGCCCGGACGGCGCGGCGGGTCGGCGCGATACTTGTCGCCGAGCTGAACCTCGGACAACTTGTGGGCGAGGTGTCCCGAGCAGCTGCCGGCGCCTGCCGGATCGAGCGGCTCAATCGCGTCGACGGAGCCCCCATCACGCCCGCACAGGTGCTGGCGGGTCTTCGGGCCGCGGCGGCGGTGGAAGTGTGAAGCTCCCTGCTATCCGCCACTTGCGCCGGGCGGTGATGCCGCATGTCCTCTGCCCCGGCTGCGCCCACGGAATCGCGCTGCGGGCGCTCTTCGAGGCTGTCGACCACCTGGGGCTGGATCCGGACCGGATCGCCCTCGTCGCCGGGATCGGCTGCAGCAGCCGGTTGGCGGGCTACGCCGATTTCTGCACAATGCATTCGACACACGGCCGCGCGCCCGCCTTCGCTACCGGGCTCAAGCTCGCCCGGCCGGATCTGACGGTTGTCGTCATCACGGGCGACGGCGACGGATTGGCGATCGGCGGCAACCACATGATTCACGCCGCTCGCCGCAACCTGGACCTGACCTGCCTGCTCTTCAACAACTCGATCTATGGGATGACGGGCGGGCAGGTCGCTCCCACCACTCCGTTGGGCGGCCTGGCGAGCACCGCTCCCCGCGGGAACGCGGAGCCTACCTTCGATGCCTGCCGATTGCTGGAGGCCGCCGGGGCCACCTTCATTGCTCGAGTGACGCTCTATGAGCCGCCCCTGGTGGCCGATATAGTCGCCCAGGCAATTGAACACCGAGGCTTCAGCTTCGTCGAGCTGATCAGCGACTGTCCCGTTTACTATGGCCGCTACAACGATCTCGGCGAGGGACCCGAGATGCTGGTGGCGATGCGCCGCCGTGACGCGGCGATAGGCCAGATCCTAGCCGGCAAGGCCTTTGTCGGCAACTTGCCCGCGGCCGGCGCGGCCCTGCCGGCCGGGCTGGCGATGGGGATCCTGCACCGTGGCTAGCTGCCTACGCATCCGCATTGCCGGCTCGGGTGGGCAAGGCGTGGTGCTGGCCGGTGTAATACTCGCCGAGGCCGCCGTGATGGCCGGCCTCAATGCAACCCAGTCGCAGGTCTACGGACCGCAGTCTCGCGGCGGTGCCAGCCGGTCGGACGTGATCATCGACGAGGCCGAAATCGCCTTCCCGCGGGCGGAGGCGCTCGACGTCCTGGTGGCCCTAACCGACGCTGCGCGTGCCGCCTACGTCGCCGAGTTAGTTCCTGGCGGCCTGCTGCTTGTGGATGGCGATCCCATTGCACCGCTGGCAAATACCTGGATCGAGCATCGCCTTCAGATGGCCGCCGCTGCGGCCGGTACCGGCGTCCGGCTGTCCACCAACGTAGTCGCCCTAGGAGCGCTCTGGCAGCTGACCCGGCTCGTCCCCTTCTCGGATCTGGAGCGCGCGGTCGCCGGACGGGTGCCGGAGAGCCTCCGCCCACTCAACCTGGCGGCCCTCGCCGCCGGCGTCCAAATCGCGGCTCGAGCGGAGGAGATTCATGACTGAGGCGGCCAGCAGCCGGCAGCGGATCCTCGAGGTCGCGGCGCGGCTCTTCCGGCGGCGCGGCTTCGAAGGCACCAGCATGCGCGAGATCGCTTCGAGAGCGGGAATGTCGAAGTCGAACCTCTACAACCACTTCCAGAGCAAGCAGGCGATGCTCTTTGAGATCGTGCAGCATACCGTCCAGCGGACCACCCCGGCGATGCATGCGATCGCCGAGTCTGAACTACCCGCCGAGGAGCGATTGCGGCGGGCGGTGGCCGCGCACGTGGTCGAGCTGATCCACGACCTCGACAACGTGGCCTGCTTCGTGGAGGAGGGCCGCTTCCTGGAACCCGCCTATTTGAAAGCGCACCTAGCCAGCCGTGACGAGTACGAACAGAGTTTTCGGCGAATCCTGGCCTCTGGTGTCGAGTCGGGCGAGTTCCGTCCGGTTAGCGTGGAACTAACTAGCCTGGCGCTGCTCGGTATGTGCAACTGGGTGGCGCGTTGGTATCGGCCCGATGGCAATTTGAATGCGGCTGGGATCGGTGCGGACTACGGCGAGCTGGCAGTTCGTGCCGTCGCCGCGGACAGCGCCACGAATCGGGTGAAGAGCAATGGGGTGCAATAAAAAGGTGACCAGCACCATGTTCCAGCCCGAGCTTGAGGCGATGGATTCGGAGCGGCTGGGAGAGCTGCAGGGAGGGCGCCTGGCGGCTCTGGTTGGTCGCCTCAAGAACTCGGGTTCCCCTTACTGGAAGGCCAAGCTTGTAGGCCTCGAGCCAGAGTCAATCCGGACCATCGATGACCTCCGGCGGCTGCCCTTTACGACCAAGTCCGAGCTCCGCGACAGCTTCCCCTTCGGGATGCTTGCCGTCCCGCTCGCCGACACCGTCCGCGTTCACGCCTCCTCCGGGACCCGCGGCAAGCCCACCATCGTCGCCTACACGATGGCGGACATCGACCTTTTCGCCGATGTCAATGCGCGGGCTATCGCGGCCGCAGGTGGACGCAAGCAGGATGTCCTCCACGTCGCCTATGGCTACGGGCTCTTCACTGGCGGACTCGGTCTGCACTACGGCGGTGAGCGGCTGGGTGCCACCGTCGTGCCTGCCTCAGCCGGCAACCCGGGCCTCCAGGTCCAGCTGATGGCCGACCTCGGTGCTAACGGCCTCGCCTGCACGCCCTCCTTCGCGCTGCTGCTTGCCGAGCGAGCGGAGGCCGACGGGCTGAAAGACCGGATCCGAAAGAACCTGCGCTATGGCGTCTTCGGCGCGGAGCCCTGGTCGGAGGCCTTTCGAAGCAAGCTTGAGCAAGCCTGGGACGGGCTTAAGGCACACGACCTTTACGGCCTCTCCGAAGTGATCGGGCCGGGCGTGGCGGCGGAATGCTGCGAGGGTCGCGGCTCACTACACGTCTTCGAGGACCACTTCTATCCCGAGCTGGTGGACGAGCGCGGGGAGCCAGTCCCAACAGGTCTGCCGGGCGAGCTCGTGCTGACGACCCTGACCAAGGAAGCAATGCCGGTCATCCGCTACCGTACCGGCGACATCACGAGCTTCGTAGCTGGCCCCTGCGGCTGCGGACGCACCTCCCGACGGATCACGCGGTTCGCCGGCCGCGTGGATGACATGCTTGTGATCCGCGGTATCAACGTCTATCCCAGCGAGATCGAGGCCGTCCTCCTCGATGATCCCCGGGTCAGCGGCCAGTACCAGATCATCCTTGACCGACGGGACGCCCTTCCCGAGCTAGTTGTGCGACCGGAACTGGCAAGACCGGTGGGGCCGGACGAGCGCGCCGAGCTGGTGGGCAGCCTGGTACGGGCGCTGAAGGAGCGCCTGCGACTGCGTGTCGGTGTGCTGCTCGGAGACCCGGGATCGCTGCTGCGTCAAGAGACCGGGAAGGCGAAGCGCGTCTGGGAAGTGACCTCGGCCGCTGATCCGCTCGCGGCTCTACTCGTGGGATCAGGATCGGGTAACAAAGGTTGATTGCATTGCGGAAGGAAAATGCGCGCGAAGTGGTCGGCGATACCGGCAACCGTCCCTACCAGCCGATACTTGGCTTCGATCTCGGCAAGGCCCTTTCGAAAACTGGCGACGGGATGGTTGCAGTGGACAGCCGCCACCGGGTCGTCGCATGGAACGACGCCGCCACCCACCTCCTCGGCTACCGAGCGCAGGAGGTCGAGGGCCGGCCTTGCTGTAGCGTGTGTGCCTGGTCCGACCCACACGGCAACCCGGTCTGCGGGCCTACCTGCCTGGCGGCGGCGGCGACTAAGGACCAAAAGGTAGTTGAGGGCCAACAGGTGCTCGGGACAGGTTCGGTAGGAACCCGGATCTGGCTCGAAGTCACCACAGTTGTCCTTCCGCCCGAGCTCCATCAAGAAGCCGTTCTCGTCCATTTCTTCCGCGAGGCGGCGCTTGTCCGGCTCGCCCAGGCAGCCATGCCTCGACAGGAGTCGGCTCGCGTGAGCGACTCTCGCGAGACGACGCTGACGCCGCGCGAACGCGAGGTCGTCACGCTACTCGCTGACGGGGCCTCGACCCAGACCATCGCGGCCCAGCTCTGCATCTCGACAACCACCGTCCGCAACCACGTGGAGCATGCACTCAACAAGCTTGACGTCCACAGTCGAGCGGCAGCGGTGGCCCGGCTGCTCAAGCGCTGACGGCAGACTCTGGCTGCGCACCTCGCCGGTGGTCTCGGCGTGTGCGTCGCCTGCCAGTTGACGGACTAATGTGTCCTCTCCCCGAGATGTAGCGACGCCTCACTGAGGGTTGCTGGTCCACAGCTTACGGTTGCCGATGGCCTGCGCCGGCGTCATGCCTTTGATGCGACGGCCTTGGTGGATGCGGTCGGAGTTGTATAGACCGAGCTCCTGAACCAAGTCGCGCTGCAGACCGGTGTACTTGGGAATCAGATAGCGGGCGAAGGCAGGCTTCCAGCACTCCTCGAGGAGTGTCTGCTGGACGCGTTCCACGCAACCATTGCTCTGGGGTCTGCCGGCGCGGATGTAGATGTGCTTGGCGCCGAGGTCGGTGAGGCTGCGGTTGAAGGTCTGGGAGCGGAACTCGGAGGCGTTGTCAGTCATCACCGCCTCGAGCTTCCAACCCTTCCGAGCCAGTTCGTCGGCGACTCGACGGGCGAGGGCTGAAGTCCATTGCGCAGCTGGGTTCTTGGGCGTGACCCGCAGCTCGGCCCAGGTGTATGAGCTGGCAACATCGATGGCCGTGTATTGCCAAACCACGCCCTTGGTGCCTGACAGCCGGCCGATGTAGAAGCAGTCCATCTGAACTCGATGACCGGGCCGGTCAGCTTCGATATGGAGTTCGGGGAGTGGCGGCCGACGCTCCGGTTCAGGTGGTGCAGCAAAGCCGCAAACCAGAGCCAAGCGTTGGGCACGGTGACCGAGCCCATGGCGACGCAGCAGCCGCCAGACCCCGTTGCCAGAAACCTTGATGCCACCCCACTTGGGGCGGCCCAGCTCCAGGCTGATCCGGTTGGGACCCCAGCCCGGATAAGCGATGGCCATGGCCAGGATGCGCTGCTCGACCATAGGCGAGATCGCGTTCGGCATCCGCGGCTGGCGGCGCTCACGCGGGCGCAGCAGCTCGGGTCCGTATCGGAGCAGCAACCGTCGCCAGCGGTAATAGGTGGAGTGGTGGACGCCGAGCATTCGGCAGGCTGCTCGCACGCTGCCCATCTCCTTGGCGAGGGCGAACAGACGAAGTCGGCTGCGGTAGATCACGTCATCATTGGTCATAGGTGGCGCCTCCTCTGGGGGTGGTGAAGTACCCACAGAATGGCGCCGCCGCGTCTTACCTGGAAGAGTCTCCAGGTGTCGCGTCTACTCGGAGAGAGGACAGACTAATGCCGTCAGGCGCACCGGATCAAACTGCTCTCCCGATCCGCTCGCCATCCACGATTGCGTGATCCACCTGTCGTGGAACTAGGGCGTCGCCGATCACGTGAACCTCGAGTGCAGCGTGACGGCCGTTAGTCGCCGCAAACGCTTCGACCAGCGTATTCGCGGGTTTGGCTCCTGCCGCGACAACGACACCATCGATGTCGCTGACCGTAGTCGTCCCAGCGCGGCCGCTGAAAGAGATACGTCTGCCGTCGACGGCAGAGGGCACGACTCCGGCAAGCACGGCTACAGTTGCAGACTCGAGTTTCGAGGCGAGCACCTCCTGGTTGGGGACATCGATGTCGGGCGCCACCGCTCCGCCCACACTCGCAACTGTGATGCGGCAGCCTCGCCTCAAGAGGTAGTTAATGATGGTCGGTGCCGCCCAGAACCGCTCGTAGTTGACGACGACGATGTGGCCTTCGAGTGGAGTTTTCTCCGCCATCACATCGGCCGCCGTATGGACAGGGAAGTCGTAGGCCATGCCTTCGAAGATCTCTGGCAGGCGTGGCGTTGAGCCTGTCGCTATAACGACTGCGTCGAATTCGTCGGCGAACATGTCACTAGTTATGTTCCAGTCAAGTCGCACATCCACGGCGAGTCGCTTCAGCGCCTTCTCCAGATAGAGAATGCATTCGCCAAAGCCCTCTCGCCCCGGCATTTCCGACAACGCGCGGACCCTGCCACCGAGCCATGGCGACCGATCGGCAAGGACGACGTGGTGGCCGCGGAGCGCAGCAACCTCTGCAACCTTCATGCCAGCGGGACCGCCGCCGACAACAAGCACGCGCCGTGGGCGCGAACTTGGGCTCAGGGTTCCGACGCCCCACTCCTGCTCACGCCCCGCAGCTGGGTTGTGCGTGCATGAGATCGGAAGCCCACGCCAGACGCGCCCGAAGCAGGCTTGGTTACAGCCCATGCAGTAGCGGACCTCATCGCTGCGCCCTTCCTCGATCTTGCGGATCGTGTACGGGTCGCAGATTAGTTGCCGCGCGAATCCGATTAGGTCGGCGTTCCCACGTGCGAGGATCTGCTCCGCATGGCCCGCCTGCGTGATTCGCCCGAAGGCGATCACCGGGAGGTTCGTGGCTTTCTTTAATGCAACTGCCGTGTAGAGGGCGTAGCCCGCAGGAGTCGTCATCGGAGCATTCATAACCTCGGGCGTGGCGAGGACGCCGATATCGCTCGACAGGTAGTCAACCATTCCAAGGCGTTCCACTTCCCTCGCGATCTCCGCCGCCATCGACACATTGATGCCAGATGGAAGGTGCTCGTCGCAGCACAATCGCAACCCGAGCAGGAGGTCCTTGCCGAGCGCTTCCCTGACCGCGGCGATCACTTCTCGGAGAAATCGAAGCCTCCCATTGAGATCGCCGCCGTAGGCATCCGTCCGCGTGTTGCTGTAGGGAGACAAGAATTGCCGGAGCAGGCCCGTGTGACCTGCTTGTAGTTCGACGCCGTCAAGACCTCCAGCCGCCACATTTTCAGCGGAGGTCGCAAACGCGTGGATGACTGCTTCGATGTCACCGCCGTCCATCACCTTGGGCGTGACGCCGATGAAGTCGTCCTCCTTGTCGCTCGGCGCTAGCATTGGCGCCCAGTCGTCCATTGCCAGCGTCGAGCCTGTCATGCTTTGGTTTCCGTAGTGAGTCAGTTGCGCGACGATGCGCGTTCCAGCTTCGTGGACGGCGTCGGCCACAGCGCGATAGCCCGGCCTCACTGCTGCGTCGCAGGCATAGATATCGGCGCCGAGAGTGCTTCCGCGCTGAACTGACTGGCTTCCCCACACGATCAGCGCAGCTCCGCCGTGGGCGCGCTCCCGGTAGTAGTGGATCTCCTCTTCGCTCGGGAGGTGGTTCTTGGCGTACATCACACAATGTGGCAGGAACACGACGCGGTTCTTCAGCTCGAACGATCCGACCTTGATCGGTGTTAGCAAATGGCGAAAAAGTGGCGCCGAACTCTCACGACTCATATTTCCTTGAACTGCAGGCACTGTCACCCCTCCATCATCTTGCTGAGTTTCCCATCGGTTTCCTTCCCTGAGTTCGTCGGCTTCCACTCGCGCGCGCGCGTGAACCGTATGCTCGAACTGCGGCATTTGCGGCCGCCGCGCGGTCGCCCATGTATCTGTCGGAGCAACCGATCACCGCGACCGCGTCCGTCTCAAGCAGCAAGCCGGGCAGGCCGAGCTTCTCCACCTGAATCATGGTTGCCGCCGGAAAATCGCCGTTTGGGAACATCTCCCTCCTCACGTCATGGATCGCTTCGCCATGCGCGAAGTCGACGACATACGTGACCACTTTGACCACGTCTTCAAGCCGCCCGCCCGCCGCAGTTACGACAGCATCAATGTTCTTCCAAACCTGGCGAGCCTGTGCCCTTGCATCTCCGGCGCCGACGAGCTTGAGGTTTTCGTCAAGCGCCACCTGGCCAGCGATGAAGAGGGTCTCTTCGACCCTAATCCCCTGAGAGAGCGGCCACGGTATCGGCTTAGCGCTCCCGCCGGTCGTGATCACCACCTTGCGTCCCTTCTTGCGCGCCTCCGTCACGTTCGGGCTCCCGGAGCCGGGGGTCCGGCCGGTGCCGATCCATCTCTTGTCAAGACAGGCGCTCCGAGCTTGAGGGAAAGCTTTTCGATATGACATCGGCCGAGAAGGCGGAGAGCGCCCGGAGCGCGGCTGCCGAGAGATCTGCGTACTCGCGCATGAATGGAGGGCGGGCCGGTGCCAAACCCAGCACGTGATAGGTCGAGCCGACCTGGCCGTCGCAATCAGGACCGGAGCCAAAACCGATCACCGGTACCGTGAGAGCCGCACGGACGCGCCGCGCCACCGCCGCCTCGACCGTTTCAAGAAGGACCGCGAATGCGCCAGCAGCCTCAAACTCGAGGGAGGTCATTTCGATGGCATCGGCCTCTTTGGCGGTCTGGCCGGTGGGCTCGAAGCTATCCAGCGTCGTCCCCGCGACCGTGCTCGGCACGAGGTGGGCAAGGACAGGGATGCCGGCTTTTGCGACCGCTCCAACAGTAGGCACGAGAGCGGGCGTCGCCGGGATCTTCACCGCGTCGACCCCGCCCTCGTTCAGTAGCCGCCCGGCAACTCGAATCGCATCTCCGGGGCTTGCCTCGTAGCTTCCGTAGGGAAGATCGCCAACGACCATCGCACGCACTACACCTCGGCGAACGGCCGCTGCATGATGGATCATCTGATCGACCGTTACCGACAGAGTCGAGTCTTGCCCAAGTACGAAAAGCGCAAGAGAGTCGCCCACGATGATGATGTCGGCGCCGGCTCTGTCGACGAGGGCGCCGATCGGCGCGTCGTACGCGGTGAGGACGACGATCTTCCGACCCTCGCGCTTCATGCCGAGCAGGGCTGCCGGGTCGACGCGCGGCGGACTCATCTCGGTCCCTGCGCACCCACTGGACCGAAGGCGATATCGAGCAGGGCGCCGCAGGTCGGGCACGCGTAGCGAACGAGCGATGGTGCGTCGTCGACGTACTGCGCCGGATCGAGAGCGAGAGGGCATACGGATGTCAATGTGACCTCCTGGACGGCGGCGCCAACGTGGTAATCGGCAGCGTCGCCGAGCGATGATTCACACCGCTGGCATTTGAACCGGCCGTTGCCCATTGATACGGTCGGAACCACGGGCGCTTCACTCGCACCGACTCGTAGTCTCTCTTCTTCGCCGTCGCTTGACGGGCGATCCAGTTCGGCGTTTTCGACCGCCAAGCCGTACAGGAGCTTGGCAGTGCGCTGCGAGATACGCCCTTCCCTCAGGTCCTCTCTCACTTGCCGCTTATCCCGCTCAAGTGGGTCGCCATAGCCTCCACTGCCACTGCTCCAAAACTCCAGGATGCAGTCTTTATCCATTTCGATACTCTCCTGGCCGGTCGGCAGCAAGTATCGTTGACCTGAGATATCCGCAACGTCGCCCGGGATCGCGCCGCTCTTTAGCATCTCTCTCACATTGCTCTGCTCAACCATCGTGTAGCGCGTAGGACAGCCCGGATAGCCACCCCAAAGGCCCAGGCTCGAAGGCAGAGCGACTCCGGAACCAGTAACGCTCAGGAGCAGACGTTCCGTGTCGTGTAAGACGAAAGCTTGAACACATGAGTTTCCTCCGCGATACTTGCCCGCGCCGCCGGAATCCATGAGTTCGCGGCGGTAGAGGTAGAGCATCGGGATGGATTGCTCGTTGAACTCGACGTTCGGCGCCATCGACATCGGGTCTGGCGGAAATCCAGCCGAGTCGACGCCGTCGTGATCAGCGAACGCCCCCAGACCGCCCGTCATCGGATCGAGCAAGATTCCAGCTGCGGGATCCCCTCGCTGGTCGAGGCCCTCGAATGAGACGATTGGAAACTGCGTCGCCGCATACGGAGCATTCGCCTCCCTCCACAGTTCGGCCGACCCAGAGATCATCCGGGACAGACATCGCAGCGCTTGGCCTTGGGTGAGGAGCGTCGCGGTGGGAGGTGCGCAGCTGACAGATGCGGGAAAATCGGCGCACGTGATCAAGCCTGGTGTGTGGTCAAAGTGGATGTGCCGCAAACCGCCGCCGATCGCGCACATCTGGTCGAAGAGGAAGATCTGATTGATCGCGGTCATGATTCCGCCCCGCCAGCCGAGCACAGTGTTGTTTAAGGACCCGACCTGTGGGTGCGTACCTTCGTTGCGGAAGTAGAGCTCCGTGCCCTTCTTCTCGGCGGTGAGACGTACCGGATAGACGCTCCGGTCTCCCCGATGCGCGATCTGGAGGTAGTTCAACTCCGACCAAGTTCCGTCGGGGACGAGGCCCATTCGCTGCAAAAAGACTCGCTCGGCGTCATCGGTGATCTTCGTCATCACCGCCTGCACCGTCTCGGCCCCGTAGCGAGCGATGACTTCGAGGATGCGCAATCTCGCTGATCGGCACGCCGCAATCTGCGCACGAAGGTCCAGAGAGACTAGCTTCGGCAGCCGCGAGCGACGCACGTACATCCGCTCGAGGTCGTCTCGCATCACTTCACGCTCGACGATTTTGATCGGCGGTATTGGAACGGATTCACTGAAGACGTCGTTCGCATTCGGGCAGAAGCTTCCCGGGTTCTCCCCGCCGAGGTCGTATTGGTGCAGCGAGTTCCCCACCCAACAGAAGACCCCGCCTTCGTAGAAGACAGGGTGGAGGATGTTGACGTCCTGCTGATGCATTGCACCGATCCACGGGTCGTTCGTGAGGAAGAAATCGCCTTCGTTGATGCCGGGATTCTCCGCGTAGTGCGCGATGATCCACTTCACGGCCGACTCGCACGCCGCGGAGAGTACTTGCAGAAAGGCCCCGGTGTAGACCCATTCGCCGCTCGCCGTGAGCAGCGCAGGGTTGAAATCGTGAGCGTAGACTGCGATTGGCGATCCCGAGACACGAGCGAGCGTCATTCCGTGCTCGACGTTGACATTCCAAAGGCTGTGCCTGACTACTTCGAAAGTGACGGGATCGATTTGCCCGTGGGACTGCACTGTGGTGATCTCCTTCATCGATGGACACGAATCATTGGTGGAAGGCGGCGCGTGCACCGCGACGATTGCCTTCCGGCTGCCGCCGCGACTATGAATATCGGTCCACACCGATCGCGTGCAATGCGTGGCGCGTTCACGAAGGCTGTACTCGGCTACCGGTAGCGACGAGTATTCCAGGAGCAAGCAGACGATCACTCTTGGCAGATACAACGTGGAACGTACCCGACCCACTTTTCCAGGCGACCTGGTCAGGGTAGACGACTACCGTCGACGTCCCGAGCTCGATTAAGGCCGGCCCCGCGACCGCAACATCGCGTTCGAGGCCCGAAACCCCTTCGAATACCGCGGTCGCGAGCGGCCGTTTCTCCCCCGGCCAGAAGACCTCTCGTGACCGATGAGTGGTTGGCCGGCCACGACCTCGGGTGAGGTCGGACCGGAACGTCATGGGCCTTGTCAGCCCCCCGCTCTGGCGACCCCAGACGCGGCAGCGGAAGGTCACGATCTGCCGGCCGGCGTCTGAATAGCCCGCGCCTCTTCCATAGAGGTCTTCGTACTTCGCGTCAAATGCTGCGAAGACTTTCTCGGCGCTTGCCTCCTGCTCGAGGACATCCTCGACAGGAACCTCGACGACGTGGACTTGAGCCATATAGCGCGCGTCAACGCTGAGCGCCACAGTCAGGACGGAAGGATCGAGGCCTTCAGCCACCATCGACTCGACCGCGCGCGAGCGAACCTCCCTTAGCCGCGTCGTCAACGCGCTATCCTCAATCGGCTCGCTGAGGATGTCTGTGAGTTCGTGAACGTCGCTCAAGTTTGCCGCTCCGGCGCCGCAAGCCGACCAGACGGAGGCCAGAGCGCCGCCAGGGACGACGACTTCGGAGATCGAGAGCTCTCGAGCCAGGGCAGGAGCATGAATCGGCCCTGCTCCTCCGTAGGCGAAGAGCGCGAAGCCGCGGGGGTCGTGCCCGCGGCCAATGGTGATCTGATGTATGAGCTCCGCCATGTGATGCTCAGCGATCGCCACAGCTGCCTGGGCGAGAGCGACGGGATCGAGCCCAATCTTCTTGCCCTCGGCGGCCAATGCCTCGAGCGCCTTGGCCCGGTTGAGGCGAAGCACCCCCTGGCGCGCACCCGCACCGAGGAACCCCAGCACCAGAACGGCATCGGTTAGCGTCGCCTCGACGCCGCCACGCCCGTAACACGCGGGGCCGGGGGATGCCCCTGCGCTGTCCGGTCCAACACGAATCGTCCCCAAATCAGAGTCGGTGCGGATCTTGCTGCCGCCACCCGCGCCGATCGAGCGGATGTCGATAGATTGGTTGAAGAATTCGTACTGGTCGACGATCATCGTCCGCTGAGCCACCGCTTCATGGCCAACGATCAAGGCGACGTCAAAGGTGGTCCCGCCGACGTCTGCAGTGATGATGTTCGGATAACCCAGCTCGCGGCCGATGCGCTGAGACGCCGCGACACCACCTGCAGGTCCCGACTGGAAGAGGCGCACCGGTTGCCGCTTTGCGCGGCCGGGACTTGCAACGCCGCCGGATGCCTGCATTACGAATAGGCGGGTAGCCCCCTCTCGACGTCTCATCACCTTAATCTCGTTGTCCAGCTCGTCCAGATAGCGTGTGACCACGGGGCCGGTGTAGGCATTGAGAACGGCTGCAACGGTTCGCTCGTACTCGCCCCACAGGGGCGCCACTACGCTCCCGCAGCTGACGTAGACGTCAGGCTGAACCTCCCGAATAAGCGCTTCGACCTCCCGTTCGTGGGTTGGGTTTTTGAACGACCACAGAAAACTCACGGCGATTGCTTCACACCCTTCGTTAACCAATTCCGCGATAGCCCGCCGCGCCTCTACGCGATTCAGGGAGACAACTACCTCGCCTTTCCAGTCAACGCGTTCTGTTACCTCCCTCACGAGGTGCCTCGGCACGATTGGCCGGGGCTTCGCTGTCCTGCTCGCACGCAGCATCGTCTCGGGCGGAAGCCCGGTCGTCCGGCCTCCACCCCGCATGATCTGGATCGCGTCGCCGTGGCCTCGGGTTGTTATGAGCCCGGTTCGTGCACCTGCTCGCTCGACGACCGCGTTCGTGGCAATGGTTGTTCCGTGCACGGTCTGATGGGAAGCAGCGAGCAAGTCGCCGACTGAAACTCGGGCTTCACCGGCGGCAGTCTCGAGCGCGGCGAAGACTCCCCGCCCAAGATCACCTGGAGTGGTCAGCGCTTTTCCGCCCACCGTGATGCCGCTGTCTAGCATTAAGCAACAGTCCGTGAAGGTGCCGCCGATGTC
>JBIOJB010000051.1:0-21880 GCA_044450465.1 Candidatus Dormibacterales bacterium | reverse complement strand
TGGGCGCAGGCCATCACCAACACCCGCACCCAGGACCCGCCCTCCCCGGCCGAACGTCGTTCAGGGCCGGTGGCCTACCTCAAGGACATCCTCATCGAGAATCGCGCCTTCGGGCTGATCCAGCGCGCGGCGGCGGTGCGCAGAGCGTGGATCCCGCGGCTGGCGGGCCTGACCGCCAGGACCATGACGCGGAAGGAGATGACCGATCGCAGCGACCGGGTGTTCACCAACGAGCGCCTGATCCGCTTCCGCGAGATGGAGTACGCGGTGCCGCGCCATGACCTTCTCACTGCATTCGCCGAGATCCGCCGGATGATCGAGCGCGAGCGTCTCTACATCAGCTTCCCAGTGGAGGTGCGCACCGTCGCGGCCGACGACATCCCGCTGAGCCCGGCATACCGCCGCGACACCGGGTACATAGCCGTCCACGTGTTCCACGAGTTCGAGCACGAACCGTACTTCCGAAACGTGGAGGCGATCATGAACGCCTACGGGGGCCGGCCCCACTGGGGCAAGCTCCACTTCCAGGACGCCGCTTCGTTGCGGCAACTGTACCCGGAGTGGCAGACCTTCCAGGACGTGCGTGACAGGTTGGATCCAAACAGGGTTTTCGCGAACGCCTATCTCGCCCGCGTGCTCGGCCGCTAGTTCCGGTACCAGCCCTCCAGGTCGGGGTCGATCGAGGGATAAGCCTTGGTCCACGGGCGCGCGTGCGCCTCGACGATGTCGTGGAGGCGCTTGAGGCGCTCGCGCGCGACGGTCCTGAAGAAATGGTCGCGCTCGGCCTCGGGCAGGGCGGGCGCCTCGGTCCAGATGCCCCGGCCGCAGGCGATCCCGCTCGCGCCCTCGCGGCACGCCACCTCGGTCAGCTCGACGAATGCGTCCGGCGGGTTCTCGCCCGAGAGCAGCACCCACGGGCGACGGGCGACCTCGGTGATCTCGGCGCAGGCCTCGCGCCAGCGCCCCCGATCCGTCACCTCGGGTCCATATGGGAACTGCAGCTTCAGGATGTCCGCTCCCAGGTTGGACATCGCGGAAGCGGTCCTGGTGATGATGCGCCGGCGTGCCTCGCCTTCGAACGGCGAGCCCTCATGCACCGAATAGCAGAGCGTCTCGACGAAGATCGGCAAGTCGACCGCCCGGCACTGAGAGACCGCCTCTGAAACGAGCGCCTCCTGGAAGGCCCGGTTGGCTGCCTCAGGGTGGTAGTAGACGAGCAGCTTGCATGCCGAAGCCCCGAGGTTGCGCGCTTTGGCCGCGCTCCATCCCTGGAGCAGGCGGCTCCCGCGCTCCGTCGCTGGGCCCTCGTAGCCGGTCGCCTCGAGCGCGGTGATCAGGCCGACATGCCCGGGCAGCGAGCCGTCCGCAATGCACTGCGCCGCACCCAGCTCTGGATCCAGGAGAACGCCGGTCGCGAGGTCGGAGAGGGAACGAACCGCAGTTCGTTTGAAATTGACGAGCTCGGCGTACGTGGCGCGGCTGGGGTCTGAAGGATGAAGCATGCGACGCAGGTTCTGGCGGTGGTCGAGCGCCATGATCGTCATCCGGCCCGTGGGTGACGAGCACTGCTGAAGACCGCGGTGCTTGCCGACCGTGACGTCGCTCATCTGGCTCATTGTGGACTCAAGACTGGCCCTTGCCAGGCACTCCTCAGTCTGATATACCTCTCGCGTGCCAGTCAAACGTGCACGCACAAATGTGCACGAGGATCAGGACGTGAGCATGCTGGCTGAGGTCGCCCGCGCCTATTACGAGCAGGAATTGAACCAGGAGGAGATCGCTAAAGAGTTCGGCGTCTCCAGGTCCCAGATCTCGCGCTATCTTTCCGATGCCCGCGCGCGGGGAGTGGTGCAGATCAGAATCGTTGCGCCCGACGCGCGAAACCGCTCGCTCGAGAGCGCCCTCAAGAAGCGCTTCGGGCATCTGCAGCAGGTCGCCGTGGCCAGCATCTTCACCGATCGCGACAGCTCGATCCGGATGGCCGTGGCGCGAGCCGGCGCCCGCCTGGTAGAGCAGGTGGTCACCTCCAACTCCGTGGCCTGCTTCGGCGCCGGAAGGACGCTGGCCCACCTGGTCCGGCTCCTCTCGCCGGTCGACCTGCGCAACGTTTCCGTCGTACAGGCCATGGGCAACGCCGGCCACCAGGGCCTGGAGATCGACTACAACGCGATCTCGCAAGCGGCCGCCGCGGCGTTCGGCGGGCGAGCCTACCAGATCAACGCGCCGGCGATCCTGGGCCGGGGCGCCAGCGCAGCTGAGCTCGAGGCCTCCAGCCCGCAGATCGCCGAGGCGCTGAGGCTCGCCCGCTCGGCCGACCTGTACGTGATCGGTGTTGGAACCCTTTCGCTCGACGAGATCTACGTCAGCACGGGCCTGATCAAGGAAAGCGACCTGCGTGCGCTCGGGCGCGCCGGCGCAGTCGGCGACATTTGCGGGAACTTCATCGATGAGCGTGGACGGCCTCTCCCGGGCTCTTTTCGGGACCGCCTCGTGGGAGTGAGGCTTGAGGATCTTCGGAGAGCGCGGCTTGCGCTCGCATGTGCGGGAGGTGAGGACAAGGTCGCTGCCGTGTATGGAGCACTGGTCGGTGGTTGGATCAACGGCCTGGTCACGGACGAGCTCACAGCGAAAAGCGTGCTCGACCGTGCCGCTCGTCCATCAGGGTCCTAGCACTCGCTGGGCCAGTTCACAAGGGAGGAAGCAAGGTGAGATTCAGGTCGCTTATGGCCATGATGGCTGTGGTTGCGCTGGGGGCTGCCTGTGGCAGCTCGCCGACTGTGGCAACCCAGCCCAAGGCGGGCAAGGTCCAGCAGGCGCAGAAGATCGTGGGCGACAAGCTGGCCCTTTCCTCGAGCCAGCTCTCGACGATCAAGCAGTTCTCGAAGGGCAAGCTGGTCGGCGTCGTCGCGCTGACGATGCAGACGCAGTACCACCAGAACTTGAACAACGCGGCCAAGGCCGAAGCCGAGGCGCTTGGATTCACGTCCCAGATCTGCGACTCGGCGACCGATAACGCCAAGGCTGTGGCGTGCTTCGAGGGATTTGTCACTCAGGGCGCTGCTGCCATCATCACAACCAGCGCGGCCGACACTGTCGGACCCGCGGTGAAGGACGCGATCGCGAAGGGCATCGTCGTCATCCAGGTGACCGGGAACGACCTACTCAGCCTCGGCGCCGTCACGGTCACCGTGAACAACCTCACCATCGGCACGGCCGAGGGCACGGCCGCCGGCCAGTACGCGGCCAAGCAGTTCCCCGGCAAGGCCGTACAGGTTGCCATCCTCGATTACCCATCGATCCCTGACCTGGTCGCGCGCGCTGACGCGATCCAGCAGGGAATGCTCGCCGCCGACCCTCAGATCAAGGTGGTCGGCCGGTTTATCGGGGGCCTTGCCACCAATGGAGTCACCTCGACCGAGACCGCACTTCAGAAGTTCCCGCAGCTTCAGGGCATCGTCGGAATCAACGATGGTGGAGACCTCGGCGGATTCCAGGCCATGGTGGCCGCCGGCAAGACCTCTGACCAGTACTTCGTGTTCGGCATCGACTGCGACCCGCAGGCGGTGACCGACATCGACCAGGGGACGATCTACAAGGGATGTGTCGACACCAACCCGAGCGGCACCGGCAAGCTCGCCGTTGATGCGTTCGGACAGATCTTTGCCGGCTCGGACATTGCCGGCTCGATCGAAGTCCCCGTTTCGGTGCACATGAAGAGCTGACGGAATCGATTCGTTGGACCGCATGGTCGAAATCGACATTGATTGGTTTGGGAACCCGCCCTGGGACCGCTCGCTCGAGCGGTTCCTCGGGCGGACCCGAGCACTGCTCGCTGGGGATCACGAGATCCAGGGCGTGTGCTTCAACATCGGCTGGCTGGCGGACCTGGTCACGGAATGGACCGGAGAACCCGAGCAGCGCCTGCCCCTTCGCTCACGGCGTTTCGCCCACTGGGCGGCGCTCAGCTACGCGGACCTGCGCGATTTCCTGGCGCAGGTCCGGTCGGCCGGTGGCCAGGTTGGGCTCTCGGAGCTTCGCCTTGGAGTTCTCGTTGCCGGCCTTGGGCAGGTGGTCGCACCTCCCGACGACGGCAGCATGTACGACCTCTTCTCGAGCTGGTTCGAGCGGCACCCCGAGCTCTACCCGCTCGACATCTCGCCGCTCCCCGGCCCCGACCTCGATCCTCGCGTTCCGCTCAAAGAGGACCGCTACCAGTACGCTACACGCCCGAACGGTCTCGCCGAGGGCGAGCTCTTTCCCGAGTTCTTTGGCGAGCAGTGGGGCTCGGTGGCGAAGTTCTTGGGCCTCGACTTCATCCACCTGAGAGATGGCTTCTTCGGCCCGCTGCTCTACACGCGCAACGGGCCCTACGGGACAGTCGCGTCCTCCGATCCCGCCGAGAACCGGACCTGGACCGACGCCGTCAAGCGCCTTTTCCGCGCCTGCAAAGACTCTCATCCAGACGGGCTGGTAATCGCCTACTCGAGCGGCATCAGCGGAACGGCCGAATGGATGACCGGCTGCGTCGACCTTGAAGAGGTCGTGGCCGATGGCGCGCTGGACATCTTCATCGACCAGACGTGGGGCGGGGCCTGGCAGGACTGGTGGGACGACACGTGGAAGGGATGGACGTTCCAGCTGGCCTACCTGCTCGGTCACGGCGCACAGATAGCCGGCGGCAACCTGCGCCGCGAGCGGCCGTGCCGCCACTACCTGCTCATCGAGACGTGGGACGGCTGGGAGCCGTGGGACACGCTGCGCGACACGCCGGAGAAGCTGCGCTGGGCGATGTGGGCCTTCACGCATGCCACGGTCATCGGCCCCGAAGGCAAGCTGCTGGGCCGCGACGGCATCTACATCTCATGGATGAACGACTGGAACGACCGACTGATCGGCGAGGAGGACGTCGCGTTTCTCTCCCAGAACCTCGACGCCGCCGAGGCGAGCGCGAAGCGCCTGGACGCCGTTTACGGCCCCCTGCTCGTGCACAACCGCGACGGCCTGCTCCGCAAGGGTGACGCGGACCCGCGCTCGAACGCGAGCGAGTGGGTGGAGGACTACGTGGGCATGGCGCTCAAGTGGGCGCTGCCTGTCCTCGCCGGGACCCGCCCCGAGTGGATGCCGGAGCAATGGAACGAGGGTGTCGTGGTTCAGCTGCCGGCCAGGTTCGACACGGGCCGCCTGGAACGGCTGGGCGGACCGGTGCTGGTGACTGGCCGCGCCGATTTCGTCGACGGCGAATTGCTGGAGCGGGCCGGCGTGGCAGCCACCAAAGACCGCCGCGCCGGCGGCTATACGCTGGGCCAGCCGTCGAGCCCCGATCTGCCCCGTGAGGAGCGCGTGCACATGCCCGAGCGAGTTGCGGTCAAGGCTGAGAACGGCGTGTGGGTCGGCTACGCGACGGCGGGGTCGCCGGTGCTCACGCGGCAGGGCCGGTTCATCTACTGGCAGCCGCCCGATCTCGCCGACCCGTCGGACGCCCTCGTGCCCCACTCCCAGCTCGGCACCGTTTCTCCCTACATCGAGGCGGCGCGCGCCATGCTCGAGCTCACTGGGGACTCCCAGGGGGTGCGGGCCGCGGCGCCAGCGTCGCACGAGCCGTTGACCTTCAGCTGCTGGTCGAGTGGGGGGGTCGTGCACGTCCTGCTCGGCAACCTCGAATCGGGCTGGATGGGAGACTCGCGTTTCACGCGCACGGTCACTGTCGTCCTGCCAAGAGTCCGGCTGGGGCTTGACGCCAAGCGCGAGTACCGCCTCCGCGCCGAGGGCGACATGACCGCGCTCGAGGCGATCGATCCGGGCGCCGCCGAGCTGCAGTTCACCCTCGAGGTTCCGCCGCAGGGGTGCGTCGTGGCGCGGTTGGAGGCGAACCGGTGAACGGCGTGATCGCCAGGTTCAACGTGGAGGGCCGCGCCTGGCGGCCGATGCTGCTCGAGTTCCTCGCGGAATACGGCTTTCTCGTCTTCTTCGTGATCTGGATCATCTACCTCTCCGTCGCCACGGTGCAGTTCCTGACCCCCAGCAACCTGCTCATCGTGTTGCGGCAGGCGTCGATCTTCGGCATCCCGGCCATCGGCGCCACATTCGTGATGATCATCGGCGAGATCGACATCTCGTTCGGCTCGCTGCTCGGGCTCAGCGGCGCGGTCGGCGCGAACCTGATCGTCGGCGGAAAGAGCCCCATCGTCGGCTTTGTCGCGGCCGTCGCCGTGGGCGCGGCAGTCGGGCTGATCAACGGGTTCCTCGTCACAGTGGTGCGGATCCCGTCGGTGGTGGCCACACTCGGCATGCTCACCGCACTACTCGGCTTCGGCCTGTGGTTCACCAGCGGCCAGAGCTATTTCGGGTCGCAGCTCGACCCGATCATCTTCCTGGCCGAGGGCTACTGGGGCCCGATCCCGGTTCCAGTCGTGCTGCTGTTTGTCGCCTACCTGCTCGGCCATCTGCTGCTGAGCACCACCGTCTTCGGGCGCTGGGTCTACCTCGCCGGCGACAACCAGGAGGCCGCATATCGCTCAGGGATTCCAGTGCGCCGGATCAAAATCGCGGTTTTCGTCGTGGCCGGGCTCCTCACCGGCATCGGCGGCATGATCCTTGTCGGCCGGGTGGGCCAGGCCTCCGCATCGCTCGGCTCAGAGGCGCTGTTCCCTGTTCTGACCGCAGTCATCCTGGGCGGCGTGGGGCTCACCGGTGGCAAGGGCAACCTGTGGAACACCCTCATCGCCTCGGTTTTCCTGGCCAGCATCGTCAACGGGCTCATCCTCGTCGGCGCCGACCCCAATGTGCAGCAGATCGCGCAGGGCGGAATCCTCATCGCGGCGCTATCGCTGGACAGGCTCCGCAAATGACCGTGCCCTCCACCACGCAGCTCAGGCACGGCAAGCACCTCATCGGCGGGCGCTGGATGGATTCCGCATCAGGCCGCACGACCGTGCTGGTCGATCCGGCCCACAACCAGCCCATCGCCGAGGTCGCCACGGGCGAGGCCGCCGAGGTGGACATGGCCGTGGCCGCCGCCCGCTCCGCGTTCGACGAGGGCCGCTGGCCGCGGATGGCGGCAAGCCAGCGCGGGCGCTACCTGCTGCGACTCGCCGCGCTGATCGAGCGCCACGCCGACGAGCTGGCGCACCTCGAATCGCTCAACAACGGCAAGCCGATCCGTGAGAGCAGCCGCATCGACGTTCCGCTCGCCGCCGACTGCTTCGAGTACTTCGCCGGCTACGCGACCAAGCTCACCGGCCACACCCTGCCGGTCCCGGGCGACTTCCTGGCCTACACGCTGCGCCAGCCGGTCGGCGTCGTCGCGGCCATCACCCCCTTCAACTTCCCGCTCTTGCTGGCAGCGTGGAAGCTTGCTCCGGCGCTGGCTTTCGGCAACACGGTCGTGATCAAGCCGTCTCCGGAGACGCCGCTGACCACGCTCCGCCTGGCCGAGCTTGCGCTCGAGGCGGGGCTGCCTGAGGGCGCATTGAACGTGGTTCTCGGGGACGCGGCCGCCGGCGATGCCCTGGTCAAGCATGCGCACGTCGACAAAGTCACGTTCACCGGGTCGACGTCCGTCGGCAAGCAGGTCGCCTCGGGCGCGACGGGCAACCTCAAGCGGGTCTCCCTCGAGCTGGGCGGGAAGGCGCCGAACGTGATCTTCGCCGACGCCCCGCTGGACGATGCAGTCGCGGGCGCGCTGTTCGGGGTTTTCTGGACGCAGGGAGAGATCTGCACCGCGGGCTCGCGTGTGCTGGTCCACGCGTCGATCTTCGACAGGTTCGTGGAGAAGTTTCTCGCGCGCACCAAACGCCTGCGCATCGGTGACCCGCTCGACCTCAAGACTGACGTCGGTCCGCTCGTATCGAAGCGCCAGCACGAGCGGGTGCTCGGCTACATCGAGGCTGGAAAGAGCGGCGGCGCCCGGTTGCTGGCTGGTGGCGGGCGGCCCTCGGCGCCCGAGCTCGCTCACGGCAACTACGTCGAGCCGACCGTCTTCGTCGACGTGCGCAGCGACCTTTCGATCGCACGCGAGGAGATCTTTGGCCCGGTCGTCGTGATCCAGCCGTTCCAGACCGCCGACGAGGCGATCCGAATCGCCAACGCCACCGAGTACGGACTCACCGCAGGCGTGTGGACGCGCGACATCAAGCTGGCGCACCGCATGGCGCGCGATCTGCGCGCGGGCACCGTGTGGGTCAACACCTACAACCTGGTGACGAGCGAGGCGCCGTTCGGCGGCTTCAAGCAGAGCGGATGGGGAAGGGAGAACGGGCCTTACGCCCTCGAGTCGTTCACCGAGATCAAGCAGGTATACGTCAACCTCGCCGAGCAGTCGCCCGACTGGTATGGCGAGCAGTGATGGCCAACGCCATCGCCGCCGCTGCGGCCACCGAGCTCTACCTGCCGCCGCTAGTCGTCTTCGGGCGAGGCGCGCTGGACCAAATCGGGCCGCGGACCAGCGCATACGGGCGCCGCGCGCTGGTGGTCACCGACCGCGGCATGGTCGCCGCCGGACTCGTCGAGCGTGTGACCGGCATCCTGCGCGCATCACGAGTCGACTCGATCGTCTTCTCCGGCGTGGAGCCCAACCCCACCGTGTCGCAGGTGGAGGCTGCGCTCGGCTCCGGATCAGGGCACGACATCGACGTGATCGTCTCGGTCGGCGGCGGCAGCGCCCACGACTGCGCCAAGATGGTCGCGCTCCTCGCCGCCAACGGGGGCCGCGTGCACGACTACGAAGGCGCGGACCGGGCGGCAGGCCCGGGCATCCCGCTCATCGCCGTCAACACGACCGCCGGCACGGGCGCCGACATCAGCCGCTTTGCTGTCATCACCGACGTGGAGCGCAAGGTCAAGATGGTCATCGCCGACCGGCGCGTCGTCCCGCTGGTGGCGATCAACGACCCGCTCACCACGGTCGGCATGCCGAAGTCGGTGACCATGGCGAGTGGCCTGGACGCGCTGACCCATTCGGTCGAGGCGTACGTCTCGTCGCTTGCGTCTGACCTCACCGACGTGATGGCTGTTCGCGGCGTCGAGCTGGCGAGCAAGCACCTCGCACGGGCGGTGGAGCACGGACAAGACATAGAGGCGCGCGAGGGCATGATGCTGGCCGCCGTGTACGGCGGGCTGGCCATCAACTCGGCACTCGTCGGCGCAACGCACGCGCTGGCCCACGCGCTCGGCGCCCTGCTCGACCTCCCGCACGGCGTCTGCAACGGCATCCTGCTGCCCCACATCTGTGCGGTGAACTACAGCTCGCGAAGGGATCGTTACGACCGCCTCGCATCGATCTTGGGCCGGACCTCTGACGGGCGCAGTCTGCCCAGGCTGCTTCGCTCGCTCGGCGATCGGGTCGGCCTGCCGCGCCGCCTCGGCGAGCTCGGCGTCACCAGGTCGGACATCCCCGCGCTCACCGAACGTGCGCTCAACGACATGACGATGACCACCAACCCGCGGCCGTTGACCGGCGCCGACGTGAGCGCCATCTACGAGAGAGCTCTGTGAATGGCGAAGCCGCTCTCGGGCTCCTCGAGGTCTATGGGCTCACGGCTGCGGTCGCCGTCGCCGACGAGATGGCCAAGGCCGCTCCGATCGAGAGCCTGCGGCGCCTGGACATCGGTGACGGCCTCGTCACGGTGGTGGCGAGCGGTGGCGTCAGCGCCGTCCTGGAGGCGGTCGCGGCAGGGCAGCGGCTCGCGACATCCAAGGAGGCGTTTCGGGCAGCTGTCGTTTTGGGCCGGCCCGCGGCCGGCGTGTCGGATCTCTTCTTCCCGCCAGGACCAGGTGGCGCGGCGCCCCCTGGCGGTTCTCGTCCGCGAGTCGCCGTCAACCCGGTACGTGTCCGGCGCCCCAAGCCGGGCTCAGACAAAACCTAGGAGGTAGCGCAGGTGGCAGAGAACAGGACGTCAGGAAACGCGATCGGGATGGTCGAGACGCGAGGCCTCGTAGCCGCGGTCGAGGCGGCCGACGCCATGGTCAAGGCAGCCCAGGTGACGCTCGTAGCGCGGCAGCTCGTCGGCGACGGTCTGGTCACGGTGATCATCAGGGGCGAGGTCGGCGCAGTGAAAACGGCCGTCGAAGCGGGTGCCTCGGCGGCGCAGCGCGTCGGCGAGCTGGTCTCGCAGCACGTGATCGCACGACCCGACAACGCCGTTGAAAGCGTGATGGTCGCGTCCTAGGCGGCGAGAAGTAGGCCAGATTGTGACCACGGCATCAGGCGACCCGCGCCTGCGGGCGCTAATGCAGATCGATCGGATGGGGCCCCAGTATTCGTCTTACTGGGCCCTGATGGCGCAGGGCAGCCTGCCCATGCCGGACATGTCGCAGCTTCTGGTCGAGGTGACGCCCAGCAGCCTCGTGTTCCCGATCGGGGACGCCGCCTTCAAGGCCTGCGCCGTTGAGTCGGCGGGCATCCTGGTGGAGCGGGACTTCGGGCTCGTCGAACTGCACGCGCAGCGCACCGATACGGTGCTCGAAGCTCGTGACGCGGTGCTGCGGACGCTAGGCCTGGAGGTCGCCGACCGGCAGCTGCCGGAGCTGGTGTCGTCCCAGCGCATAAGTGCCCTGAGCGCCTATCAAAGTCACCTCTTCAACAAGGTCCGGCGCGGGGCTTGGACGCAGCCCTCGGACACCCTGTACATCGTCGAGGTCGCGCCGGCCGCATACGCGTATTTGATAGCGAGCGAGATCGAGAAAGCGACCGGAATGGAGCTGGTGCGGGTCGCAGGCACCGGGCTCTTCGGGCGCGTGATCGTCTCCGGAACCGACGCGCAGGCCGAGGTCGCCGAGCGGATCACCAATCAGGTGATCGGCGCGGTGGCAGCCGAAAGCGCGCGGAAGGGAGTGAGTTGACTTGCAGTTGGCCCGAGTGGTTGGAACCGCGGTCGCCTCGATGAAGGAGGCGACTATGACAGGCACCAAGCTTTTGCTGGTCGAGGACATAGGCCGCGACGCCAAGGCCGGCCCGGATGCTCCTTACGTTGCGGTCGATCTGGTCGGGGCGGGGGAAGGCGAGCTCGTCCTCGTATCTCTTGGCAGCCCGGCCGCCAAGGCGGTGTCGCATGAAGGGGCGACCGTCGACGCGGCGATTGTCGGAATCGTCGATTCCCTCCGGCGCGAGGGCAAGACGATCTACCAGAAGGATTAGGGATTGGCTGGGGTCGAGTTGCGAGCTTTCGGGCACGTGTCGCGCATGCAGCCGCGCTACGCGGCCTATGAGGCGACGGTTGCCGACGGTGACATCCCGCTCGTCGGGATGGCACAGCTCTTTGTCGAGGTCGCGCCCGGCAACGAGATATATCGCGTGGCCGACGCGGCCCTCAAGGCGACCTCGGTGCGTCCAGGCTCGCAGGTCGTGGAGCGCGAGTTCGGCCTGCTCGCTCTGCACGCGGACGACCCGGAGGTGGTGGCGGAAGCAGGCCGGGTGATCCTCGACAAGCTGGGGCTCGAAACCTCGGATCGGATTCGCCCGGCGATCGTGTCCGAAGAGGTGATCTCCAACATCACGCCGTTCCAGGCTCAGCTCATCAACCGCTTCCGCAAGGGGTCGCTGCTGATACCGGGCCAGACGCTGCTCGTCGTCGAGGTGACGCCGGCCGCCTACATCCTGCTCGCCGCCAACGAGGCCGAGCGTTCGGCCCAGATCGACATCATCGACATCCGGCCGGTGGGACGGTTCGGTCGGCTCTACATCGCGGGCGACGAGTCGAGCGTGCGTGAAGCGCAAGAGGGCGTCCGGCGCGGGCTCGCGGCCGTGGCAGGCAAGGATCACAAATGATGGCCGGTCCGGTCTGGATCAGCGTCGGATCGCGGGGCGAGCTCGAAGAGCTTCGTCGGCGGCGCACCGGCGACGTATTCGTGATTCAGGGCGGCCTCACCCAGATCTACGGGCGTCCAGGCGACCGCCTCTGCGTGGCGCTGGATGAGAGCCGGCTCGCGGGCCACCCGCGGCGGATCGTCGCCGCTCTGCCAGTGCGCGCTGGCGTGCTGGTGCCGGCGTCGGCCGCGGGCCTGGCGGTGCTGGCCGAAGCCAAGGCGCGCGGGCGAAGCCCGCTTGCGGCACGGGTGAGCAGCGCCGCCGACATCGACGCGGCGGCGGCAGCCGGGGCGGAGTTCGTCGTGGCGGCAGACCGGAGCCTGATGCATTACGAGCGAGCGGGGATCACCGTGATCGGCGAGGTGATGGCATTCAGCGCCGCCGGCGCCCCCGCGGGAAGCACGTCTGCGGCGCCGCGGCCGAACCCCGCGGCGGTGGGTACGTTTGGTGCCACCCTCGACCACGCCGTCCGCGCCGCCGGCGGGCGCGAGGCGGTGGTCGATCTCGCAACAGGGCGCCGCCAGACCTTCACACAGTTAAAGGACGAGGCGCACCAGATTGGGCGCGCCCTGCTGGCGAGCGGCGTCGGGCGCGGCGCGCGGGTCGCGGTGCTCGCCGGAAACGTGGCCGAATGGCCGGCCATCCAGCTTGCCGCCGGCACGATCGGCGCGATTCTGGTCCCGATCAACCCCGGCTACCGCCCGGAGGAGGTCGCCTATCAGCTGGGGCAGTCCGGGTCAACGATTCTGCTGGCCGCTCCAGGTGAGCGGCATGTCGCCGACCTGGAGACTCTTCTGGCGGCGCCTGGTGCGCCCAAAACCGCCGTCGCGATCGGCGAAGGGGTGTCATCGCCGCACCTCACCGGTTGGTCGGCCTGGCTCAAGGCGGGCTCGGCGATGCCAGGTGATCGGGTCACCCGCGCCTCCGCCTCGGTTCACGCCGACGACGTCGCCTGCATCCTTTACACGTCGGGGACTGCGGGCGGGGCTGTCAAGGGCGCGATGCTCACCCATCGCGGCATGCTGCAGAACGCCATCGCGGTTGGAGCCGCGCTGAGGCTGAGCTCGGAGGACAGGCTCTGCCTGCCGGTTCCCCTGCACCACTGCTTCGGCTGCGTCATGGGCACATTGGCAGCGCTGGTCTACCAGGCAACTCTCGTCATTCCGAGCCTGCGCTTCGACGCCACGAAGACGCTTCAGGCAATCGCCGCCGAGCGGTGCACCGTGCTGTACGGGGTGCCGACGATGTTCCACGCACTGCTCGAGGCGCGGCCCAATGTGGAGGCCGACCTCACTTCGCTGCGTACCGGGATAATCGCCGGCGCGCCGGTCGACCCCGCCCTAGCGCGACAAGCGGCCCGTGAGCTGCACATGCCCCAGTTCACCATCGCTTACGGCCTCACGGAGGCCTCGCCGGTGGTGACGCAGACCGCGGTGGACGACCCCGAGGACATGCGCCTCGGCACGGTAGGGCGCCCGATCGCCGGCGCGACCGTCAAGGTGATCGATCCGAACACCGGCCGCACGCTGCCCGTGGGCAAGATCGGCGAGCTGTGCACACGCGGCCCGATGGTCATGCGCGGCTACCACGGGATGTCCGAGGAGACACGCAAGGCGATCGACCCAGGCGGCTGGCTGCATACCGGCGACCTTGCCGAGCGCGATGCGCACGGCTACTGGCGCATCGAGGGCCGGGTCAAGGACATGATCATCCGCGGCGGAGAGAACATCTCTCCCGCCGAGCTGGAGACGATCGCCCGGCGCCACCCGGCCATTGCGGACGCTGCCGTCGTCGGCATCCCCTCCGAGTACTACGGGGAGGAGGTGTTCGTCTGGATCAGGCCTGTTGCCGGAGCCTCGATCGCGGCCGGGGAGGTGCAACGCCATCTCGCCGAACACGTGGCCGCGTTCAAGGTGCCCAAGGCGGTCGGCTTCCTCGAGCAGTTCCCGATGACCGAGTCGGGCAAGGTGCTCAAGACGAAGCTCCGCGAGATGGCGGCTTCCGGCGAGCGGTCGCCTGCGGTCGCGACACCCTCCGCACCGGAGGCGACGCCGGCCTCTGTCGGACTTCCCCTGCTCGGAACCAAGAGCGACTTCGGCTCGGCCATCACGCCGGGTGCCGCGCCGTCCACGACGCCCTCGCCGGCGCCCGGCTGGCGACGGCCTGATCAGCCAACCTGGGGGGCGCCAGGCGCCCAACCCACCAACATAGAAAAGGAGAAACCCATGCCCGCCACCACCACCGGCAACGGTCGCAAGCGCGGCAAACGCATCAAGCCATGGGGTATCGGTACCAACGTCCGCGAGCAGATCGAGGCGACCGGCGAGAAGCCGATCATGTACGAGGCGCTCGGCACGCCTGTGCGCACCGAGCATCCGTTCAACCTTTACAACGACATCCGCAGCCAACCCGACGCGCTGAGCGGCACATTCGAGACGGCCGGGGAGGCGGTGGAGGTGGCCCGCCGTATCCAGGAGCACAGGTCCCATTCGGTCATCGGCCTCGGCTCCGGCACGTCGCAGTACGTGGCGCAGGTCGCCAACGCCGCGTTCGCGCGCTTCGCAGGTTTGCCCGGTTGGGACTTCGACTCGCTGGCTTTCCTGCGCTACCCGCCGCCACTCGACTTCTCGAAGATCGTCGCGATGGCCTACTCGGGAAGCGGGAGTACCGTGGACACCGTCGCGGCGGCCAGACGCTCGCGGGAGCAAGGCGCCTTCACCGTCGCGTTCACCTCGGTGGACGGAAGCCCGGTCGTCCAGAACACCGACGCGAGGATCCTCACCGCGGGCGGCTTCGACACAGGAGGGTCCGACACATTCCACTACACGGCGCGTGTCGCGGCCTCGATCTACCTGGCGTTGGAACTGGGCAAGCTGCGCGGCAAGGGCGATCACGATTACGCGGACCTACAGCGCCAGCTGCTGGACACGCCGCGCATGATGGCTGAGCGGTTCGATTCCATCGACTCTCGCTGCAAGACCATCGCGGAGCGCCATCACGACGTCCGCGGCATTCTGGTCGTCGGTGCGGGCTCCAACTACGGCACTGCGGAGGAGATAGCGCTCAAGTTCGACGAGATGTCGCACATCCCCACCAAGCCGATGCTGCCTGGACGCCACATTCACGGGGCGCTTGGCCTCACCGACGAGCAGATCCTCACGGTGCTTGTGGCGCCGCCCGGACCCGCTTACGAGGACATGGTCACGATCGCGAAGGTCACCAGCATGCTGAAGACGCCCTCCGTTGCCATCGTCAGCGACGATGACGACAAGATCGGCGACCTCGTCGACTACGTGATCAGGCTGCCCCTCAAGGACGAGACGCTCTTCGCGGTGCTGGCTGTGCTGCCGGGTCAACTGCTGCCCTACTGGTGCGGCGTCCTTCTCGGCCACAACCCGGATACGCAGCGCTCCAACATTCCGAAGTACGCTCGCGTCTGGAACATGCTCTTCCCGGCCAACACGCACTGATGGATCGAGCGGCAAAGGCGCCCCACCGAGCCGTCGTCATCGGCCCGGTGAACGTCGACCTGTTCGTGCGCGGCCATGCCCCACTCAACGCCGAAGAGCTCAACGCGTGGGTCGGACCATCCGAGGTCGACTTCCTCGTCGCGGGATCGATTGGGTACACGATTCAGGCGCTGGAGCTGCTGGGTGTGCACGTCGAGGTCTGCACGACCTTTGGCGAGGACCCTTTTGGCCTGCAGCTGAAGCGATCGGTTGAGCTTGCAGGCATCGGTACTTCGCTCTCGAGAACCTCGCCCGGCAATACCGCGATCGCGATCTACATGCTCCTTTTCGGTGGCGCCAAGCGTCCGATGACTTACCGGCTGCCGAGCTTCGAACCATGGCCCGATCCAATTCCATTGAATAACTTCGAAGGCCTCTCGCTGCTTCATTGCGGCGGCCTGCTGCACTTCCCCAACATGTGGCATCGCAACATTGCCCCGACGTTCCAGCGGGCCCGGGCGGCAGGCGTGATGACAGCCCTGGATCCGCAGTTTCCTTTGACCGACATGCCGGCACCCTGGCTGCCGCATTTCGCCGACGTGCTGCCTCACGTCGATGTCTTCTTTTGCGATGAGCGCGAATCGCGCAACATCTTCGGCACCGATGACCCCGAGCTTGCCCTGAAGGCGGCGCTGCGGTCAGGGCCGAAGGTCGTGGCAATCAAGCTGGGCCCCAAGGGCGCACTCGTCAGCGACGGCAGAGAGGTCGTGGTGCAGCCGGCGATCGAGATCCCTGCCGAACAGGTGGTGGAATCGGTCGGGGCGGGCGACGCCTTCGATGCCGGCTTCCTTGCCTCTTTATTGAACGGGGCCTCGGCAGCCGAGGCGGCGAGATATGCCACCGCGGTCGCCGCGATCACGCTGGCCGGCCGGGGCGGAGCAGAGCGGATCGCGGGTCCGGCCGCCGTTGCGGCTGAGATCGCGAGCGTCCCGGCGGCGACCCGCCGATGATCCTGTGCATCACGCCGAATCCGGCCGTCGATCGCACGGCGCGAGTCTCCAACGTCGTGATCGGTGAGATCCTGCGCCCGCTGGAGGTCCTTGCATTGGCGGGCGGCAAGGGTCTCAACGTGGCGAGGGCGGCGCACACGTTGGGAGCCGACGTGCACACCACCGGGGTCGCCGGCGGTCATGCGGGTCGATGGATCGTCGAGCAGGCGGCCGGCGAAGGGCTCAACCCACGCTTCGTGACGAGCGCGCGCGAAAGCCGCACCACGTATGTCGTGACAGGCGACGATGGGCGGTCGGTGATGGTGTACGAGAAGGGTCTCGACCAGCCCGACTCCTGCTTCGACGAGCTGATCTCACTGTTGCGGACGGAGCTGCTGCCGGGCTGCTCGTATGCCGTGGTCGCCGGGGGTTTGCCCACGGGTGTCGACCCGAAGTACCTCAGCCGTCTCGTCGCCGTCTGCAACGAAGCAGGCGTGCGCTGCGTCGTGGACAGCCACGGCCGGGCGGTCCTGCCAGCACTGGCCGAGAAGCCGTTCATCTTGAAGGCGACCCAGGAGGAGATGGCCGAATCCGGACTCCTGTCACGCAACAGCGATCCCCTCGCCATGGCACGCGCCGCCGTGAAGCAAGGTGCTGAGGCCTGCGTGGTGACGATTGGCGCCCGGGGAGCGGTGGCATGCTTCGGCGCAGACTGCTGGCGCGTCACCGTGCCGAGACAGAAAGCGCTCAATGCAGTCGGTGCGGGCGACGCTTTTACCGCCGGCCTGGTCGTCGCGCTCTCAAGATCGCTGGGATTTGAGGCTGCCTTGGTCCAGGCGGGGGCCGCCGCCGCCGCAAGCGTGCTGCAGTTCGGCGCCGGCCATCTCGACCCGGCGAAGGTGCGCGAATTGGCTCCGCTCGTGCACGCGAGGCGGCAGGCGGCATGAGCAGCGCCGCGGAAGGAGCGAAGGCCTCGGTCGTCGCTTTGCCCGACGAGGCCCTGCTGCGCGTGCACGCGGAGCTCGAAGCCCGCCGCCCCGGAGCCCCCAAGCCGGCCGCCGGCGTACGTCCCAGGCGCCGGCCCTGGACCTACATCGAGATCTGGCGCCTGGAGGCGGCGACCGAGGAGATCAAGCGCCGAGGTCTCTGATCACCCCGGCGGGCTCGACGGCGCGAAAGTCGTCGATCACCAGGTCCGCTTCCGAGAGCTGATCTCGCGTCAGCGTCGTCGCGATCCCAACGCATCTGGCGCCGGCGGCATGCGCGGCCGAAATGCCGAAAGTCGTGTCCTCAAACACTATGGCCTCGCTAGGGCTCACGCCAAGGCGCCGGGCCGCCTCCACATATGGATCAGGCGCCGGTTTCCCGCGCTGTACATCACCCGAAGTCACGACGGCATCGAACTGGTCAAGCAGACCAAGTGCGCGCAGCGCAAGCCTCACGTTGGGGGCCGAGGCCGAGCTGGCGACCGCAAGCCGCAGGCCCAACGACCGCGACGCCCGGACAAAGTCGACGGCGCCGGGTATCTCCGATAAGCCCTCCTGGGCGACGAGGTCGGTCTTGTCGTCCAGGCCGCGAGCGATCAGCTGGTCCGCCTGGGCGGCGGAAAGTTTGAAGTAATCGACCAGGATCTCGCGTGTCCGCCGGCCGTAGACGAAGCGCGGGTAGTCAGCTTCGGGGACCGAAAGGCCTCGCTCCGAGGCAAAGATCTCCCAACCTCGGTGGATGATCCTGGTGGTGTCGACGAGAACGCCGTCGAGGTCGAAGAGGAAGGCTCGAACGTCTATGCCGCTGTGGTCCCGGCGAGGCCCGCCACCGTCCGCACGATCTCCTCGCGGTTAGTGGTTGCGGTCTCCTTGATCGCAACCAGGCGCCCGAGCCGCATCACCGCGATCCGCGTCGACAGCGAGAAGACATGATCGAGGTTGTGGCTGACGATGATCTGGGTGATTGACCGCTCGCGCAGGCGCCCGATGAGCTCCTGCACGCGCCCGGCTTCGTGCAGCCCGAGCGCGGCCATCGGCTCGTCCATGATTAGAACGCGAGATCCCCAGTAGACGGCGCGGCCGATTGCGATCGCCTGACGCTGGCCACCAGAGAGCTTGCGCACCTCGTGACGCACCGACGGGATCCGGACTTGCAGGTCTGCTATCGCTCGGCTCGCCTCAGTTCGCATGCGCCTTTTTGCGAGGATGCCCAGCGGACCGATTCCGTGCTCGAGCTCCCGGCCCATGAATAGGTTCTCCGCAACGTCCCGGTGATCCGCCAGCGCCAGATCCTGGTGCACGGTCTCTACGCCGAGCACCCTGGCGGTGTGGGGTGATGCGAAGCGGACCAGATGACCGTCGATCTCCAGATGGCCGGTGTCAGGCTGAATGACACCCGAGAGGATCTTGATCAGCGTCGATTTGCCGGCTCCGTTGTCGCCGACGATCGCCGTGACTGATCCCGGCGGAAATTCGAGCGTCACGTCGTTGACGGCGGCCACGCCGCCATACGACTTGGAGACGTTGCGGACAGCCAGGATGGGTGTTCCGGTGTCCACGACTGCCGCCTCCATTGCCGCAGCAACCTTAACCCTCACCGTTGCTCCAGTCAAAGACCTTGACTCGGCCTCGACCGCCTCCGGCCTCGACCGCCAGCTGGAGATCAGGGTTCCGGGTCCAGTGCGGCGGGAGTGCGAACAGGGTCGCGGCGATGGCTGGACCCAAGAAGCGTCGAGCGGCGGGCTGAATGGGGGCGTTCCCGGGTCAAAAAGCGTGCGAGCGACGCCTGACACTCGACCGTAATAAATCCTGAAACATTTTGCCCAGACGGCCTTACACTCAACTTGCGGTGGCCCCTGAGCGTTCGTAAGGGGTGAAGTTCTAGACGTCACCCTCGGGGGCCGTCGCAACGAGCTTCTCCCACCTACCGGCTGGGTCGGCAGGGCCGCGCTTGCTCGGTATGCGCAGGATCTGCCCCTGCGATCTGAGGCGCGACGATTGCTACCGATAAGGCTCCGATATCGAGTTCAAAATCGCCGATTTCGACCGGCTGACGCGGCCGCCGGTCACACCGGGGTCACAATTCCTGGACAGCAACAACCTCGCTTATGAGGTGGTCGACGCCCGGAGCCAAATCCGAACTCGAATCCAGCCACTGATGCCCTCAAGACCGATGGGGCTGGCGCAGTGGTATTGCATGGCGACTTAGCATCACAGTCTCCGTAGACCGTACACATACATGAACGTGGTAGCGCCTGCCGTGGCTGGGCATAGCCCAGAGATACGAGGCGGAGAACCCTCCCTCGACGTAACGGCTCTCTGGACCGGCGACGGATTCCGCCCGATCGAAGGGCCTCTTCAGAACCAACCCTAGCGGGCTGCGAGGTTCACGTGTCACACGTCAGTACCGGCGGCAAGCCTCAACTCTCCGAGGATCGGCAATGGTGGTGGACCGGAGCGAGCTGGGTGCCTGCTGCTTCGGTCTCATCGTCACCGCTGCTAACCTCTGCCGCCCTGGCCTGTCTGGGTCTGGCGTTACTCTCGTACGTGCTCCTACCGACCCCATTGCTGCTCGTTGTGCCCGTGACGTCCATCGTCGCCATCAACTTCGGTCGCGGGGCTCTTAACTCTCTGCCGAAAACCTCAAAGCGAGATCGCCGGATAGCTGGCATCGGCATCATCCTCGCCATTCTGCCTCTGGCGCTAATCATCCTTGGCATCATCGCCCTCATGGGGTTCATGGGCTACGTGATGGTGACGGGGAACCATTCCGTGTCTTTCTAATGCTGCTTCATGTCTCCTTTTCTGAGCTTGGCGGCGCCGACCTCCATTGGGAGGTTGATTCCAGCCCGGTCATCCCAGTTGCAGGCGACCTTCAATATGTCTTGTTTCGCGGTTCTGAAGCGGTGGTCACCGCACAGTGCAAGTGGGAAAAGCTCGTATTCTTCGACGTCACCCTGGAAGCTGGAGAGGGCACCTACTTTGCGCATATGGATCTGACCGCCTCTCCGCTCCAAGCCGTGGTTTGGAAGGCCGGCACCTCGGTCAGCGCCGCGGGGTTCACCCTAACCGCCTGGTCCACTTCCTTGTTCGCCGGCACCATTACCACTGCCGGCGGGCGCGTGCTGACCTGGCGACCTAAAACTCTCCTTGGCCTACCAACCACGAACGGTGTGCTGGAGGCCGCCGACGGCAGCATCCTCCTCTCGATGGCGCCCAAGACCGGGAGCGCCACCTCCGGCAAAATGCGGATCTCCCCCGCACTGGCCGCCGACCCCGACCGAGCTGCCCTCATCGCACTCGCTTTTGCGCTCTGCACCGAGCGAGCCCTGTACCTACACCTTGCGCCCGGCCTTGCCCGCAATGGAAAACGGGGGCAAGGAATTTCCCATCTCCTCCACGCGCCGCGCCCGAACGAGGGGCTCGGTCCATCGGGTCCAGTCACGACGGGTAGGTTGGGTTATTTGATCCTCGCCCTGTTACTGGGCAGTTTCTTCTTATGGATCTTCTCCATTACCCTCGAGGCGATCGACATGATCCTGCTGGCCGCGGTACTGCTCGGTCTCTCTGCCTGGACCAAGTTCGAGCACAGCCGCAGAACAGCCGCCAGCGACACTCAGCCGCACTAAAGAATTCAGATGCTCCAACCAGGCGCCAGATCGAATGCTGGTGCAGCAACAAAGGAGCAACTGCGCCGCAATAGGGATGAGATCTGCGGTTCTTGCTCCTCCTGAAGGCGGGGCTACAGTTCAGCCGGCCCGATGACCCTCACGATGCCAGACCCGCCCGCTTTCAGCTTCGCATCCGTAGTCAAGAGCCGGCACTTTAGCAACCGTGCCAAGGCGAGGTATTCCGCGTCGTAGGTCTTGGCCCACCCCAGGCGGTCGGCAACGCGCCACGCTTCTTCTGTTAGGCCCTTGGGCCGTCGAGGGCTGACATCAGCAGCAGCCAGTCTTTCCAGCGCGATGCTTGCCAGCTCGCCAGAGATTTCCTTGCGCCACCGAAGTTCATGCAGCACCGATGAAGCCTCGGACCACATCAACTGAGGCGCCACGTGCTCTTCGCGTCCAAGGACTTTCAGCCCTGCCTCGGAAAGGCAGGCGGTAATTACGACCGCAGCGTCGACAACCAGCAAGTCAGCGAGCGGAGCGCGAGGAGCGAATCGCAGCCAATACGTCGGGCATGCGCTCGCCAGTGGCCGTCCGATTCCAAGATGGTGGAACTGGCAGAGTAGCGTCGTCTGTGAGACGCGCCAAGTCGTTCTCGTCGATCAGGTGCTGCGTGCCGATTCGGGTCGCCTTAAGCCTGCCCGAACGGATCCAGCGGCGGACGGTTTCCGGGTCGCGTTTTGTACGGCGGGCGGCTTCAGGCACTGTCAGCATTGTCGCTACATACTACAACAACTCATACAACCGCACTACAACCGCACTACAACCGCGGATCAAGGCCCCGGGTTCAAATCCCGGGCCCCCGACCATGTTCATCTGACGTAGATCGGGGACACTCGAGGCATTGGTCCGCTCGCGCAGACGCTCGTAAGGAGTTTGACCTCCGAGGCCGCCGTGTGGACGGTCGAAGTTGTAAAAGTGCTCCCACTCCTGGAGCCGTTGGTTGAAGAGCTCGGTGTTGTCGACCACGATGCCTTTCAGTTGT
>JBIOJB010000050.1:0-22372 GCA_044450465.1 Candidatus Dormibacterales bacterium | reverse complement strand
TAGTTGGCTCTCGAGGCTATAGGGGGTCGTCGCGATGCTCGCGGTGTTCCCTGAAGAGCATCACCCGGCAGTTGGCGTTCTTCAAAACGTACGGCACGGTCTTGCCCAGGTTGAAATCGCCGAACCGCCGTTTGTACGGGAGCCCCATCACGATCAAGTCCGCCCCCCATTCCACCGCCTCGTCCACCAGGGCCGGCCCTGTGTCGCGGGCCTGAACCAGCTCCGTTTCCACGGGCAGCTGTGACGCGGCCGCGAGCTTCTCCACCTCGTCGAGAATCTTCTCGCCCCTCTCGACGACCTCGTCGAGCACCGCCCCAAGCGGCAACGAGCGGTTCACTTCGATGATGTGTACCCCGTAGAGTCGCCCGCCCTGCGGGTCAGTCATACGGCACGCGAGCCGGACAGTCTCTGCATCGACGGCCTGGCCTCCTACCGCCACCAGCACCTTTTTGGACGTGATCGGGTGGCTGTGATCCACGGGGGAAGCCATCAGTGCTGGGGCCCTCGACGCACTCTGCGGACCAGAACGTAAGCCCCGAAGCCAAAGCACACGAGCGCCGTGCCCAGTGCCATCGCCTGCGAAAGCGTTTCAAGGGTTCGGTGCGCCGCGACGTAAGCCAATATCCAGACACCGATCCCGACCGCCATGACGCCCATGAAAGTGAAGGGAAAGCGCACGCGACGGAATCGTAACAACCTGGCCGAAAGGCGTTCCAAGGCGATCCCTATAATCAACGCGCCTTGAAGCTCGTCATCATCGGGTGCGGCCGCGTCGGCTCCCAGCTGGCCGCCGAAATGGATCGATCGGGTCACGAAGTCGTCGTTGTGGACAGGGATCCGGTCGCGTTTTCTCGAGCGTCGTCGCGCGGTGTCCTCACCAAAGAGTTCCGAGGGGACCAGGTGGTCGGCAACGGCACCGACGTCGATGTCTTGAAAAGGTCCGGAATCGAGCGCGCCGACGGCTTCGTCGCGGTGACGGAGGGCGACAATCGCAACATCATGGCGGCCCAGATCGCCAAGCACGTCTTCAAGGTTCCGCACGTGGTCGTGCGTATCTATGACCCCGAGCGAGCCGACGCGTATGCGAAGCTTGGCCTTCACACTCTCTGCCCGACCATCGAGGGTGCCAAGCACATCGAGCACATGCTGATGGAGAGCCAATAGGGATGCCGACATGTATGTGATCGTGGTCGGGGGCGGCACCGTCGGCTACTACATGTCCCGCGACCTGGTCGAGCGCGGCCACGAGGTGACTCTCATCGAGAAGGACGGGCGCAGAGCCGACTGGCTGGAGACGCAGCTCGGCAGCATCGTCATGCGAGGTGATGGATGCGAGATGAAGTTTCTCTCGCAGACCGGCATCGAGAGAGCCGACGCCATCGTGGCTGTTACGGCCGACGACGAAGACAATCTGATCGCTCTGCAGATGGCCAAGCGCCACTTCCGCGTGAAGAAGACGGTGGCGCGAGTGAATAATCCGGGCAACGTCGAGATTTTCAAGCTGCTGGGAGTCGATGAGGCCGTTTCAGCCACCGACGTGCTGCTCGGCGCGCTCGAGCCTCCGATCACTACCTGATCAAACGAAAAAGGACCGCTCGACGTGAGCGGCCCTCTTCAGAGTCTGTTTACGAAGCCTTGCCGATCTTGTAGATCTTGGTGCCGCAGTTTGGGCACGTCCCAACTGTTGCCGGCTTACCGTTCTTCATCGTGATCGGCTGAGGGTCTTTCATTTCGACTTTTCGTTTGTCCTTCAAGCAATAGCCTTCCAACTAGTCACCGTCCTTATTTGAGATTTCGTGCTGGGGCTGATCCCATTCTAGGGGTGGGTCTTTGCCCAAGACAACTGCAATTCAAACCGATCTCAACATTTGGCGTCGGACCAGGCGTTCCAGGTCGGCCAGAAAGAAGCTTCAAAAACGCCCTTCGCGGCCCCTCCGAGGAGCACGAAACGGACCTCGTCAGGCTCCCAACCTTCGTGCTTGGCCTCCTGCAAGCATGCGGCCATCACTCGAGCGCAGTCATCGATAGGGAATCCAGCAATGCCCGTGCCGACCGCGGGCACGGCAACCGAGCGCAGCGTATGCAGTCGAGCGAGCTTGAACGCTTTGCGCATCGACGACCTCAACGCGGACTGTGTGGTGCGGCCGCCGAGGCTCATGCTCGCGGCGTGTATGACGTAACGTGCGGCGAGCTCTCCACCGCCGGTGATGGCAGCTTCTCCAACCTCGATGCTTCCGTGCGCGTCGCATTCCAACTGAATCGATGGGCCACCCTTTTGGCGGATCGCGCCTGCAACTCCACCGCCAAGGATGAGGTCGTTGTTCGCCGCGTTCACGATCGCATCAACCTGCTGATCGACCAGGTCGCCCTCGATGATCACAACTCGCGTCGCGTCGTCTCCCTGACCTCAGCCACGCGAGCGGCGAGCGTTTCCGTCGACGCTTGCGCGATCGCGCGGAGCCCGATCCCTTCGATCGTCAACGAGGCGCAAGCGACTCCCCATGGAAGCGCTTCCGCCCAGCCATCGTGATCCCCTCCGGTGGAGATCCAGCGAGCGAGCATGCCCGCCGCCAGAGCGTCACCCGCACCGGTCGTGTCGACCACCGGCCGGTGGAGGAGGGCCGGAACGTGCAGGATCCCTCCCTCTGTGTAGGTCGTGGCCCCGCCGGGCCCCAGCTTGACCACCAGGCCCTCAAGGGACCATCGCTTTCGGAACTCCTCAGGGTCGCCGCCTCCCAGAGCCTGGAGCTCGTCCTGGTTGCAGAAATACCATCGCGCCAGCCTCAACACCTCGGACGCCTCACCAGGCCGGGACTGAATGTAGGAGAGCATCGAGTCAGCGGCGAGCAACCGCGCGCCCGAAAGGCCCTGGATCAGCTCCAGCTGCCGATCGGGACGAACCGAGCCGACAAAGGCCCAGCCGCTGTAACCCGAGGGCAGCTTTGGTGACCAGAGGTCGTAGATGCTGTCTCGGCTTCCAAGATCGATGTTCCGTCCCTCGTGCTCATGAGCCTGCCAGCGGTAGGTGGGGGCGTCGAAGACCTGCATGCCGGTCATGTCGATCGGCCGCGCGCGGACCAGGGACCTGACCTGTTCGACGTCGGCGGCGCCGACGGGTGCGACCAATGTGACGGGCATGATCAGGCTCGCAGCCATCGCGAAGTAGAGCGCCGAGCCCCCCAGCTCGTCTTCGATACGGTGAGAGCGTCCCTCGACGGTGTCGAGGGCGATCGAGCCCGCGACCAGCAGCGCGGGAGCCTCAGGCACGGCGGCCGGTGCCGCTGCTCGCGGTCACGACGTGACGCGCGTAGCGCAGCTGTTCCAGGAAGGTCTGAGGGCTGTCGTAGTCGTCGATCTCCATCCAGCTGTGACCCAGCTCGTGCGCCGAGTGCGCGTCAGATCCGGTGGCGGCGACCTTACCCAGGTCTTCTGCCAGCTTCGCCGCCGCCTGGTTTGCCGCGGTGTCGCACCACGGGTTGTAAGTCTCGATCACGTCGATCCGGCTTGAGAGCTCGATGAGCCTCTCTGGGCGAAAGTTCGCGCGATGTCGATCGAGGGGGTGCGGTACATAGGTGAGGCCGCCCATGCTGTGAATCAAATCCATGACCTCTTCCGGCGGGAGGTAAGGCTGGATCCGGCTTGTGATGAAAAGTCCGATGACTTCGCCTTCGCGAGTCTTCACCTCCTCACCGACGATGGCAAGCTCGGGCGCCACGCTCACAAGTTTCAGCGCTCCTTCGATGGTGTTGTGGTCGGTCATGGCGATGCGGTCCAAGCGGCATTCGATGCAGCGCGCAACGATCTCGTCCAACGAGCTGCGTCCATCGTGCGAGTACAAGGAATGGAGGTGAAGGTCGATCCGCACTCGTGCGCCCTGGTGTCTTTGTTTAGAGGGTGGCGGCTTCGTCCAGCATCCGGTCGCGGGTGCGGGCGAACAGCGGAATCACCTGGGCGGGTCCTCGGCTGCGACAGGCCCGGTCCATCAACGACGCCTGGGCATCGTAGATGAGCTCCATCACCTGCTCGGGGCGGCGCTCGTGCCCGAGGCGTGCCGGCAGAGTCGGATGCGCCTCGCGTAAAACGACAGTCAATCGTGCAACGAGCCAGCCCGGCACGAGCTTGATTTCCTGAACCAGGCATTCCTCGACCCAGTAGAGGAGTTGGTCGGACTCTTGGAGGAGCCGTCGAGGAGTCATCGCCGTCTCACGCCTGCGATGCCAGCGTCGGTGGCGTTCCTGCTCTTCGACCGTCAGCTGAAGCATGAGCCGCAACCCACTATATCAGCGGCCCGCCGATCTTCCGATCACTGGAACACGGCATACCCACAACCTCGAAAAGGCGATCCGAGCAGCGCCGTTGAACGAAGGCCATGTGAGGCGAACGCGAACCGACCAGCCTCAAGGAGGACGAACATGCACCTCTCGTCAGCCGCGTGCTCGGCCGGTGATTTCTGCTCTGGGCGAGAAGCCGGCGCCTAATCAGCCTATTACCACCCCTTGACCAATGGCCCCAGATATAGTGTGATATCCCCAACCTGTATACAGAATGTGGATAACTAACGAGTGATTCGAATGGGCATAGCCGCCTGGCGCGTCGCTCCCCGGCCTCAGCCGGCCGCGAGCCGCCGCACGATTGCCGCCACCTCGGCGAGTGGAACGCCCACTGGGCAGGCGGCCGCCGCAGCTTCGAGGTCGGGGTCGTCCCCTTCGACATCCGAGGACGCGCCCCTCAAGCGAGCGTAGAGCCGCATGTAAGAGGAGGCTGCATCCGGCAAGCGGGTCTTACCCATCCGGCCCGCCGCAAGCGCGCAGAGTCCGCAGTTGATGCAGCCAACCATGTGAGGATGGCGTTCGCGCTCCGCGGGTAGGAGCGGGACTATCCCGTCAGCCGCGTAGGTGCCGAGCAGATCTTTGAGCTGTGAGGCCGGCCGGCTGATCCGGCGCCGGGTGAGATGCAGGCCGTACGCCCACGCCAGCTTGGCGAGCGAATCTGTCCGTCCCATCGTCTAAACGTTCATCAATCCGCGCATGGCACCCTGTGCGAGCTCTTCTTGCGCCCACCCCGAAGCTCCCAGGACCGGCGCGCGGCCGAGCCAAGAGTCGCGAACGAATTCCCTTGCCGCCTCGAACCGCTGCGACGCGCTCCATCCCAGCTCGCGGCCGATCACCTCCGACGCGCGGATGACGCAAGACGCGCCGGCACACGGCCCCCCCGCAACTCCTACCCGGCGGAAGGCATCCGCCAGACACCGCACCTGCTCGTGCCGTGTGGCGTAAACGAGCTCGGCTTCGGTGACCGGCTCACATCGGCACATCAGGCGCGTGGTGGCTTTCCCGTCCATGACGCGTCCGGAGCGGGATCCGTGGCGGCTCTGCAGCTTGATCGCGGCCAGCACGGGAATTCCGAAGCGGCGCGCGAGGTCTGTGGCCGGTTCGCTGTCCGATTCACTCCCAGGCAACGCTTTCGTCGCGGTGATGCAAACTGCCTGATGGCCGAGCTTGCGGCAGACCGCGTCGGAGGTTTCCTCCGCCATCAGCCGGTACATCGAGAGCTTGCCGCCGGTGATCGTGATGAATCCCTCGACCCCCTGCTGCGCGTGGTCGATGACCTCATACCTGCGCGACAGCTCGTCTTCGTATTTCCTCCACTTGAACAGGGTCGGGCGGACACCGGCCGTCGTTCGCACCGGTCTGTAGGAGCGGATGGTCGGGAAAATGCGCTCGAACCCCTGCAATAGATAGTCGACTTCGTCCTGGATCACGTCGATCGAGTCGAGGTCTCCGTAAAAGTCGTCATCGGTTGTGCCGAGCAGCGTGAAGCCCGCGTGCGAGACCATCAAAAGGTCACGCCCGTCGATCGATTCCGCGCTGATCGCGAAGTTTGAAATGCGGTGCGGATAGACGATGTGGATTCCTTTGGCCGGCCGCAGTTGTATGTCGGCCCCAGCCATCGCGCCGACCTCCGGAGACCACGGGCCGGCAGCATTCACGACCACACGAGCTCGCGCTTCGGCGCTGACGCCGTCCGGGCCTGTGTACCGAACACCGATCACCTTGCCGCCGTCTCTGATCAGATCGGTCACCCGCGTGTGATTGAGAGAGCGCGCGCCGTGGGCGACGGCGTCCTCCACGTTGGCATAGACCAGTCGGTGTGGATCGACGCCCCACTCCTCCATCGTCACCGCCCCGATCAGATCTGGGGTCAGGCCCGGCTCGACCTGCAGCGCTTCCGAAGCAGTCAACCGGCGGTGCGGGTGGGCCTTCTTCAGCGGCTGGAAGCGGTCGTAGACCTCCATCGCGGTTTCCATTCGCTCGATGTTGTTACGGTCGTGAGGCAGCACCGGGATGACGAACAGGACGCGGTACACCATGTGCCGGGCGATCGTCACGATGTAGCCGGCGTCCTCACACGACTTGCGGGTCGTGTCCCAGTCGAACTCGAGGTAGCGAGGCCCGCCATGGATCATCCAGCTCGAGGCTCCGCTGGTGCCGGCTCCCCAGTCTCCCTTGTCGAGCAGGAGCACAGAGAGCCCACGCAGCGCAAGATCCCTGGCGATCCCAGCGCCCGTCACGCCGCCGCCGATCACGCAGACGTCGTGCGCGCTCGGGGCGGTCACGCTTCCGATCCTACCGGCGGCGGCGAGGCTCATCAGCCGGCCGGTTCGTGCAGCTTCTGGAATTCCTCGATGATCGTTTTGGCGAGGTGGCCGGGCATCTCGTCGTAGTGGGAGAACTTCTTCTGAAAGCTCCCGCGACCCTGGGTGATCGAGCGGAGATCGAGAGCGAACCGGAGCATCTCCGACTCGGGAACCGCAGCGCGCACGTTCTGATAGCCGTCGTCTGGCTCGGTGCCCAGGATCTTTCCGCGCCGGCCGTTGACGTCGGACATGATGTCGCCGAGGTTCTTCTCAGGCACTCGGATCGTGGCGTCCACGATGGGCTCCAGCAGGACGGGCCCCGCATCGAGCGACGCCCTGCGAATGGCGAGCGATCCCGCGATCTGAAATGCCATGTCGTTGGAGTCGACCGTGTGGTACTTCCCGTCGACGAGCGTCACCTTGACGTCCACCATCGGGTAGCCCGCCACCACACCCTTGGACATGGAGTCGACGATTCCCTTCTGCACCGACGGCCTGAAGTTCTGCGGGATGGAGCCGCCGAAGATCTTGTCCTCCCAGACGAACCCCTCGCCACGCGCCGTGGGCGCTACCTCGATGACGCAGATGCCGTACTGCCCGTGACCGCCGGACTGCTTGACGTGCCGTCCCTCCGCGCGGGCGTGGCCGTGAACCGTCTCGCGGTAGGCGACGCGCGGCACCGCGGTGGTCGCCTCCACGCCGTACTTGCGCTTGAGCTTCTCGAGGGTGACGTCGAGATGCACGTCGCCGAGCCCGGCAATGATGAGCTGCTTCGTCTCCTCGACGCGCTCGATGTGCAGCGTGGGATCTTCTTCGCCGAGGCGGGCCAGGCCGCTTGAGATCTTCTCTTCGTCGCCTCTGGACTTTGGCGTGATCGCCAGCGAGTAGGCCGGACCCGGAAGCTCGAGCGTAGGCAGCGGCCCTCCGTCCTTGAGTCCGATCGTGTCTCCGGTGAGCGTGTGTGCCAGCTTGGTGGCGGCGCCAATGTCGCCGGCTCGAACCTCGCTGGTGGCGATGTGCTCCTTGCCTCTGGGGAAGAAGATCTGCGCGAGCCGCTCGTCGCCACCTCGACTGAGGTTCGTGAGGTGAGCGTCCGCCTTCACCGTCCCACCCATCACCTTGAAGTAGGTGACGCGTCCGAACTGATCGCCGCCGGTGCTGAAGACGAAAGCCTTGGCCGGCTTGTCCAGCTCGGCGCTGGGCGGTGGGAGGAGCTCCGCGATGGTCGACATCAGCGTGCGGACGCCCAGGAGCTTGGTCGCCGAGCAGCAGACGACGGGAGCGACCTTACCTTCCAGGATGCCCTCGCGCAGGCCGCGCTGGATCTCGTCCTCCTCGAGCGTCCCGGCGTCGAGGTACTTCTCAAGGAGCGAGTCGTCGCTCTCCGCGGCGGCCTCGATGAGCTGGCCGCGAAACTCTTCGACCTTAGCCTTCATGTCGTCCGGAATCGGCACTTCCGTGCCTTTGCCTTCGGGAGTGGTGACGAACGCCTTCAGATGGAGAAGGTCGACGATTCCGCGGAACTCCTGCTCTGCGCCGATCGGCAGATGGAGCGGGAAGGGCCGGGGCGATAGATGTTCGCGCATCGCCGCGACCGCGCCGTAGAAATCCGAGTTCTCCTTGTCGAGCTTGTTGACCACCACGATCCGCGGCTTGTTGCGGCGGTTGCACTGCTCCCACGCGATCTCTGTGCCGACCGCCAGCTGCGGTGTGGGCCCGACCACGACCACCGCCCCTTCGGCCGCTCGCAGCCCGCTCATCACCTGCCCGGCGAAGTCGAAGAAGCCCGGAGCGTCGAGGACGTTGATCTTGAAACCGTTGTGCTCGACGAACGCGACGCCGAGACTGATCGAGATCCGTCGCTTCTGCTCCTCAGGCTCGAAATCCATCGTCGCCGTGGACTGGTCGGGTGACCCCATCCTGGCGATGGCCCCTGAGGCGAACAGCATCGACTCGGCAAGCATGGTCTTGCCGTCATGGGAGTGGCCCAGCAGGACCACGTTGCGAATCTTCTCGGGAGCGTATTCGGTCGTCATCCAACCCCCCAGCGCTTTCGACGAGGCAGCTACGCCGGTAAGTCTAAGGCGCGGTTAAATCGCTCCGAATCAGGCCGCCCTGAACCCAATCTGCCGATCACGCTTGATCTTGGCCTGGCTTGGGTATCATCTGAAGGCCATGGCCAAGAAGACGGCTTCGATCGAAGAGGTGCTCGCAGCCATTGAGGCTGCGCGCGACAAGGTCATGGCCGACGAGGTCAAGTCGCTGACGAAGCTTGGCATCCCCAAGGCGATGGCCTACCAGATGATCGCCAGCCGGTTCCACCAGAAGGTGGGCAACCAGGAAGAGACCGAGGCGGACCCCTTCGAGGGAAACGCCACGTCCTGGGAAGAGATCGGATAAAGGCGCGGTTGAGGACAGCGGTCCTCCCCCGCGGAATCCTCTGCTACGGGCGCGGGTGAGGACAGACGTCCTCCCCCGCGGAACCCCCTCCTCTCCTGCTCTACGATTGGCAGTCGTTTGGAAGAGTGGCACGTGGGGTTGGCGGCCGGAGTGAATCCGGCCGGAGCGCCAGGCCAAGGGTTAGGACTGAGAAGGTGTTGTCCATCGTGGCTTCATATTTGGGGTGAATCGGGCTGACCGGCTCGCCCGGCTGCTGCGCATACTCTCCGCCGTGATTGCCGAGCCAGGCCTCAACCCCCTTGAGCTGGCGGACAAAGCTCGTGTCTCAGAACGCACCCTCCGCCGCGATCTCGTTCAGTTGCGCGCGCTTGGATACGACGTGGCCTGGACGGGCGGCTACGAAGTCCAGGAGAAACTGAACCTGGAGGGGCGGTCGGGCCACCGTTCACTGGGCCGCGTTTACGAGCAGCACCTCGAGCTCGTCAACAAGCAGCTGCCCAAGCGTCTCGCCGCGCTGGTGACAGAAGAGGTCGACTCGCTGGCGCCGTCAGCGCTGGCCTCACTCTTCGCGACGGCGATCGAACGCCACGCCGCGCCGCCGCGCCCGAAGCGTAGGAAGCGTCGATGAAGCCCATCGTCCTGATCTCCGGAGGTGAGGGCGACGCCGACTTCATCCATGCCACCGGCTTTCCGGTTGCGGCCGCGATGTACATCCGCTTCTCGGACGGCGATGACGTGCTGGTCACGAGCGTACTGGAGCTCGAACGGGCTCGGGTGCAGAGCAAGGTGGCCCATGTGCTCGAAAGCCAGGCGGCCGGCTACGAGGACGTTGGCGCCTTCGCATCTTGGCCGCGACTTGCGGCCCGAATGCTTCAGGGGAGGGGTTTCACGAGCGCGGTCGTGTCGCCGCGGCTCGCCGCGGGTTACCTAGAGGAGCTACGCGCCGCCGGCCTCGAGATCGAGGTCGATCGATCGCTGTTTGTCGCCGAGCGAAGGCACAAGACGCCCCGAGACGCCGACGCCATCGCCGAAGCCCAGCGCGCGGCTGAGGCCGCTGTGGTGGCGGTCGCCGGGCAGCTGGCCCGTGCGGAGATAAAGGACGGGGTGCTGTGGTCGGATGGGGAACCGCTGACCTCTGAACGCCTCTACGCCCGAGCTCAGCTGGCGCTCGGCGAGCTCGGTTGTACATGCCCCGACATGATCATTGCCGGCTCCCCCGAATGCGCCATGCCCCACTTCCGCGGCGCCGGGCCCATCAAGGCACACGTGCCGGTGATCATCGACATCTTTCCTTCCAGCCGGGCCACCCATCGCTACGGCGACCTCACGCGCACTGTCGTCGTCGGCGAGGTGCCCGAGGGGATCAGGCGCATGCACGCCGCGGTCCTGCAGGCGCTCGACGCCGGCGTCGAATCGATTCGAGAAGGCGTGACCGGCAGCCAGGTGCATCGCGACGTGTGCCAGGTGCTGGTCGACCGAGGTTACGGGGCGTCGACCGAGGGCTATGAAGGCCCGGACGGTGTGGCCAAGATGATCCACAGCACCGGGCATGGGGTCGGACTCGACGTGCACGAGGAGCCCCTTTTGAGGGGCAACAACGAACAACCCTTGATGGAAGGCGACGTGGTCACGGTGGAGCCGGGGCTCTATCTGAGCGGCCTCGGCGGCGTCCGGATCGAGGACACCGGCATGGTCACCACGACCGGTTTCCAGAACTTCACCACGCTCACACGCAGCCTCGACCCCAAGGATTACCACTAAAGCAGCGACTCTGTAAAGCCCTGCTTTACAATCGGCCGGTGTCCAGGACGGAGTCGCTAGGGGAGCGCATCCGGCGGATGCGCAACGAGCGCGGCATGAGCCTGGCCAAGGTATGCGGCGGAGACTTCAGCCGCGCCTTCCTGAATCAGATCGAGCTCGGCCGAAGCCAGCCGTCCACCCGGGTCCTGCGGGTGATCGCCGGGCGCCTCGGGACCGAGGTCGACTACCTGCTGGAGGGGCATCAGGTCCGTTTGGAGAGAGAGATCGCCGTCGAGAAGGGCCGCGTCCTGCTGGCGCGAGGCGAGTTCCGGCGCGCTCTGCTGGCCCTGCGTCCGGTCCTCGACTCGCACGACTGGCCGCTGGGGACCGACGCGCGACTCTGTCAGGCCCAGGCTCTGACCGCCCTCGGGCGCGAGGAGGAGGCGCGCGAGATCACGCGCAGCGAGAGGAGCGTCATCAGCTCTCACCGCGACTCGCACCGGCTTGGCCGGCTGACCGCGATCGAGCGAAAAGAGCCTTTCAGGTTCGAAGGGGACGCGGCCGTCGCGCACCTGCGGCTCGCGGATCGCGCCCAGCGGGCGGCGGACGGCCAGACCGCCCTCGAGCACTACCGCGCCGCGCGAGTCCTCCTGGAAGCCGGGGTGTGGCCGCCTAGAGCCCGGAGGTGAACGTGAACGAAGGCGGCGTCGTTGCGGCCGGCGGCGTGATCTCCAGGGTGATCACCTCGTGCGCTTTGAGGGGAATGCTCGCGGGGTCGCCAGTCCAGACCTGAGGCCCTTTGCCGTCCTGAAGGTCCACGTAGCTGACGAGCTTCTGGTCGGAGGTCAGCTTGAAGGTGGCCACCTGGCCGGCGTTGAGCGCGACTGACGGGTAGGCGTTCGACTTCGCCCACGTGTTCCAGATCTGGAAGAACTGGCCCAGCGTGAAGGCGTCGCTGGCCGGCGACTCGATGTGGATTACGTTCGTGTTGGCCGGATGGACGTGCAGCCAGTAGTAGCACGTGGGGGCCGCCGGATCGCCCGAGATGCCGATGTTGGCCGGGATCGGCGTGATCGTGCCGTTGTACATGATCTGAAGGGCCACGTGGTAGTGGACCTGCGTGTGCTCGAGATGGTCGCACGGGATGCCGGCGACAGTCGCCGGAAGTGGCGTCGGGCGGTTGTTGATGACGATGTAGGCGACCATGCCGATCGCCAGCAGGACGAGGACCGCCAGCGTGGCGATGGGCAGCCACGGGACGTCGGCCGAGCGCTTCACCTTCGCCGAGGCGCGTCGCGCGCCCTTGCTGGTCTGAGGTCGGCCGCCCGGTTTGGTCTTGGTTTTGGCAGCCATGTGCCCTGGTAGAATACCGGCCTACCCTTTCTGGCCTCGGCCGCCCGCTCCTGCAGGCGCTCACCGTGGCCTGAACCCACAGGAAGGAGGTCCCGTTTGCGGGATTACGAAGTTCTTTACATCGTGCGCGCGGATCTCGAGGACGACAAGGTCCAGGAGGTCGTCAAGCGCGTCAACACCCTGATCGAGAAGTCAGGAGGGGCGCCCGAGCGCACCAACCTCTGGGGCAAGCGAAAGCTCGCATACGAGGTGAAGCACCAGGCCGAGGGGTCATATGTGCTCCAGGATTTCACGATCAACCCAGGGCGTTTGCCCGAGCTCGAGACCGCGCTCAAGATCAGCGAAGAGGTGCTGCGTCACCTCATCGTGCGCAAGCCGGACAAAGCGCCCGCGACCCCCGTTCCGCCGCCGCCGCCGGAGGTCGTGTTGGAACCGATTGCGTCCGAGGTCGAGGAGGTGGCGGCACCCGGTGGCCGGGCTGATCGGGAGGAAGGGGAGGAGTCATAGATGTCGAACCTGAACAAAGCACTGCTGATCGGTCGGCTGACGAAGGATCCTGAGATGCGCTACACGCCGAGCGGAACCGCCGTGACCAACTTCAGCATCGCCACCAACCGGTGGTCCACCGGTCCGGACGGCGAGAAGAAGGAGTTCACGGACTACCACAACATCGTCGCGTACCCCATCGGCAAGCGAAATCTCGCCGAGACGGTGGCCCAGTACACGCGCAAGGGCGCGCTGGTCTTCGTAGAGGGCCGCATCCAGACCCGCTCGTGGGAGGGCCAGGACGGTCAGAAGCGCAGGGTGACCGAGATCATCGCCAACGACGTTCAGTTTCTCGAGCCTCGCGGATCGGCCGGTGCCGCGCCGCGTGAGGCCGCCGCGCCGGTCCCCGGCGACATTCCGGCTCCGGACGACGCGCCGCGCGACGTCGACCCGGACGACATTCCGTTTTAGGAGCATCAATGTCAGTCAACCGCCCCCAGCGCGAATCGTCCGGCTCCGGCAGAGGCCCGAAGCGCCAGCACCGAAAGGTCTGCAGCTTTTGCGTCGAGAAGATCCAGTTCATCGACTACAAGGAGATCTCGCGCCTGAGGCGCTTCGTGAGCGATCGCGGCAAGATCCTCCCGCGGCGTGTGACCGGCACCTGCGCGCGGCACCAGCGGCCGCTGACGTCGGCGCTCGAGAGGGCGCGAGCGATCGCCCTGCTTCCATACACGACAGAGGTTCGCTAGGTCGTTAGGAACGCGCAGCATTCGGCGAACGTAGAATCAGTGGGCCGCCAAAGCCCAGCAATGGAGCGCGCCCGATGACCTTCCAGTCTCAGCTGAGGATTCCCGGCCCGACGCCACTGCCCGAGCGCGTCGTCCGCAGCATGTCCAGGCCCATGATCGACCACCGCGGACCGGAGTTTGCCGGCATCCTGAAGTCGATCGCGGCCGGTGCTCAGCGCGTTTTCAAAACCTCGAACGACGTGCTGCTGTTCACCGCTTCAGGCACCGGGGGTCTCGAGTCGGCCGTCGCCAACCTGGTCTCGCCGGGCGACGAGGTGGTCGTGGCGCTCTGCGGCAATTTCGGCGAGCGCTTCGCGGCGCTCGCCGCGGCCTATGGCACCGACGTCGTCCGCCTTGAGTTCGAGTGGGGCCAGCCGGTCGAGCCGGCCGACCTGGCCCGAGTCCTCGACAACCACCCGAAAGCGAAGGTCGTGCTGTTGACCCACAACGAGACGTCGACCGGGCTCACGAACCCGCTGCGGCAGCTGGCGCGGGTCGCGCGCGACGCCGACCGCATCGTGGTGGTCGACGGGGTCAGCTCGATCGGCTCGATACCCATCGAGACAGACGCCTGGGGCATCGACGTGGCGGTCAGCGCGTCTCAGAAGGGCTGGATGGCGCCGCCGGGGCTGGCGCTGGTCAGCGTGGGCGAGCGTGCCTGGGCGCACCAGGCCAAAGCTCGCGCACCGCGTTTCTATTTCGACTGGAAGGAGACCAAGAGCTGGGCGGACAAGGGCATGACGCCCTTCACGCCGGCAATCGGCGTCGCGTTCGCGCTGCAGGAGGGCCTGGTCATGCTGGAGGAGGAGGGTCTCGAGCACGTCTTCGAGCGTCATGCCCGCCTCGCTCGCGCGACTCAGGCCGGGCTTGTGGCTCTCGGCTTCCAGCTGTTCGCGAAGGAGGGCTACCGTTCGAACACGGTCACTTCGGCGGTGCCGCCTCCGGGACTGGACGTGGCCGCCTTCCGCGCCCTCGTCGACACCAAATTCGGAGTTGTAATCGCGGGCGGGCAGGGAAAGATGACCGGCAAGATGATCCGCGTGGGGCACCTCGGCGCGGTGGCCGAAGGTGATGTCGTGCAGGTCATCTGGGCGCTCGAGCAGGCGCTCGAGGAGCTGGACATCGCCCCGGCCGACGGCCGTGGCGTGGTGGCTGTGACCGCTTCACTGCAGGGCGTCGCCGCCGCGGCCCGGTAGCCCTAGCCTCGTTGCCCAGGATCCTCGTCGCCGACCCCCTGACCGAGGCGGGCATCGAGCGTTTGAAGAAGGCAGGTGAGGTCACCGTGGCGACCAACCTGAGCGAGGCGGAGCTGATCGCGCGAATCGCCGATTTCGATGCCCTGGTGGTGCGCAGCGAGACTCACGTCACGGCCGCGGTGCTGGCCGCCGCATCGCGATTGAGGGTGGTCGGCCGGGCTGGGGTCGGGGTCGACAACATCGACGTTTCCGAAGCCACCCGCAGGGGCATCCTGGTCCTCAACGCGCCGCGCGGCAACATCATCGCCGCGGCCGAGCACACGATCGCGCTGATGCTCGCCGCCGCCCGTCATGTGCCGCAGGCGAACGCATCCCTCAAGAGCGGGGAATGGGCGCGGTCCAGGTTCGTGGGAACCGAGGTCCGCGGCAAGACGCTTGGGGTGGTCGGATTCGGACATGTGGGCTCCGAGGTGGCCAAGCGTGCCCGGGGTCTGGAGATGGAGGTGGTCGCATTCGACCCGGTCGCCTCGATCGAGCGGGCGGCGCTGGCGAAGGTTGCGCTCGTCGGCCTGGACGAGCTCTTGCAGCGCTCCGATTTCGTGACGATTCACGTACCCCTGGTCGAAGCCAACCGAAACATGATTGGCCCGCGCGAGCTCGCCCTGATGAAGCCCGCGGCGATTCTGATCAATACGGCGCGCGGGGGCCTGGTCGACGAATCCGCCCTGTTCGAAGCTCTTTCCGGCAAGCGCATTGCGGCTGCGGCCGCGGATGTGTATCTGCACGAACCACCCGGAGAGAATCCGCTGCTCGCCCTGCCCAACTTCATCGGCACTCCTCACATCGCGGCGTCCACCATTGAGGCTCAGGCCTCAGTGGCCTTCGACGTGGCGGAGGAGGTCGCGGCTGTGCTCGCCGGCGAGCTGCCTCGCTACGCCGTCAACGCGCCGGCCCTTCCGCCGGAGGAGCAGGCCTACCTGCATCCGTTCGTCGACCTGACCGAGCGTCTGGCCTCGCTGCATGCACAGCTCTTCGGCGGCCGGGTCAGCACGATCGAGCTGGATTTCGACGGGGAGCTGGCCGAGCACGACGTCAACTGGCTGGTGGCGGCCGCCATCAAGGGCATCCTCCAGCCCTTCACCGAGGAGCGCATCAACCCGGTCAACGCCAGGTTCGTCGCCGGCAACCGCGGGGTCAAGGTGGTCGAGCGCCGCACGAGGACCGGGGCGAGCTACGCGAGCCTGGTCACCGTGCGGGTGCATGACCACCAGATCTCAGGCACGGTGCTGATGGGGGAGCTGCGGGCGGTGAAGATCGACTCGTTCAAGGTCGACCTCGTGCCGCACGGTCGTTTTCTGGTGAGCCGACATCACGATCGGCCGGGGGTCGTGGGCCGGTTCGGCACCATCCTCGGCCAGCACGATGTGAACATCGCGAGCATGCACCTTGGTCGCGATGTGCCGCGGGGCAGCGCCATGATGATCCTCGAGGTCGACGACCGGGTCTCGCTCGAGGTGCTGTCCCGGCTCCGCGAGGTGGTCGGCATGGGAGACCTTCGCTATGTCGAGCTGGGAGGGGATACACCACATCCGGATGGCTGACGTTCGCGCCCTGCCGGGGGTCCGCTATCAGCTCTCGCGTGTCGGAGACCTCGGCCCCCTGCTGGCGCCACCCTACGACGTGATTCCAGAGTCGAAGCTTCCGGGCTATCGAGCGCAGTCTCCCTACAACGTGGTCCGGCTGACCAGGCCGGGCGCCGACTACGCATCGGCCGCCACTGCGTTCGACGAGTGGACCCGGGGCGGCATCCTCGCCGAAGACCCCCCCTCCATGTACGTGCACGAGGTGCAGTTCGAAGGCCGGCGGCGGCTGGACCTGATCGCCGCCCTGCGCCTGCAGCCATACGAGGACAGGGTGGTGCTGCCACATGAGCGCACCCATCGCGGACCCAAGGAGGACCGGCTCGCCCTCATGAGGGCGACGGGCGTGGCCTTTGAACCGCTGTGGTTCACATATGAAGGAAACGGGAGCCTGGCCGACGCCATCGATGGGGTGGCCGCTGGCGCGCCGGCGGTGGAGTTCAGTGGGCCGGAAGGGACCGGGACCTCGCACAGGCTCTGGGTCGTATCCGATGCGGCGATCCATTCCACCGTCAGCCAAGCGTTCGCCAGCCTGCCGGTCCTCATCGCCGACGGCCACCACCGCTACGAGACGGCTCTCGCCTATGCGCAGGAGGTCGGCGGGGAGGCCGATTCCGCATCGAGGTTCACCCTGGCGCTGCTCACGGACATGGCAGACCCAGGCCTCGATGTCCTGCCCACCCATCGGGTGATGAAGGCGGGAGTCGCGATCACCGGCGGCGAAGCGGCGTCGACGCTGGAGGAGACCCTCGCCGCCATCCGCGGCCGGGTGGCTGCCGGCACCTACCGGGACCACCGCTTCCAGGTGCTGCCGTTGGAAGGGGAGGTGGCCGTGGTGGAGTTACACGATCAGGTGATCGACAACATGCTCGGCAAGCGCACTGCGGAAGACCTGGTGATGTACACGAGGGACCCTGCAGAGGCCGCCAAATGGGTGGACGAGGGCGCCGGCGTCGCGGCGTTCTTCCTCGGACCGCCGGACCTCCGCCAGGTGTTGAAACTGGCCGAAGCGGGTAAGACACTTCCGCAGAAGAGCACCTATTTCCACCCGAAACCGCCGTCGGGGATGGTCTTTCACAGGCTGGCCCGAGATCGGCGTCTATAGTTAGGAACCCGAAGAAGATGCCCACCTACGGATACCGCTGTGGCGATTGCGGCCACGAGTTCGAGATCGTTCAGAGGATCTCCGAGGAGCCTCTCAAGGCCTGTCCCAACTGCGGCGGCAAGCTCTCGAAGATGGTCTACCCGGCCGGTGTCATCTTCACGGGCAGCGGCTACTACACGACCGACTACAAGAGCTCGAACGTTTCCACTGGGGGCTCGAACGGGTCGTCCTCGGAAGCCGGATCCAAAGCGGACGGCAAGTCCGAGTCCAAGACGGACGGTAAGTCCGAGTCCAAGTCTCAGTCCGAGTCGAAGTCGGAATCCAAATCCGATCCCAAGCCGGACGCGAAATCAACGAGCTCATCGGATTCAAAAACGGAGAAGGCTTCATAAATGACAGAAGTGGCAGAGGTTCAAGCGGTGACAGACGCCGACTTCGAGAGCGCCGTGCTCAAGTCGGACAAGCCGGTGCTGGTCGACTTCTGGGCGGTTTGGTGCGGTCCATGCCGCATGATCGCCCCGATCGTTGAGCAGATTCGTGGGGAGCTCGGCGACAAGATCAAGGTCGTGAAGATGGACATCGACGAGAACCCCACCACCCCGATGAAGCTCGGCATCATGTCGATCCCCACCGTCATCATCTTCAAGAACGGCCAGGCCGCGGAGCGCACGGTGGGCTACCGCCCGAACATGAAGGGCGACCTGGTGACCAAGCTGCAGGCGCTCATCTAGGCGATACTCAACCTCGTCGGCGGCGCCCACGCGCGGGCGCGATCGGAGCTGGGGATGTACGGGGGCTGGTGCCTCCCGCGGTCTTCAAAACCGTTTGCGGGGCGCTGTGAGGCGTCCTGGGTGGGTTCGATTCCCATCCATCCCCGCCAGCCGTTGGCGACGACCGACGTGCTCAGGGGGGCGCGGCGGCCTGGGCCGCGGCTTGCAGATCCCTGGCAGTGCGCTCGAACATCGCGGCGAAATCCGGCAGCGACTTTGCGATCACAGGCAGCAGCAAGCCGCTGAAGACCTCGTCGAGCGCGAACTCCGTCGAGCCATCGGGTCCTGGACTCAGCCGATACGTTCGCTCGCTCAACAGCAACGGCCACCGGTTCAGGCGCCACACCATCGAATGTGGCTCGTCGTAGGCGACGACTTTCGGGCTGAAGGTCTGACCGGGCGCTGCGGGCACTTTGAACGAAACGCGTTGGCCAATCGCGACCTTCCCTTCAATGCTGGTCAAGGTCGAGTTCCATTTCGCCTGCGCTCTGAGATCCGTGAGCAGGCTCCAGACGGTCGTCGCCGTCGCCTCGATCGACCTCGTGACGGCGAACCTCAGTCGAAATGTCGATCGCGTAGTGGTCGCCTTTCCGTCCCCGGACTGAATCGCCATCGCGGTCCCTAGCCCGCCTTAGCAGGCGTGTTGGGCTGGGCCAGCGTCAGCGGATTGCCATCCGGATCGAAGAAGTTGGCGAGCGTGACGCCATCGTCGCCTGGTATGACGACCATGTCGCCGTCAAATCTGGCGCCGGTCGCTTGCAGGTGCCGGCGCGCTGCGTCGACGTCTGCAACCGTGAAGCTGAGGGTTGCTCCGCCCGGGCCAAAGCCGGACTCGGCACGCTGCAAGCCGATCGTCACGCCGTCGATCGGCGAGCGCATCTCGCACCATCCGTATTCGTTCTGCCGGTAGATCTCTTCAAAGCCAAGACCATCCCGATACCACTCGACGGATCGGTCCAGATCCGAAACATTGATACTGCAGACCAAAGTGCCCCGGTATTCGATCTTGCTCATCGGCCCCTCCGTTTGTCGTTGGCTTGGGTCCGAGCATCTTACCATCGGTTAGATGACAGTCAAGATCCCCGTTCGCGGCTACCACCATGGGGATTTAAAGGTGGCCCTCGTGGACGCGGTCGAACAGGTGGTGCGGGACCGTGGCGTGGGCCACGTCTCGTTGCGGGCCGTGGCTCGCCAGGTCGGGGTCACCCACGCCGCCTCCGCCCACCACTTCGAGAACAAGGCGGGCCTGCTGACGGCTTTCGCCACCCAGGGCTATGTGCAGCTGGCCGGGGCGGTGCTGGCGGCGATCGGTGAGGCGCAGCCCGTCGACGGCCCTTCCGTCCTCGAGGCCGTCGGTCGCGGCTACGTGAAGTTTGCTCTAGCCAACCCGGGCCGCTTCGAGGTCATGTTCAGGCTCGAGCTCCTGAATGCGAACGATCCGGAATTCGTTGCGGCCAGCGACGGTGCCTACGCCCTGCTGGTGAGCACTGTAGCTCGATGCCACTTGGAGGGTTTCCTGCGAGCCAACGACCCTGAGTTGGTGGCGGTCTCGGCCTGGTCGATGGTTCACGGCCTTGCTGCGCTGTGGATCAGTGGCCGGCTGGGTGAGCGGATCCACGAGAAGGATCCCAATCGGCTCGCCGCCAAGGTTTCGCGGCTCTTCGTCAACTCGGTTCTCCGCGCTGTGCCTGGCTCCTAGTCTTCGATTGAGTCCTCGCGGGGTCCGTACGCCGGGATCAGCGGCAGATAAGGCTCGGGATCGCCTTCCCACTCGAGCGCCCGGATCTGGCTTGTGCTGCGCCGGCCGGCCAGCGCGCGGATGACCTCGAACCGGTCAGCCGTCACCGTGGCGCCAATCGGTGAATCGCCCAGCACGCGCTCCTTGCCGCCGTAGCGCAGCCGAAGCGCCGGCACCGACAGAGCCTGGAGCTTGAGCCCGAGAGCGCCCGCGAACGACCCAAGCGCGATACCCACCGCCGCAGAATCGCGAGCACCCGGCGCACCCGCCACAGAGCGGATGTCCTGGCCGTGCATGGCCAGATCGGTCACCAGGATGCTTTCGATAAACGGCAGCGAGATCGGAAACGAAATCTCGCCGCGCAGCATGCGCTCTACGAGCGGCACGTGGGCCGACCATTCGTCTAGGACCTCGCCCAGGCTGCGTCCAGCGCGCTGCTCGATCTGTCTGGCGTTCAGCTCGTCCCGGCGCCTCGCCACGGCAGGGTCCATCCAGGCTCCCGCGACATCGAGGCCGGCGAGCTCAGGATCGCCGCCCGCCGCCATCGCGGCTTCTGCGGTGACATGAGCGACCACGTCCCTGACGTTCCAGAGAGGTGAGAACGGCACCTTGCGGCCGAGCAGGTCGGCGTCCATTCCTGACAGCGTCTGGCGCATGCCCTCGTATGTCTCGCGGTAGGCGCCGGCGAAGTCGGGCACGAGCAGTAAGGTAACCAAACTTGCCCGAGGCGCCTCGTAAACTCGGCGCATGCCGGAGTCCACGTTCGACCGCCTCGTCGGCTCGAGACTGCTCGCGGCCCATCAGTTCATCTACGAGGTCACCGGCGGACGGGTTGGAGAGCGGCTTGGCCGTCTGCCCATGCTGCTGCTTCACACGACGGGGCGCAAGACAGGCCGGCCTCGCACAGCGGCGCTGCTCTATCACCGCGATCGCAATCGCTATGTGGTCGTCGCTTCGAAAGGTGGAAGTGACTCACCGCCGGCATGGCTGCTCAACCTGACGGCGAGCCCCGACGTGCTCGTGCAGGTGGGCATCAAGCGTTTTGGTGCGGCGGCTCGGGCTGCCTCGGCCGAAGAGCAGCGCAGGCTGTGGCCGGAGATTACGAAGCTCTGGCCGCAATACGATCGCTACCAATCGCAAACTCATCGCACCATCCCGCTGGTCATCCTCACGCCACTTCGCTCGGAGGATTGACCGCGGCTTCAGCGGTTAACGGCGCCGTTTAGCGCGGCGGGTTGCGCAGCAGCCGCTTGGTTCCGGCCCGGCCGCGCTCTTTTTCGATCTGGGCCACCGACGATCGGTGCCTTGCCTTGTCGGTGAGCTTGCGAGGACGGCCCGGCGGGCGGCGCGTGCGTTTGAAGGCCTCCAGGTCGTCGGGGTAGATGGCCCAAACGGGACCGATTTTCGTTCCGTAGAGACGCTGCCGAGCCAGCAGCCTGCGGACATAGGCTTCGGAAGCGCTCAGCTCGTCGGCTGCTTCGGCGACAGATAGAAGGCGAGGGCGCTCGATCGCCAAATATTAGCACGGCGGCGCAACCATTTCGTGGTACAATGCGATGAGTTTCCTGGACTGAGTCGGGAGTCGCGGACGGCTCCCCCGGTTGCGGCCATGGATGGCAGTAGCCTCTTGGCCCTCCGCTTCGCGGTTACTCCTTAGGAGGAAACCCATGACCGAAGTCAAAGACACCGCCGCCAGCTTTGTAGCCGCTTTCAACGCCCACGACGAGAAGGCTTTGCTTGCGCTGCACGCCGCTGACATCAAGTTCTCCGCACCCGGCTTCAAGGCGACCAACGCAACCGACGCCACCGCGTACGCGACGCGCTGGCTCACCGGCTTCCCGAACGGCAAGATGACGGTTCGAAACGAGATCGTGAACGCCCCCTGGGTCGTCCAGGAAATCATCATGGAAGGCCTCAACACCGGTCCGCTCGAGGGTCCTGCCGGCAAGATCCAGCCGACCAACAAGAAGGTTGTAGGCCACGGGGTTCAGGTCCTTCGGATCGAAGACGGAAAGATCGCCGAGGCTCGGGTCTACTTCGACCTACTCGACCAGATGACGCAGCTCGGTCTGGTCCCCGCCCCCGCAATCGCCTAATCACGAACGTGGTCCGGCCCACAGCGGGCCGGGCCGTCCTGCCCCATCAGCTCAGTAGCCCTTTAACCAGCGTGTTCATCGCGCCAACGAGGAGCTTCTTCGCCGTACAGTCCAGGCGGTGCCACCGCTGACCGATCCTCCGGACGAGCTCGGCGAAGAGGTCAGTCTGCGAGCGGCGTGGGATCAAGCGGCGGAGGCCTGGATTCGGTGGGCGCGAGAGCCCAACCACGACACCTATTGGCGATTTGCAAGGAAGGCATTCTTCGACCTCGTGCCGCCACCGGGCCGGCTGACGCTCGACGTCGGCTGCGGCGAGGGCCGCGTGGCCCGCGACCTTGCCAGCCAGGGCCACCGAGTGGTCGGCGCAGACTCGTCGAGGAAGCTTGTGGTTGCCGCGGCAAGGGCCGCGCCCACGATTCCCAC
>JBIOJB010000049.1:0-22890 GCA_044450465.1 Candidatus Dormibacterales bacterium | reverse complement strand
GCCGTGATGAGCGCGCCCGAGCCCAGTGCCGCCTCCACCACCACGACTCCATCCGACAGCGCCGCCATCGTGTGGTTGCGGGCCGGAAAGTTGTGGCGCCGCGGCGCCGTGCCATCCGCGAACTGGCTCACCAGCGCGCCGCCGGCGGCAACGATCTGGTCCGCGAGCCGGCCGTGGGCCGCTGGATAGACGACGTCAACGCCTGTTCCCATCACGGCTACGGTGACGCCGCCCGCGGTGAGTGCGCCGCGATGTGCGGCCGCGTCCACGCCAAGGGCCAGCCCGCTGACGACTGTGACCCCGGCGCGGGCAAGGTCCGCCCCAAGCTGCTCGGCCACCGCCTCGCCGTAAGGCGAGGGCCGGCGCGCCCCAACGATGGCCACCCGCGGGCCGTCGGGTGGAGGCCACCTCCCCCGAGTGCGCAGCTTCGGCACCCCCTCTGTGCGTTCAGGCGGCAATCTCTTCCAGGCGAAAGCCAAGCGCCTCGAGGATGTGCGGCTCTTCGATCTCGTTCGAGAAGTCGAGGTCGGCCGAGGTACGGGCTACGCGCCAGGCACGGTGAAATCCCCGCGCCGTGAGCCCGCGCTGGTCCGCCCAACGCTCCAGGGTCCGGCGCGGACCAGGCATCAAGCTGGCCACGTTGCGAAGGCGAGCCGGCCGGAGCTGCGCATTGAGACAGCCCTGCCTGTCCAGCTGCCTGCGCCGGGCCGCCACGACTCGCGCTCGCACCGGCGCCGAGGCCTCTCCGCGAGGCTCTGAAGCCAGGTTCTCGACGCTGACCCGTCGCACGGCGACCTGGAGGTCGATCCGGTCCAGCAGGGGTCCGGACAGACGCCTCCGATAGCCGTCGATCGCCCCCGGGGTGCACCTGCACCGGCGCAACGCGTCTCCCGCCCAGCCGCACGGGCAGGGATTGGTGGCTGCGGCCAGGGTGAACCTGGCCGGATACACAACCGATCCGCCCGACCGGGTGAGAGTTACGCGGCCACTTTCCATGGGCTGCCTCAGCGCCTGAAGCACCGGGGTCTGGAACTCCGCCAGCTCATCGAGAAACAGCACCCCGTGGTTTGCCCGGCTGATCTCGCCGGGCAGCGCGATCCCGCCCCCTCCTCCGATCAGGCCGGCCATGGACACCCCGTGATGAGGGGCGCGAAACGGCCGGGTCCAGTCGAGCGGGCTCCCACCCGGCAGCTCGCCCAACAGGCTTCTCACCTGCGCCACCTCGAGAGCCTCCACGAGCTCGAGCGGAGGCAGCACGCCGGGAAGGCAGCCGGCGAGCATCGTCTTGCCGGAACCCGGTGGGCCTGTAAGCAGCAGATGGTGGCCGCCCGCCGCGGCCACCTCGAGGGCGCGCCTGCCTTCCTCCTGGCCGTGGATCTCGGCCAGGTCGTGCTCGGGGGGCTGGTCGATACCCGGCCCGGTCACGTCATGCGGAAGCAGCGGCGCGATCTGGTCGTCACCGAGCAGGTGGGCCACGACGCCGATGAGCGTGCGGCACGGGATCACCTCGATCCCGTGGACAAGCGCGGCCTCGGACGCGTCGGCGGCCGGCACAAAGATGCGGTCGTACCCGAGGAAGCGGAGGCCCCGCGTCGCGACCAGCACGCCGTCGACGTGTCGCACCTCGCCGTCGAGCGCGAGCTCGCCAAGGAAGGCCGAGCGCGGGGGAGCTGTCTTCCCGGCGCGCGCCAGGGCGATCGAAACGGCGATCGGCAAGTCGAGCGCGCTGCCCTCCTTGCGCAGCTCGGCCGGCGCCAGGTTGACGGTGAGACGCCTCGACGGAAACTCCAGGCCGCTGTTCTTTATCGCCGAACGGACCCGCTCCCGCGCCTCCTTCACCGAGGTTGCCGCGAGCCCCACGAGCAAGAACTTGACCTCGCCGTTGGCAATGTCGGCCTGGACCTCCACCCGGCGCGCCTCCAGCCCCACGAGCATGCAGGAGTCGACCGCGGCGAGCACGAGGCGCACGTTAGCGAGCGCGATCAGCACTTCCAGCCCCGGCTGTTAAGGGGAGGCTGTTGATGCTGGAGGCTGCATCCATCACGCGAGCGCAGCGGGGCGATCAGGTCGTCAGGACAGCGGAAATCCTGAACAGCCGAGCGAAACGTCTCCGGTTGCTCGACGAACATCATGTGCCCGCAATCGCCCAGGATCGCCTTGCGCGCCCCCGAGATGCCGGCGGCTATCTCTTCGGCGCAGACCGGTCCGCAGCCCGGCCAGGTCGCCGAAGTACGTCGCCGAGAATCCAGGGCCGCCGGGGTGGCAGACGAGCACCGGGCCGTGACCGAGCTGCCGGTAGCGAAGGGTTCGTCCGTCCGAGGAGATGATCTTCACCCCAGGCGCGTTTCCGGACGCCAGCTTCCGTCCTCTTCGAGGTAGCCGGCCGGGTGTTCGGTCTCGTGGCTCAACACGAGAAGCCAGCGGTGCCGCTGAGCTTCGTCGAACAGGCGCGCTTTCTGCTCGAACACGCGCAGCGGCTCGATGTCCGCCGACATGTTCCAGGGCACCTTCAGGTGCGGGGTCTGACATACGAGATCACCCGTGACCGCGCAAGCGAGCTCACCGGAGCGGAGGATGAGGACCTGGCTCCCCGGCGTGTGGCCCCCGACATGACGGAGGTGGACTCCCGGCAGGATGTCAGCGTCGCCCACGAGAAACTCGACCAGGTGATTGCCGTCAGCCAGGGGTGTGAAATCGTCTGGCACGTACCCGGGCTGGCTTCTCACATCGGGGTGCAGAGCGAAGTCCCATTCGCTTCGCTGGATGTAGTGGCGAGCCCTCTTGAAGGTGAGCTCGAGCCCGCCGGTCTCGTCACGCCGGGTCAGGCCGCCGGCATGGTCCCAGTGCAGGTGGGTCGTGATCACCGCGTCTACCTCGTCAGGCCTGATCCCCAGGCGTTGCAGCGCCTGAAGCAGGCCCTCCGGCTGACGCAGTCCGACCTGGCGCGCGCGTTTCTCGCTCAGCTTGGTTCCGATGCCCGTTTCGCAGATGATGACCTTGCCGTTCAGGCGGGCCACCACGCACACACACGCGCTGTCGACCATGTTGTTGGCATCCGCGGGTTTCTGCTTCTCCCAGAGCACCTTGGGCACGACGCCGAACATCAGGCCGCCGTCGGCCTTCCAGTGGTCGGAGACCAGCAGGTAGAGCTCGAGGTCGCCAATCCGCATGCTTATATGCTGCTTGAAACGGCCCGTTCAAGAGGCCCGAGCCGCGAGAAAGGGACCGCCAGGCTTCCATTCCACGGAAACCCACCGAAAGTAGCCAACCGCGACTCAAGGAGGTACACTGCGTCGCCATGCCTCGATCGATGTGGAAGGGCGTCGTTTCGTTCGGAATGGTCTCGATTCCGATTCGCCTCTACAACGCGACGGAATCCAGCGCCAAGGTTTCCTTCCGTCAGTTGTGCCCGGACCACCGCTCGCCCATCTCCTACAAGCGGTACTGCGTCGAAGGCGACCACGAGGTCCCGTACGGCGACATCCTCAAGGGCTACGAGGTGGGCAAGGATCGCTTCGTGATCATCGACGAGAAGGACCTGGACAACCTGCCCCTGGCCACCGCCCACGCTATCGAGATCGAAGAGTTCGTGCCGCGAGACGACGTCGAGCCCGGGCTGTACTTCAACAGCGCCTACTACATGGAGCCTGAGGAGCTCGGCAAGAAGCCCTACCAGCTGCTGCGCAAAGCACTCGAATCAACCGGTCGGATGGCGATCGCGAAGATAGCTCTGCGGGACCGCGAGCACCTGTGCGCGCTACATCCAAATGGACCAGGTCTGCTGATGAACACCCTTCACTGGCCCGACGAGATCCGCTCGGTCGAGGGCCTGAAAGGGCTCGAGGGCGACGTGAAGATCAATCCGAAAGAGCTCGAGATGGCCAAGGCATTGATCGAGAGCCTTGCCGACACGTTTGATCCCGCTCGCTACAAAGACGAGTATCGAGAGGCGGTCATGAAGGTCGTTCAGGCCAAGATCGACGGCGAGGTCATCGAAGCCCCTTCGGCGCCACAGCCGGCGAAGGTGATGGACCTGATGGAAGCGCTGCGTGCGTCGGTCGCCGCGGCCAAGAAGTCGCGTGCCGCACGCGAGAAGCCGGTCGCAGAGGTCAAGAACCGGCGCAAGGCGTCCTGACCTCATCTCGCCGGCCTGACTGATGGGCCTAATGTGAGAGCGATGCAGGATCCGGACCAGCTCCAGATCGAGCTGGACAGCTTTCCGGACGAGGTGCGACCGATGCAGGCGGCTTCGGCGGAGGCGCCCTTCAGCTCTCCCGAGTACATCTTCGAGGTGAAGTGGGACGGCCTTCGCTGCGTCGTGTTCCGGGACCCGGAGGGCAAGATCCGGCTGCAGGATCGCGGTCTGAACGACCTGACCGCCGACGTGCCCGAGGTAGCGGCGGCGGCCAAACGCATCCCACCCGGCAGCGTCATCGACGGCGAGCTCGTGGCCACCGACAGCGACGGCCGGCCGGATTACCCGCGCCTGCGCCAGCGCCTGGCCGGAGGCGGGAAGCTGATGGACGCCATCCCCACCGCGTACCTGGCCTTCGACGCCCTCTACCTCGAAGGCAAACCGCTGCTCCGGCAACCGGTGCTGAAGCGTCGCGCCCGGCTGACCAAGGCGATCGAGACCGGAGGCCACCTGTTCGTGCCCGACCACATCGACGAGGACGGCGTCGAGCTTTTCGAAGCCTGCCTGGAGCGCGGTCTTGAAGGCGTCGTAGCCAAGCACAAGCAGAGTCCTTACGTCACAGGACAGCGAAGCCCGTTCTGGCTCAAGGTGAAGGCGGTCAAATCTGACGACTTCGTCGTGATCGGCTGGACCGGCGAGAAGCCCTTTGACGCCCTCCTGGTCGGCTATCACGAGGACGGCCGCTTGCTTCCGTGCGGCACGGTGGGCGGCGGCTACGACGACGCGGCCGCGCAGGCGCTGCGCGCGTCGATCGCCGAGCTCAGCACCGACAGCTCGCCCCTCGATCCGCCTCCGATCATGACAAGACCGGTCCATTGGGTGCGGCCCGAGGTCGTCGTGAGCGTTCGCTACTCGGAGTGGTCTCCCGACGGGACGCTCCGCTTCCCCATCTTCAACGGCTTTCGACCGGAGGTCCACCCGGCAGAAGCCGTGCGCCATCGCCCCCGTGTGGTGATCACAGGTGGTGTGAAGCCCGGGTCGCTTGCCTACGGTCTCACCCGCTTTCCCTTTTGATGGACGCAGCGGAGCCGTCGCGGGCCTTCGACGTAGTCACGGGCGCCTTCGGCTTCACGGGCCGATTCATCGCTCGGCGACTGCTCGCTCTCGAACGTCCCTTCAAGACTCTCACCAATCATCCGAGCCGTCCCGGGACCGAAGACATCAAAGTCGAGGTGGATCCACTGCAGTTCACCGACCGGGCGGCGCTCGTCGAGAGCCTTCGCGGCGCGGAGGTGCTTTACAACACCTACTGGGTTCGCTTTCGGCACGGTCGGGTCAACTTCGGATCGGCTGTCGCGAACACAAGATTTCTTCTTGGCGCAGCCAGGGAGGCCGGGGTCCGGCGCATCGTCCACATCTCGGTCAGCAATCCGTCGGAAGACTCGCCGCTCGACTACTACGCAGGCAAAGCCCGCACGGAGAGGGCCGTTCGCGAGTCGGGCATGTCGTGGGCGATCGTGCGCCCCACTCTGGTCTTCGGCGCCGGCGACATCCTGCTCAACAACATCGCCTGGCTCCTGCGACGCATGCCGGTCTTCGCGGTGGCCGGCCATGGTGACTATCAGGTCCAACCGGTCTCGGGCGACGATGTGGCCGACATCGCGACCTGGGCCGCGGGCCAGACCGACAACATCACCGTCGATGCCGCCGGACCCGACATCATGGCGTATCGGGAGATGGTGGAGACCCTGGGCATTGCCATCGGCCATCCACCGCGATTTATCTTCCTTTCCCCCCGAACCACACTCCTGGCAGGCAGGATCGTCGGCCGCCTGGTCAACGACGTGCTGCTGAATCAGCAGGAGCTCGAAGGCCTCATGAGCGAGCTCCTCGTTTCGCATGAACGACCGCGCGGGAAGCGCCGGCTGGAGGACTGGCTGCTGTCGACCGCGGAGAGCCTGGGTGGCGGGTACGCGTCTGAGCTCGACCGTCACTGGCGTGGTCATCCGCGTTCAACCAGCTGAGACCGCCTGGTCGCCCTGTAACCTGCTGACGGTGGCATCCGTCCCTTACGCCGTGGAAGCGGTCGGCCTCGTCAAGCGATACGGGGTGGTCACCGCCGTCGACGGGGTCAGCTTTCGAGTGGAACGGGGCGAGATCTTCGGCTTTCTCGGAGCCAACGGGGCCGGCAAGACGACGACTCTGCGCATGCTTTGTGGACTAGTCACCCCAACCTCGGGAACGGCGTCGATCGACGGCTTCGACGTGTTCGGGCAGTCCAGGCAAGCCAAAGTCCGACTCGGCTACCTGGACGAGGAACCTTTCGTGCACCAGCATCTGACCGGCCGGGAATTTCTCGACTTCATCTGCGACCTCTACGGGCTGCAGCGCGGACCAGAGCGACGTCAGAGGATGGAGGGCTTGCTCAGCCTGTTCGAGCTGGCGGATCGCGACGGAGAGCTCATCGGAAACTACAGCCACGGCATGCGTCAGAAGATCGGTCTCGCGTCCCTTCTTATCCGTGAGCCGTCCGTGTTGCTGCTCGACGAGCCGACCAATGGCCTCGACCCGCGATCGGCCCGACTCGTCAAGGACCTCCTCGAGCAACTCGCCGCTCGAGGCACTACCGTGCTGCTCTCGACCCACATACTCGAAATCGCCCAGGCGCTCTGCCGCCGCGTGGCGATCATCGATCGGGGCCACGTCGTAGCCACAGGAACCATGAAGGAACTGGGCGAGCAGGCGGGGACGGGACAGGCCAGCCTCGAGGACCTCTTCCTGACCCTCACCGCCGGGCCCGAGTCGAAAGAGATGATCGATCGCCTGCTGGCGCCGTCGAGCTGATGGCGCCTCCCGCGAGCGTGATCATCCTTCAGGCCGAGCTGAGGGGATGGCGCCACCGGCTGTCCAGCCGCAGCTCTGCGCGGGCCATCCTCCTCACCATCTTCCTGGCGCTCGCCGCGATCGTCTTCGGCGGCAGCGCCTTTTCGGTCGGCGCCGCGTCGAGCCACTTCCTGCCTTCGGTGCGCGACGCGCTGTTGGCCGGCGGCTTCACAGCGCTCTCCGTCCTGATGCTTGTGCTGGGATTCCCTACGGTCATTGCGACGCTGTTCGTCGGCCGTGACCTGCTGCAGCTGGTGCTGGCGCCAATCCGCTCCTTCGAGATCCTTCTGGCCCGCTCGCTGGTCGCCATGAGCGCCAACCTGCTGATCAGCGGCATTCTGCTGGCCGGGGTGCTCGGCGTCGGGTTCGGGGCTGGGGCGCCTCCTGTCTACTACCCACTCGCCCTCGTCCTCGTCGTCGTGCAGGTGCTGGTGATCACCGCCTTCCAGGCCACCCTCATGTCAATGGTCCTTCGATGGGTGCCGGCCCGCCTCGCAAGGGACGTCGCAGCCGCGGTCGCAGGCGTGTCGGGCGCGGGTTTCTACCTGGCATGGAACCTGAGCCTGCGCCAGGCCTTCGTGTCCGGCAACAGCGCGAACATCTCGAATTTCGCGGCCGTAGTGCGGCGGGTCGACTGGCTCCCGTCGGCGTGGCCGGGTCATGCATTGAGCGCCACGATCGCCGGCGCCACCGGCGGTGTTGTCGCCTGGACGCTCTTCACTCTCGGGCTGGGCGCACTGCTCCTGTGTGTGGCCGGAATCCTGTACCAGAGCACCTTGCTTGCCGGCCTTGGCGTGTTCGGCGGCAGCCAGGCGCGCTGGAGGCGGCGAGCGTCAACCAACCCGCGGCCGGACCCTTCCAGAGGCCCCGGCTCTCCAGCCCGGGCCATCGCTCGCAAGGATTGGCTCGGCTACCGGCGCGATGTCCGGCGCCTGATCCGACTCGTGCCCGCGCTTCTTTTTCCGGTCGGCTATGCGCTGGCGTTCCTGCGACCTTCAGGAGGGTTCAACGGCTTCTGGTCCGAGGCCTTTCTGGTCGCGTTCATCACCATGTTCATGTCGACCGCTCTTGCAACGCCCTCGATCCCAAGCGAACGACGCGGCTTTCAGCTGATTCGAATGTCGCCGCTCACAATGGGCCGGTTGATTCGCGCCAAGATCGCATTGACTGCCGTGCCGGTCCTGGTTCTCACGTCTGCGATCAACCTGGTGATCGGTTTCGCCGCCGGCGAAGGGCCTACCCAGATCGTTGAGCTGGCCGTGCTGGTGGCGTGGCTCGGCGTCGGATTCGTCTCCATCGGCGTGTCGACCGGGGCGATCGACCCGCATTTCGACGCACAGGACGACCGGCGAGCGGTGGGCCTCGTCGGATCGCTGTCGGGAATCGCGGCCACGCTGGCTTTTGGAATCCTGAGCGTCGGGGCCTTCGGCTTGCTCCTTCTGGCCCCGGGCGTCGCCGGCGGCACCGCCAATCTCGGACCGATCCCCGCCACGCCGACCGTGGCAGCGGCGTTTGCCGGAGGGGCCGTGCTCCTCATTTCGGGGGCGGCCACCGTGGTCGCGATCATGCTCTGGCTTGCGAATACGCGGCTGGGCGCCTATCAGTCGGCCATCGCCGCCACGTAGCGCCGGGCCGTCACCCGAAAGGGTCCTCGATCAACTCGGCGTCGAACCTGCCTAATCGATTCACGGTCAGCCCCACCACGGCGAAACGTATTGGCCCGCGCCACTCCGCCATCGCTCGGTACTCCCTTGCCGCCGCCGTCAGAGCCTGGCGCTTCTTGGAGCCGACGGCTTCGAAGGGCGTGCCATACGAATCGTCCGTTCGGGTCTTGACCTCGACCACCACCAATGCGTCGCCGCGCCTGCAGACGAGGTCGAGCTCGCCTCGGCGGGCTCGGAAGCCGGTCCCGATCACCTCGTAGCCGCGTCGCCGGAGCAGCCCGGCGGCCGCGCGTTCCCCAAGCTGGCCGAGCCGCGGAGCCGGCCGTGGCGCGACACGGCTGTCACTCATCCGAGCAGCGCGGTCTCTCGAAACGGCGCCCAGCTGGTGCGGTGAATCGGGCTGGGCCCGAGCCGGCGGATGGCAGCCCGGTGAGCGGGTGTCGCATAGCCCTTGTGGTCCGCGAATCCGTAGCCGGGATACAGCCTGTCGTATTCGACCATGGCCTCGTCGCGGGCCACCTTGGCCACGATGCTCGCCGCCATGATCGATGCGCAAACGCGATCCCCGCGAACCACCGCCAGCTGCGGAATTGGAGCGTCTGGGACGTCCCATGCATCGACCAGCAGGTACTCGGCGGGCACCGAAAGACCTGCCACAGCACCCGCCGTGGCGAGGTGCCGGGCCTTGATTAGGCCCAGCCGGTCGACTTGCGCGTGATCGACGGCGCAGACCGCCACCGCGACGGCGCGGCGCCGGATGAGGACGTCAAGCTTCAGCCTCTCTGAAGCGGTAAGCAACTTGGAGTCGTCCAGGCCCGGGATGCGAACCCCGATGGGGAGCACGACCGCGCCACCCACGACAGGGCCCGCCAGCGGGCCCATTCCGACCTCGTCCACGCCGGCCACCACGTGGTAGCCCATGGCCTCCGCCATGCGCTCGTACCGCCACAGCTTCGGCCGCATCTAAGATCCCGCTGACGCCCGCCGCGAAATGACGCCGGACGCTCGACGTCTCACGGCATCGAGAGTACCGGCGACCTTGCCGTCCCGCCACGCCCTTAACAGCCTTGCGCCTCGCGCCGTGCGCTCCGCTAGGCCTCCGTCTCGCCTACCTCTTCTGCCTCGGCGCCCGTGGTCTCCGCGGTGTCGTCCGATGCCGCGCCTTCGCCTTCTTCTCCGCGGATCAGCCGGCGGCGCTCCCTGATGCGAGCCGCGCGGCCAACTTTGCCTCGCAGGTAGTAGAGGCGAGCCTGCCTCACGTCACCGTGACGCAGCACGTCGATCTTGTCGATGCGCGGCGAGTGGATCATGAAGGTTCGTTCGACTCCGACTCCGTGGGTGACGCGCCTCACGGTGAAGTTCTGGCGCAGCCCGCCGCCGGTCACGCGGATGACCGTTCCTTCAAACACCTGGATGCGCTCGCGGGTACCCTCGACGACCTTGGCGTGCACCTTCACGGTGTCACCCGCGCGGAGCGCAGGCACCTTGTCCTTCTGCTGCTCTTTTTCAAGCTGCTGTATCACGTTCACGTTTTCTTCAACTCCTTGCTGTGTGGAACATTTCTCTGTGCGGCCTGCTGCCTGCGCCATTGCCGGATCCGAGCGTGGTCGCCTGAAAGGAGCACCTCTGGCACTGACAGGCCGCGGAAGTCGGCCGGCCGGGTGTACTGGGGCCATCCTGCCGGCTCGGTGGAGAAGCTGTCCTGGGCCAGCGATTGGGGATCGCCAACCACGCCGGGCAGCAACCTCGCCACCGCGTCGATCAAGACCATGGCCGGTATCTCCCCTCCGCTGAGGACGTAGTCGCCGATCGAGATCTCACGCGCGCCGAGTGCCAGTCGGACCCGGTCGTCGATGCCCTCGTAGCGTCCGCAAACGATGATCAGGCCGGGCTCCGTCGCCAGGCTCGCCGCCATCCTCTGGTCTAGCCGGTCGCCCCACGGCTCCATGAGGATCACGGGCCCCGCGTTGGCCTTTCGGATCGACTCGACGGCCTCGACCACAGGTTCCGGCTTCATCACCATGCCTGGGCCGCCACCAAAGGGCATGTCATCGACCTGTCGGTGCCGGTCGTGTGTGTATTCCCGCAGGTCGTGCGGGCAAAGCTCGATCAGGCCGCTCTCGACGGCCCGGCCGATCACGCCCTGTTTGAAAACGGGCTCGATCATGGCCGGAAAGATCGTGATCACGTCAAAGCGCATGGTCGGCCCCATCACGCGGTCTCATACCGGACCACCCAGGCCGCCACGACCACCCGTCCGTGCTCCAGGTCGACCTCGACAACAGCGTCCTTCGTGGCCGGGATCAGATGCTCGATCATCCCGTCGCGGCTGACCCAGACGTCGTTGGCGGGGCGCTCGAGGACTTCCGCGATGACCCCAATCCCCTCGCCCGAATCTGTGAACGCTCTGAGACCCACCACCTGATGGTGGTAGAAGCGGTCTGCGTCGAGAGCCCGGCGCCGGCCTTCCCCCACCTCAAGGTAGCGGCCCTTGAGCAGCTCGGCGACGGTCCGGTTGTCGATGCCCCGAAACTTGACCACCACGCCGGGGTGACCGGCGCGACTCCACTCCACCTGGTGCTCAGTGCCGTCCATCAGGAGCGTGGCGCCCGTGTCGAAACGGTCCGCGAAGTCTGTCAAGGGCATTACCTTGACAGCCCCCCCGAGGCCGTAGGCGCCGGTCACCTGTCCAACTCGGATCACTCCGGAGCCTCACCCCCGGAATCAGGTGCTTGCGGGCCACCGTGCGGACCGGACGGGTTGGCGAGGTCCACGAACACCCGCTTGCGGTCGCGAAGGGACGCGACCCTAACGAGGGCGCGAATCGCCTCGATGTTGCGCCCTGCCTTGCCGATGAATCGGCCGACGTCGGCGTCCGAGAGCTTGACCTTGATGGCGACCGTCCCCGCCCCGCGCTCGAAAGATTCGACCGCGACTTCCTCCGGCTTCTCAGCCAGCGTCTTGGCCACGTACTCGACAAGAGCGCGATAGTCGATGCTGGGTCCGGCGGGCCCAACCCGATCGCGCCTCACGCCTCGGCTGTATCCGCCAGACCGAGAGTCACGCCGATGCGGTTGGCTTCTCTGCGCGTCGCTCAAGTATTCCCTCCCGCTTCAACAGGCTGCGTGCGGCGTCACTTGGTTGAGCGCCTTGCTGCAGCCAATGCATCACCTTCTCGGCGTCGATCTTCACCTCCACCGGGTCGGTCATCGGGTCGTAGTAGCCGAGATGTTCAATGAAGCGGCCGTCGCGCGGCGATCGCGAGTCTGCCACCACGAGGCGGTAGAAGGGGTGCTTTTTTGCCCCCATCCGCCTCAGCCTGATCTTTACCAACCTGCTCCTCCTTGTCCGAATATTTTTGGAAATCCTGCGACCTTGCCTTTGCGGTTCAACGAGCCGAGCTGCTTGGCGAGCTTCTGCATGGCCTCACGCGCCCTGAGCACCTTGTTCACGTCGGCCGGTTCGACGCCGCTGCCTCGCGCGATCCGGCGCCTGCGCGCCCCATCGATGACCTCAGGATGGGCCCGCTCAGTCCTGGTCATGGAAAGGATGATCGCCTCCATGCGGCCCACCTCGCGCTCCGTGTCGGCGCCGGCGACCTGCTTCTTCAGTGCACCAGCCCCGGGGATCATCTCCAGCAACGTGTCGACCGAGCCCATGCTGTGCAACTGTCGAATTTGGGCCAGGAGGTCGTCGAAGCTCACCTGACCGGCGCTGATCCGCCGGCCCGTTTCTTGCGCCGCTTTCTGGTCCACCGCGCGTTCGGCTCGCTCGATCAGGGTCAGCACATCACCCATCCCCAGGATTCGCGACGCCATCCGTTCCGCGTAGAACACCTCGAAGTCGTCCGGCTTCTCGCCGGTCCCGGCGAAGCGGATGCTCTGGCCCGTCGCGATTCGGAGTGAGAGCGCCGCGCCACCGCGGGCGTCGCCGTCGAGCTTCGTCAGGATGACTCCGTCGAGGCCCACCCTGGTCGCGAACTCCTCCCCCACCTTCACGGCCCCCTGTCCCGTCATCGAATCCGCCACCAGGAGCGTCTCGGTCACCGGCACCGCCGTCTTGAGCTGTTTCAGCTCTGCCATCAGCTCCGCGTCGACGTGGACTCGCCCGGCGGTGTCGAGGATGACCAGATCGCAAAACAACCGTCCGGCTTCCCGTATCGCGGTCGCCGCGATTGCGCTCGCAGGGCCGGTCCCCGATTGGAAAGGGATGCCGTCTCTTTCGGCAAGCACGCGAAGCTGCTCGACGGCGGCCGGCCGCTTGAGATCCAGGCCCACCACCATCGGCTTGTGGCCCTCCCTCCTTGCCATGATCGCCAGCTTGATCGCGGTCGTGGTCTTGCCGGCGCCCTGAAGGCCCACCAGCATGGCGACAGTCGGCGGCAAAGCCGAGTAACGAAGCCCGCCAGTGTTCCCGCCCAGCAGCTCGACCAGCTCAGCATGTACAGCCCTGACGACCTGCTGCGGCGCGGTCAGGCCGGCGGCCACGTCGGTCCCGGTCAAGCGAACGCGAACGCGTTCGACGAACTCCTTGACCACCTTGAAGTTGACATCTGCCTCGAGCAGCGCGAGGCGAACCTCCCGAAGGCCGGCATCCACGTCCTCAGGGCGCAGCACACCACGGCCTGTCAGCTTTGTCAGCGCGGCGCTCAAGCGCGACCCGAGGCTCTCGAACATCGCCATCCCCTAGGCTCCCAGCCGTGCAATCCGGCGCCTGAGACCTGTCACGTCCTTCTCCAGGGCGGCCACCTCGCGCTTGCGCCTGGCGGCCTCGGCGAGGAGACCGAGCTTGCGGTCGTACTCCAGAAGTGCGTTGGTGGACCGCCGAACTAAGTCGTGCACGGCCGCTCGCGACGTCCCCTGGTGCGCCGCGATCTCGGCAAGCGACCAATCGTTGTGCAGGTACATCGCCATCACCGCGCCCTGGTGCGGCGTGAGGAGCGCGCCGTAGCGCTCGAAAAGCGTCACCGCGCGGCCGCGAGCTTGAAGACTGTCAAGGGCCATTCCTTGACAGCCTACCAGGACTAGAATCGTGGCCGCCGTGGCTTCAATGATCGTCGAGGCCTGCCGATACAACCGTTGGGCAAACCTTCTCCTGCTGGATGTTTGTGAAGGCCTGTCGGCCAGGCAGCTCATGCTCAGCAGTCGCGGCACGTACGGCAGCATTGCGTCCACCCTCATGCACCTGGTCGGCGCCGAGCGCCGCTATCTGTGGCGCCTGGGCGGGCAAGTCGGCCGCTTCAGCCAGCACCGTACATTTCCCGGTGTCCGCATCCTGAAGGAACAGGCTGTCAACAGTGGTGACGCCCTGGTGGAGATCGCGGCGAGGATAAAGGCGTCGGAAGTCCTCGAGCTCAGCGACCGCCACGGAAGATTCCGGGCTTACAAGTCGGTGATCCTGGTCCAGGCGATCCATCACGGCAACGACCACCGCACTCACGCATGCACAATCCTCGGAGCGCACCACCTCCCGTATCCGGAAATGGACGTCTGGTCGTTTGGTGAAGCGACGGGCAAGCTGGTCGAGCTGGGGAAGGCCTAGACTCGGTGGCAATCCAGTGCTGACGGCGTTCATCCTCGTCAAGTCGCGGCGCGGGGGCCTGGCCCATCTCGGGCCTGACCTGGCCGCGGTGGAAGGGGTGGCCGAGGTTTACACGGTCACCGGCGACTGGGACTTCATAGCGGTCGTGAGAGTCCGCGAGCAGGAAGACCTGGCCACCGTGGTCACGCAGCATCTTGCATCTCTCGAGGGCATCGAGAGCACGCACACAATGGTCGCTTTCCAGCAGTTCTCGGCCCACGACCTGGAAGCGATGTTCGGACTCGGATTGGAGGACCGGAAGGCCTGAGCGATCTGCTCTCCGTGGCGCTGCGCGCAGCACGCGCAGGCGCCGCCGTGTTGCTCGAGTCCGGACTTCTGCGTCCAGGCGCCCCCCGCGAAGCCAAGGCGCCCGGCGATTACGTGACCGCCTCAGACCGACTGTCGGAAGCCGCCGTTATAGAAGTTCTAATACGAGAATCGCCCGGCGTCGCCGTGCTGGCCGAGGAAAGCGGTGGAACCGCAACGGGAACGATGTGGGCCGTTGACCCACTTGACGGCACGACGAACTTCACGCGCGGGTTCCCGGTGGTGGGCGTGTCGGTCGCGCTCATCAATCGAGGCATGCCGGAGGTGGGAGTCGTTCTGGCCCCGTACCTGAACCTCGAGTTCACCTGCGCGCGAGGAAAGGGCGCCTTCCTCAACTCTGACCGGCTCCCGCTGCTCGGTGCGGGCGAGCCCTCCAAGGCGATCATCGCGACCGGCTTCCCCTTCCGTCACAAATCGCGAATTCCACGGCACCTCTCGGTGCTGGCCGGGGCGCTTGCCAATTTCGAGGATGTGCGTCGAGCCGGCTCGGCCGCTCTTGACCTCGCCTGGACGGCGGCCGGCACGTTCAACGGGTTCTTCGAGCTTGGGCTGAGCGCGTGGGACATCGCTGCCGGCGCCCTCCTGACCCTAGAGGTGGGCGCCACGGTGACGGATTGGTCGGGCGGTCAAGGCTGGCTGCGTAGCGGCGACATCATCGCCGCGCCACCTGCTGTGCACGCGCGATTGTTAGAGCTGGCCGCGAAGGCGCCTGAGGGGTAGCTGCACCAGCGATCGCCACTGCTGTGCAAGGGCCACGCTCACAGGCACATGGCCGGCTTTGCTGCTTCGTTCCGGTTGCGTGCTCCGAGACTCGACCGCCGCACGAAAGTCACCGTCGTAGCGGGTGACCACCCGGCCTATGTCGTAGGTCCCGAAATGACAGTCGCTTCCGCCGACAGCAGCCCCTAGGCGCGCCTTGTGCTGCGCGTAGAAGGACTCGAGCATCCTCTTGCGTCGCGCGCCGATCGGAGCCGTGAAGATCAACTCGATGCCGTCCACGGGGTTCCGCTCGATGAGCCGCCGGAGCATCCCCGGCTGAATCGACCCGAAATAGGTAGGCATGAACGGATGCGGCACTATGGCGAGGCCGCCCTGGTCGTGGATGGCGGCGACAGTGTCCTCGAGCGTCATGCCGGGCTTGACCGGCCGTTGCAGGAACCATCCCATCATGTGAGTGAGGGCCGGCCTCCCGGTTGTGATCTCCTGGCCGGGCACGACGGCCAGGCCGGCGGCCTCCCCGCGCCGCTGAACCTCCTGGACGGCATCCATAGTGTCGTGGTCCGTGACGGCTATGAGATCGATCCCTGCGCCCACCGCGGCGTCGACCAGCTCGGAAGGCGTGACCATTCCATCAGAAGAGAGGGTGTGGCAGTGGGGGTCGGCGACAGGCAATCTCTAATCCTGAAACAGGGAATCGATGAAGGCCGCCGGATCGAACGGGCCGAGGTCGTCAAGCCCCTCTCCCACACCGGCCAGCTTGACTGGTACGCCGAGCTCGGATTCGATGGCCACGATCGCCCCGCCTTTGGCTGTGCTGTCCAGCTTGGCCAGGATGAGCCCGGTCATCGGTATGGCTTTGTGGAATGCTCGCGCCTGCACGAGGCTGGCCAGGCCGAGCACGGCGTCCAGGACGAGCAGCGATTCGTAGGGCGCGCCGTCCAGCGCCTTGGTGGTGACGCGGCCCACCTTGGCCAGCTCTTCGAGCAGATTGCGCTGGGTCTGGAGCCGCCCCGCAGTGTCCACGATCACGGTGTCGTGGCCGCGCGCGACAGCCGCCCGGATGCCGTCGAACACAACTGAAGCCGGATCGGCGCCGCTGGCCCCATCAAAATGACTGACGCCGGCGCGCACGGCCCACTCCACCATCTGCTCCGAGCCGGCCGCCCGATACGTGTCGGCCGCCACGACCAGTGGATTCCTGCCCAGCCTGGCCAGCCTGTAGGCGAGCTTGCCGGCCGACGTGGTCTTCCCCGCTCCGTTGATGCCATAGAGCAGGATGCACGCGGGAGTCCCCGCCAGCGCAAGCTCGCGGCTGCTGGGCGACATCGCGGCGATCGCCGCCGCTGCCAGCGCCTGTCGTGCCTCCGGCTCGGTGCGCGGTCTGTGGCTTCTGACCGCCGCCGCGAGCTTCGAGGCCATCGGAGGGCCCAGATCTGCCGAGATCAGCAGCTCCTCCAGCTCCTGGTAGTAACCGGCGGCCACGGGTGGGCTGAGAGCCCGCAACCCGGTGGCCAGCAGGCTGCGCGAGCGCCCGCTGACGCGACTCCAGACGTTGACGGCTAGCCGGCCTGGGCGGCCGCCACCGGGCGAGTGAGCGGTTTGCGAATGTCGTCGAGTCGCACCGAGACCAGGTGGGACGACCCGCTTTCATCCAGATGGATGCCGTAGAGCGTCGAGGCGTACGACATGGTGACGTGGTTGTGGGTGATGACAAGAAACTGCCTCTGGGTTCCAAGCCGTGCCAGCATCTGGCCGAAGCGCCCGACGTTCGCGTCGTCGAGGGCCGCGTCGACCTCGTCGAGAATCGTGAACGGGCTTGGGTTGACTTCGTCGAGCGCAAGCACCAGCGCGAGGGCTGCCAGCGACCGCTCTCCCGACGAGAGCAGGGTGACATTCTGCAGCCGCTTGCGCGGAGGCTGGACGAGGATCTCGACGCCCGACCGCGGGCCGTCCTCGCCATCCGCGTGGCGGAGGGTCGCGCGCCCGCCAGGGTTGAGTGTCGAGAAGTACTCGTGGAAGTTCGCGGCCACGGCGCCGAAAACGGCTTCGTAGCGCGACTCCTCCTCTTCCCGCAGCTGGCCGATGAGGAGCTCGAGGTCCGCACGCGCCGCCTCGATGTCCTGCAGCTGCTCCGCCAGCGTCTTGTAGCGCTCCTCCAGCTCGGTGCACTCGGACTCAGCCAGCGCATTGGTCGGCCCGATCTCCTCGAGCCTGCGCTCCAGCGCGCGCATCTCCTTCTCGCGCGTCTTCCCGCCGGGGATCTCCTCCGGAGCGACGCCGTCTGGCATGCGCGAGCGGATCTCGTCCATCCGGGCCTGCAGGAGCTCGGCCTCGCGGGCCAGCAGCTCGAGGTTTCCTTCGAGCGTCCCCACTTTCAGCCGGGCGTCGATGCGAGCTTCCTCGAGGGCGACCAGGCGCCGGGCGCCCTCCGCCATCTCGGCCTCGTCCTCAGGAGACTCCTGCTCAGCAGCCTCGAGCGCAGTTCGGGCTGCTGCGGCAGACACCTCGAGCGCCGGCAGGACCGCGGCGGCGGCGCTGGCGGCGGCCTCGACCTCGCCGATCTGGCCGCGCCGCTCTTCGGCCGACCGGCCAAGCCGGGTGAGGTCCGCGTCCACCGTCGAGAGCTGGCGGCCAAGGTCTTCGACCCGGTCACGCCAGCGGGCGCGCTCGAGCTCAGCCTGGTTCGCGGCCGCGCGCAGGTCGGCGGCCACAGCAAGGTTGGCTTCCAGCTCCTGGCCTTTTGCGACTGCCATCTGCTCCGCACTGAGAGCGCCGGCTCCGAGCTCGGCAAGCCGCTTTTCCTCCTCCACTTCCGCGACGCGGGCGGACTCGAGCAGGCGTGCCGTTTCTTCCGAGTTGGACGCGCCCGCGGAACGAGCGCGCAGCTCGGCCAGCCTGGCTTCTGCGCGCTTGAGGCCCGCCGAAGCCTCTTCCCGGGAGGCCGCCTGCGGTTGCAGCTCAGCTATTCGGGCGCGCAAACCGGCGCGTCTCATGTCCATTGCGAGTCGCGGATCGGCGCCGGCGCGCACCAAGCCGGACTCTCGGTACACACCGTCGAGGGTCACGTCCTCCCCGACCACAACGCCGCCGAGGAGCCTGCAGGCGATGGGCTCGAACCGCTCAGGCCACCGCACGTGCTCGTACAGCGAACCGGCCCGAGGCTCCGGCGCATCGACCGGGAACATGACCGTCGTCTGCGGCCGGCCCGCACCCACCAAGGTCTCGGCTTCATTTGAGGTTGCCGCGACGACGGCTTCTGCGAGCGGGCCGAGCACCGCGGAAAGGGCGGCCTCGTAGCCCGGGTCCGCAGTCAGCAGGTCGCCAAGACGCAAGCCGTCGGCCCCACCGGGCCGCAGCGCATCGAGGCCCTCGAGCTCGGAATTGACGCGCGCCAAGACCGATGCGGCACCGTCCGCCTCGGCGAACCGCTCAGAGGCGACCGCAACCTCTTTCTCGGCCGCGGGAAGGCTCGAAGCCGCCGCTTGCATGTCCCTGCCCTGTGCCGCCTGCCCCTCAAGGAACTCTCTGCGCATGCGGGTGCCGGCCAGGGTCGCCGCGGCGGACGCTGCCTCACGGCGAGCCTCCTCGGCCGCGCGACGGGCTGCGGTGGCGGCGCTCAAGTCCGGAGCGGGTGGGGGCGGAAGAACGATCACCGCTTCCAACGAGCGCTGCGCCACCTCCATCTCGACCGCGAGCTGTGCACGAAGTGCGGCGGCCGTTGCTGCCTGAGCGGCCGTCTCGCCCGCGGCGCTGGCAGCACCCTCGGCGAGGGCGCTCATGTTCTGGGCCCGCTCCCCGGCCAGCTGGACCGCATGATCCGCTTCCGCCAGGTCGAGTCGCAAGCGGCCCAACCGCCGCTGCCGGGCGAGTCGCCGGTCCTGCGCCGCCTGCACGGCAGCGCGCCATTCCTGGAACTCCGCCTCGGCGATGCGTGCCTGCTCGCGAGCTTCGATGAGGCGCCGCTCGAGGGTTTGCGCCTGTGACGAGGCTCGCCGGTGCGCGTCGCGCGCCTCGCGCCACTCCTCCCAGATGATGCTGCCTCTCAGCAGCTCGAGGCGCGCCACGGCTTCGGCCGCCTCGCGCGCCGTCGCCGCCTGCGCTCGCAGGACCTCAAGCCTGGGCTCGATCTCCGACTTCAGATCCGCGAGCCGGGTCAGGTTGGCGGCGAGCTCGCTCAAGCGCTGAGCGGCCTCCTGCCGCCGGGCCTTCACACCCCGAACCTGTGCCGCCTCCTCGAGAAGCTGGCGCCGCTCGGCCGGTGAGCAAACGACGATGTGCTCGATGTCGTGCTGGTCGATGATCGCGTACGAATCGAGGGTGAGGCCGGTGGAGGCCAGGAGGTGAATCAGGTCTCGGCGCCGGACGCGCGTCCCGTTCAGGAAGTAATCGCTCTCCCCGTCGCGCTCGACGCGGCGCTTGATCGCCACCTCGGTGTAGTCGATCGGCAGCCGGCCGGCCGTGTTGTCAAAGACCACGGTGACCTCGGCGAAGGCAGACCGGGACCTACGCTCGCCACCCGAGTAGATGACCTCTTCCATCTTGCGACCCCGCAGATCGCGAGCCTGACCCGATCCGAGAACCCACTTGATCGAGTCGACGATGTTCGTCTTGCCGGAGCCGTTGGGACCGACGATGGCGGTGACCCCGCCCTCGAATCGGATCTCGGTTGCGCGGGCAAACGTCTTGAAGCCCAGAAGGCTTAAGGAGCGCAGGAACAACGCTTAGACGCTGCGGCCGGAGGGCCAGCCGAGAGACTTGGGGATCCAGGTGGCTCGAGCCGAAGGCAGGGGTGGAACGACGAGGAGCGCATTCGTCATGCGCGACGACGTCGGGCCGGGCCCCCTAACGCTCGGATCGGGCGGCATGGGCCCCAAGAATCCGGCAGGCATCTCTGGCTGCAACGTCCAAACGGTAGCAGATGTGGGGGTCGATCTTCCCGCGGATACCACCCCTGCGTTCTCACCGGTCGGATCAGGGCTCGAACGGCTCGCCGAACTGCCGGCTTCGCGGCGTGACCGGGTGCGCGCCGCCATCCTCGAGGGGAGCCGCGGGCTCTGCGGGAAGATCCGCGGCGGGGTGCAGTTCAACCTTCTCAGTGGTAGACGCCGACGCGGAGTCCGAAGGAGACTCGGTGGCCGGCGCGCCGTCAGGAGCTGCCTGGTCCACAGAGCCCGGCGCGCCGGCCGAGGCGTCCTGCCCCAGGGCCACGTCCTCCTTCTTCTGCGCCGGCGAACGGCGGGGCGCGCGGCGAGCACGCGGCTTCGCTGTCTTCGGCGAGGTTGAATCGGCGGCCGGCGCGCCGAGGACTTCAAGCGCCACGCGCGCGGCCTCCTGCTCGGCCTCCTGCTTGCTCGCTCCATGGCCCGTGCCAAGCGGCTCGGCCCCGGCGAAGACGACCGACGTGTACTCGCGGCGGTTCCCGACCCTGGCGCCCTCGCTGTCATAGAACGGGGTCTCGCCAAAACGCTCCTGCGCGAGCTGTTGAAGCCTGCCTTTGAAGTTGCCGTCCTTGGCCGGCGCCGGCAAGGACCTGTAGCGGTCCAGGTAGTAGTGGTATGCGGCGTCGTACCCGGCATCGAGGAACACTGCCCCCAGGAGGGCTTCGAAAGAGTTGGCCAACAGGGACTTCAAGTTGCGTCCGCCGCCTTTGGCGATGCCCTTGCCCAGATAGAGGTAGCCGCCCATGTCGAGCTCTTCGGCCAGGAGGGCTAGCGTGTTGGTGTTCACCATGGCGGAGCGGGTCTGCGTCAGCTCGCCTTCGGTCGCCCCAGGGTGGTGCTTGTAGAGGTACTCGGCCGTGATGAGCTGCAGGACCGCATCGCCCAGGTACTCGAGGCGCTCGTTGTCGCGGGGCGAAAGGTGCGGGCTCTCGTTCGCGAACGAGCTGTGAGTCACGGCCTCGAGCAGTAGGCTTGGGTCGCGAAAGTGAATTCCGATCTTCTGCTGGAGTTGCTGCAGCGACGGTGCCAAAGGTGCAGCCTGGGGGAGTGCTATGAGCCGGCCTTCTCCTGGATGTACTCCCACGCCTGGCCGACTGTGGTGATCTTTTCGGCGTCCTCGTCCGGAATCTCCAGGCCGGTGTTTTCCTCGAAGGCGTAGATCAGCTCGACGAGGTCGAGCGAGTCCGCGTTGAGGTCTTCCTGGAATGAGGCGTCCATGGTCACCTGCTCAGGCTCGCAGCCAAGGCGCTCGACAACGATGTTCTTGAAGTCCTCGAAGCTCAGCTTTTGAGTTTCCATACCCGCAGTACTGTACACCGGCGCCGGGTGGCCGGGCAGAGGCCCCTCAGGCCCCGAGCGCCAGCTCGAGAATGGCGGCGGGAGTCGCCACAGACTGAGCCACGCTTCCTGGAGCCAGCTCGCGCATCATGCCGGTCAGGGCGCGTTTTGGGCCGACTTCGATGAAGACGTCGCAGCCGATCTCCACCAGGGCACCGACGCACGACGCCCACCTGACGGGCGAGCGAAGCTGCATCTCCATCACGTGAGGGATGCGGCTCCCTTCGAGGTGCGGGCGCCCGGTCAGGTTGGCCATCACCGAAATCCGGGGAGCACGCCACTCGATGCGGTCGAGTGCCGACCGCAGGCGTTGTGCCGCGGGCGCCATCAGCGGCGTGTGAAAAGCCGCGCTGACGTTGAGGGGCACCACCCGTTTGGCTCCTGCAGTCTTGAGCCTCTGGGTCGCCGCCTCCAGCCCGGCCATCGTGCCTGCGATTACCGTCTGGCTCGGCGTGTTGTAGTTGGCCGGCCATACGTCGCTCATGTCCGCGAGCGCCTGCTCCACCGCCTCTGGGCCGAGCCCAAGTACGGCGGCCATCGAGCCCACCCCCGCGGGGGCCGCTTCCGCCATCGCGCGGCCGCGCTCCACCACTGCCTTGAGCACCTGTGGCGCCTCCACCGCGCCGGCCGCGGCGAGGGCGGCGTACTCCCCGACGGAGTGCCCTGCGGCGGCCGACGGATCGATGCCGCGGCGGCGCAGCAGCATCGTGAGCCCGATGCCTACGAAGCAGAGCGCCGGTTGGGTATTCTGCGTCAGGCGGAGCTCGTCGTCATCGGCTTCTGTGAGGAGGTGACGCAGGTCAACGCCGGCCGACTTGGAGCATGTCTCACACAGGCTTGCCACCTCAGCGTCCGCGAGCAGCTCGGTTCCCAGGCCGGCCTGCTGGGAGCCCTGACCCGGAAACAGCAGAGCGACCTTCAATTCAGCCGCCCGTCAGCAGCGCCCAGAGGGCGAGTTACTCGGCGGCCTTGATGACTTCGCGGCCGGCGTAGTGGCCACAGTTCGGGCAGACCGTGTGTGGGCGCTTCGGGCGCTTGCAGTTGGGGCACGGCTGGATCTGGACCAACGCGAGGGCGAGATGCGATCGGCGCCGGCCCTTTCTGGCCTTGGATTGCTTGACCTTTGGTAGCGCCATCGCCCCGAAAGTTTACGGGATACAGTCACCGAGACGTCTCCGGCGGAGTCCCACCTCCCCGCGCAGTGGGGAGGGTTACGGGTGGGGGGTTTCGAAGCAGAGCCCCACTCGCCGCCTTCGGCGGCGACCTCCCCGGCCAGCGGGGAGGTGTGAGGCCTGCCTACCCG
>JBIOJB010000048.1:0-22987 GCA_044450465.1 Candidatus Dormibacterales bacterium | reverse complement strand
CTCATCTCCCTCATGTGCGGGAGCGTGACAAATCAGCCGAAGTAGGTGTGACGCATCAACCGAAGGTGTGTAACCCATCAGCCGAAGGCCTTTTGGGACCTGTCAGCCGAACTTGCACATCGGAAAAGTGCCCCCGGAGGGAGTCGAACCCCCGACCTTGACGTTAGGACCGTCCTGCTCTATCCACTGAGCTACGGGGGCGTCACTCTGAAGAGTGTATTTAGACTCTCAGATCCCAGCGTTGTGCATCGGCCGGATTTACTCCGGCCGTGCTCCTGGCGTCCCACTCTTCCAGACGCCTCTCAGAGCAGTGCAGGAGAGGAGGGGGTCCCGCGGGGGAGGACACCTGTCCTCACCCGCGCTTCTATCCCGCCCAGTTGGTCGACAACACGGGCAGGTACGGCATCGGGTCGGCGACAACGTTGTTGAGACGAAGCTCGAAGTGCAGGTGCGGCCCGGTCGAGAAGCCGGTCGAACCCTCTTTCCCGACCTGCTGTCCGCGCACGACGGCGTCCCCGACCACGACGTCGGTCTCGAGAAGGTGGCCGTACAGCGTCTCGATCCCAGCTCCATGGGCGATCACCACGTAGTTGCCATACCCGAGCCCGGAGTGACCAACCGCCACCACCACGCCGGTTGCGGCCGCCCTCACAGGGGCGCCGAGAGGCGCCGCCAGGTCGATGCCGGAGTGGAAGTGGGGGTAGGGGCCGTAGGGAGGCTCGAGAAGGACGCTCGACGGTCCGAACGGCTGCGTGATCCGGAATCCGGTCATCGGCCAGGAGAGCGTGAGACCCTTGATCGTAGCGCTCAGTGGGAGCACCCCGTGGAGCATCGCCATGCCTGCGCCGACCTGCGCCTGGCTCCACGCCGCCTGGTACGCCTGCTGCTGGATGTCGGCCTGCTGCGCTTCCAGGAGTTGCGCCAGCGCAGTGGTCACTCCAGGAGGTTGGTTGGTCAAGCCGTCGATGGCGTCCTGGAACTGGCTCATCAAATCGTCGAGCTGGCTGCTCAAGTCCGCCTGCGTGTTCATCAAGTCGTCGAGCGTTGTGAGGTCGTTGTTGAGCGCGTCGATTGTGGCGTTCTCACGGTCCAGGTCGTCCTGACGAGCGTGTCGCTCCGTCTGAAGCTTCGCGAGGTCCGACTCCAGCTTGGTCTGGAGGTCGTGAGCGCGCTGGCCTGCGACCAACAGGTCCGCCGTCGCGACCAGGGCTTGACGGAGGTTGCCGGTGCTAGCGATCAGTTGCCAGATCGAAGCCGGCTGGCGGTAGATCGCGCGGGCCATGCCCGCGAGCTGGTCCTTCTCGACGGCGATGCTGTCCTCGGTGTCAGAGATCTGCGAATCCAGCTGCGCGATCTGGTCCTCGAGGCTGGCGACGAGGTCCTCCTCTTGGGTGATCTGGTCCGAGATGGTCTGCTCGCTGGCGGCCGCCTGGTCCAGCGCGGTCTGGAGCTGTTGCTGGGTGGTGAGGGCCTTGGCCAGGTCGCCGCCAAGTCTGGACTTGAGGGCGTCATACGCGGCCTGGTTGGGGTCCGGGGTCGGCGCCGGACATGTCAGGCGAGAGGGGGAGGCGCTCGGAGAGGGGCACGGTGTGGGCGTTGGAGTTGTGGCGTACGCGCCGGCGCCCTGCAGCGTGAGCATCAGTCCGGCAAGCGCCAGTGCGCTCAATAGGCGCCTCACGCGCGCACCCGCCGGAACCCAAGCAGCGCCGTGATCGCGCCGAGCAGCAGGCCGACCGCGATGATCGCGGCGAGGATATAGCGGACAGTCATCTCGTCGACGCCCGGAAGAACCTGCGCGTACGTGGCCGCCTCAAGGCGGGTCGCCGCGAACCATGCAGCCGCCACGACCGCCGCCGCGAGCGCGCCTCCGAGCATCCCCGACGTGAGGCCCTCCATCACAAATGGTCCTCTCTGCATCCAGCCTCGCGCTCCGAGGAGCCGGGTGACGGTGACCTCGTCTCGACGGGAGGCGGCGATGGCGCGCATCGAGTTGGCGATAACGACGTAGGCGACCAGCACGAAAAGCAGCAGGATGCCGCCCGCAACTCCACCCGCGATCAGGGCGAGATGGCGCAGGCGAGAGTAGGCGTCGGGGTCGTACGAGGTGGGGTAGGAGGTGTCGACGGCAGGGTCGTTCTGCACCGAGTTCGCCACGTCCGCCAGCTGCGTGACGAGGTTGACGCGAACGTCCAGGCTCGCGGGGAACGGATTTGTCGAGCTTAGGCTCGCCAGGTTGTCGAGCCCAGGATGGCTGTTCGCTTCGGCCAGAGCCTGAGCCGGCGTTACCTCGGTGACCGAGGCGACTCGCGGGTCGCCATCGAGTCTCGTCACGAGCGAAAGCACCTGGTCGGGGCTCGCATCGGGCGCCAGGTAGACACGGACGACAGAGGCCTGGCTCGCCTGCTGCGAGATCACGCCACCGATCGCGATTCCGACCATCGCCAGGATCCCGCAAAGCATCAGCAGCAACGCGATGGTGCCCACGACAGGCCCCGTCAGCCTCAGGTCGCGCCGCCAGCTGCGCAGCGCGCTGAGCACGACGAGGCGGTAAGCGTTGCCTCCGAGCGCGGCCATGCGTCGCCAGAGAGGAAGGCGGGCCGGCGGGTTCGTCGTTCGAAGCGTTCGGCTCCGGCTGGGCAGGATCAGCCTCCACAACGCTCGCGGCCTGGCCATCGTTCCACCCAAAGTCGCGGCACTCGCGTGACCGGCGCCGTTGCCATTGCCGTTGGTGTGGCCGTTGCCGTTTCCGTTGCTGAAACCGCTCGCGTGGCCGTCGCCGTTCGTCGCTTTCCGCGCTCCGTTGGTCATCAGCTTGGCGCCGGGGAGTCGCAGGATCCGGGTGGCGTGAAATGTGTGCTTGTGCGTGGCGACGACGACTGCGGCGCCCGCTGCCGCAGCCGCCTCGAGGAGACCCTGCACCATCTCCGCGTTCGCGTCGTCCAGAGCGGTCAGGGGCTCATCGACGAGGAGGATGCGAGGCTTTGTCACGAGCGCTCGGGCGATCGCCACCCTCTGGCGCTCGCCTCCGGAAAGCTGGTGCGGGTAGGCGTTGCGCTTGTTGCCGAGCTTCACGAGATCGAGCGCTTTGAGAGCCCGGTCCCGGATGGTCCTCAGGGGAACCTGCGGGTCACTGATCTGAAGGGCAAAGACGAGGTTCTCGAACGCCGTCAGGCGGGGCAGCAGGCGCTGGTCCTGGAAGACGAAGGCAACGTCGCGGCGCGCCCGTCCGAGGCCCCATCTCCACCGCCGGTGAAGTCCGCGGCCCTCCAGCCAGACCTCGCCGGCGGTGGGGCGTAGCTGCCCGTGAAGAAGGCGCAGCAGCGTTGTCTTGCCGGCGCCGCTAGGCCCGGTGACCTCCAGGATCTCGCCCGGCGCCACAGCGAACGTGACACCGCTCAGGACGGTGTTACGCCCGAAGGCCTTGGAGACGCCCGCAAGCTTGACCACGGGCAGGGCGGGGGCGTCAGCGATCCCTGGGCCCTGCCCGGTCACCCCGTTGAGCTTCGCCTTGGAGCCGTTCGAGGCCGGGCGGCCGTTCGGTGTGCGGAGGCGGCCGGATACCGTAGGTCGGCTACCCACCCTTACGCGTCCAGATTAGCCGAAGCCGGGCGGCCTGAACGTCAGGGAATCGTTAAGAGAACGGGGTCTTTCAGGGTCCCAGGTGCCTCAGGGGTGATCTGGACGGCCGAGGATCGCCGTCAGCGAGCCGGCCAGGCGTGGCCAGCCTCCCGCTGGAGCGAAGGTGCCGTCGGCCGCCTGCTCGTAGATGGCCCGAATCCGGCCCTGGGCGATCTGATCCACAGCCTCCAGGAACCGGTCCAGCTCGGAATCGGTGTTGTAAGGGGCAAGGCTGGCGCGGACCGCGCCCGGGAGGGCCCTTCGATGGCCGGCCGTGACCTCGCCCTCGACCGCTACGACTGCTTCCCTGCCGATGTGGAGGAGGTGGAAGACGTATGGATTGGCGCAGAAGCACCCATGGCGAACGGCGACGCCCCACTCGTGGCTCAGGGCTGCCGCCACCAATCCGTGGTGCAGGCCCTCGACCACAAAAGAGGCCAGGCCCAGGCGTGGCGGGCGGCCGGCCGACTCGACGCCGCCGAGCACGCCTACTTTGGGAATGGCGCCAAGCCCCGCGATCATTCGAGCGCCAAGGGCTGTTTCGTGGTCGAGCATCGCGTCAAACCCCAGCTCGAGCAGCGTGTCGATGGCCACGCCAAGCGCCACCGCCCCGATCACGTTTGGCGACCCGGCCTCCTCGCGATCGGGCAGATCCGCCCATACCGTGTCGTCCCAGGTCACGATGCTGATCGCCCCGCCGCCCATCACCTCCGGCGCCCCGGCGAAGAAATCGCGCGGCGCGACCAGGATGCCGGCGCCATAAGGCGCATACATCTTGTGGCCGGAAAGCGATACGAAATCCAGGTGCCCCGGATCGGATGCCGGCCTCACGTCGATTCGGTGGTGTGGCGCCAGCTGGGCTGCGTCGACCGAGATCAAAGCACCGTGTCGGTGGGCAATCTCCGCGACCTCGTGGACGGGAGACACAAAGCCGGTCACGTTCGATGCGCCGCAGAGCGCAACCAGGCCGATCGTGCCCTCATGAGACGCCAGGGCGTGCTCGATCTTCTCAAGATCCACGTGCCCGTCCTCGGACAGTCCCACCATCACGTGGCCGCTGCGATGCCGCCACGGCAGGAGGTCGGCGTGGTGCTCCATCTCCGTAACCAGGACCTGACGCCCGTCCAGGCGCGCGTGCTCGGCCGCGATCCGGTTGAGAGCGTCGGTCGCTCCCTTGACGAAGATCACGACCTGCGACTGATCGTCGACGTTCAGAAACCGGGCGACGATCTCCCGCGCATGCTCGTAGGCCTCGGTCGTAAGACGCGACTTGTAGCCCGTGCCGCGATGCACGCTGGAGTAGACCTCGGAAAAGCTGTTGACTGCACTGCGCACTCGCTTGAGGGGAGGCGTGCTTGCGGCGTTGTCGAAGTTGATGCCGGCGACGGTGCCGCCCCCAAACAGCGGCACGGGCAGCTCGACGCCCGAAAACTGCTCGCGCCACTGGCCCGAATTGGTTGCGCCCACGGTTGATCCAAGCCTAGCGCCGATTGGCACGCATGCAAGCCGCCACTCGGTCTGTGTCAAGCGCACGATAAAATAGGGCGTCCATTGTGTCGTTGACCCCAGAAAAGGCGGCGGTATGAAGGCCGGAGACTCGAGTCTTGCGGAGCGCGAGCTCAGCTTCCTCGTGCGCCTGGCCCAGGCGGCGGCTTCGACACAACGTCCGGACGAGCTGCTCGACCTGATCATTCGCGAGGCCACCTCTGCCACCGGTACTGATGTTTGCTCGCTCTACCTGTTGACCCCGCCCGGCCGCGAGCTGCACCTCACCGCGACCAACGGCCTGAACGAGAACATGGTGGGAAAGGTCGTCATGCGCGTAGGTGAGGGCATCACCGGTTGGGTCGCCGAAACCCGCAGCCCGGCGGTCGTTCCGGACGTTGCCAAAGAGCCGCACTGGAAGTGGGTCGCAGGGCTCGACGAGGACCGGTTCCACTCCATGCTGTCCGTGCCCATCGAATCAGGTCCGCGACTCGTGGGAGTGCTCAACGTGCAGAGCACCGAGAAGCGCGAGTTCAACACGGCCGACATCGACTTTCTGCGTGCCATCGCAGGCCAGGTGGCCGGCATCCTCGAAAGGAGCGAGCTGCAGCGGAGGACGGAGGTTCAGCTGGCCCAGATCCGGCTTTCACACGACGTCCACGAACGGTTCACCAAGCTTTCACTCGAGGGAGCCGGTATCGGGAGCATCCTTGAGGTCATCAGCTCGCTCGCGGGTGGTCAGGCCGCGCTCTACTCGACCGACGGCTATCGAGTGCGAGGAGCGGGCGAGTCCGCCAACTCCATGCCGCCTCGCATCCCCGCGCAGGCCGCCGCCGGCCAGGCCGCCGCGCGCGAAGTGAGGATCAGCGCGGGCCGGCCGCCGCGCACCCTCGACGCTGTGCCGGTGCGCGCGGGAGCAGAGCTGCTAGGCCTGCTCGCCGTTGGGCTCGACGAAAAGGGTGTCGACGTTGAGGGTCGACGCCGAGCGCTTCAGCACGGTTCGACCGTGCTCGCCCTCGAGCTGTCCAAAGAGCGCGCCGCGGCGGAGGTGGAGCGCAGGCTGCGGGGGGACCTGGTCGAAGAAGTCCTTTCCGGAGGGTTGGAGCCCGACGAGGCTGAGAGGATTGCCCGTCAGGCGGAACGCCTGGGCCATCGGCTGCCGCAGCGCGCGTGGGTCGTCGTGTTGGAGCCGGATGACGATGAAACCGAGACCGCGCTTGGCTCCCACGGACGGCGGGACCGGCTCGACGCGGCGCTCGACGGTCTGATCCGCTCGCGGCTGCCAGGCGCCCTGACCCTGGTGCGCACGGCATCAGCCGTCTTTCTCATCCCGGATGAGGTCGCTCCGGAGCTGACGGCCGTCGAGAAGCTGGCGGGCCAGGTGCTGGCGGCGGCTGCTCCGGTGATGCGGCCGGGCTCCGCGTCAGTCGGGATTGGGAACATCGCGAATGGCGTAGGCGAGCTCGCGCGCTCTTACATCGAAGCGCGCCAGGCGCTGCGCCTGACCCGCCGCGCCGGCGGCCGCGCCAGGGTGGCTTCGTATCGCTCGCTAGGCGCCTTCCGGCTCCTGCTCGAGGTCCAGAGCCCGGTGGCCCTGCGCCGCTTCGTCGACGAGCTTCTCGGCAAGCTGCTCGAGTACGCGGAAACGCGCGACACCCCGCTGCTGGAGACCCTTGAGGCGCTCGCGGCGGCGCGGTGGGTGCGCCGGGCGGCAGCTCGCGACCTTGGGATACACGTCAACTCGATGACCTACCGCGTGGAGCGCATCGAAACGTTGACAGGCCTGGAGCTGGACGATCCCGAGACCAGGGTCGCGATCTCGATCGCCCTGCGCGCACGCGCGATGCTGGGTCTTTGAGCCGCGGCTGAGTCGATCCTCAGCTGTCGCTCCCGACCCGGCACGTCAAGGGAGTCCGCTCGGCGAAGCGGTGTACGGGGCGAGCGTCTGGTGACCCTCGATCGCCCGGATCACCATGAACACCATCGCCACGGTCAGCAAGACGTCGTATCCGCTCATCGGGATCACGAGTCCGGCAGCCGCCGTGAGCACGTGATCGGCCAGCGGGGCGACCACAACGAGGACCGCCAGGCACAGGCCTCCGAGGCCGGCCAGCCGCAGCATATGAGGCCTCACAAAGCTCGGTGGAACGATGATCCAGAGATCGAGGGCCGTCACGAACACCGCAAAGATCATGACGAGACTTGCCAAGGTGAGCAGGTAAGTCGCATCGAGCCACACATTCGGTCCGTACGGACCCCAGTTCGCCCGTAACCACTCGACAGCTGATGAGCGGGCCGCTGCATAGACGTTGGCGACGTTGGGCGGGAACGCCGCGATCAAGAATGCGAAGTAGGTGGGTCGCAGTAAACCAGGCGCCAGGAACCTGATCGAGACGGCCTCCCCAGATTGGCGAGCCACCATGGAAGGCTGTGCCAATTTGCGTGTGGCGAGCAGGATCGCCACGCCGGCGATGGTCACCCCTATGCTGCATGCGGTCCACACCACCAGTGATTTGAAGACGACTTCGCCCGACGACCGAGCGTAGGCCGCAAAGTCGGCGAGTCGGTGCACTTCGGTGGCAAAGGGGCCGAGCACATAGAAGACCAGTGCTCCATAGCCGAAGCCCAGCCCATGCTCGTCGAGCAACCCTGCAAGCAGGAGCATCACCGCGGTTCCGCCCGTGAGCTGCAGACAGATCGCGAGCCTGGCTGACCAGTCCATCGTCGGCAGGATCCCGTCCGCTTGAAGCAACTGAGTGAAGCCGTAGGCCTGCCCCATAGCGATTGAGAGGGCAACCGTTCGCGCCCAGCGAACGATTCTCAAGCGGCCAGTGCCGGTGGCGGCCGTTGCCTTGACGCGGGCCGAAATGACCATCACAAAGTTGAGCACGACCAGCGCTTCGACGTAGGGGCCGATCCCCTCGTAACCGACGCTATAGCCGGCGAACGGGGTGCTCTGGCCGCCGATGACGGCAAAGAAGGCGGGGCCTATCGGTGGAAGGGGTTGGCGGCGAGAGGCGTACAACCCCGCGCTCAAATAAGCGATCGGGATCTGCTCCAGGAGCCGCCAGACGGCGAGGCACAAAAGAGTCACGACGAGCGCCCTGCGATCGACAAGTCTCCAGAGCCGAGACAACTTGACGGAAGTCTAGAAAAGAAAAAGGGCCCCGGCTCGAGCCGAGGCCCTTGGAGTGGTGTGTCTTAGACGTCGCTATAGAGCATGAACTCCCACGGGTGAGGTCGGAGCGCGACCTGGTCGACCTCTTTCTTGCGCTTGTACTCGATCCAGGTGTCGATGACGTCCTTGGTGAACACGCCGCCTTCGAGCAGGAACGCGTGGTCTTTCTCCAGGGCGTCCAGCGACTCGGCGAGCGAGCCCGGCACGGACTTGATCTTCGCCTTCTCCTCGCCCTCGAGCTCATAGATGTCCTTGTCGACCGGCTCCGGCGGGGCGATCTTGTTCTTGATCCCGTCAAGGCCCGCCATCAAGCAAGCGGAGAACGCCAGGTACGGGTTGGCCGCCGGGTCCGGGGAGCGGAACTCCACGCGCTTGCTCTTCGGGTCGGTCGAATACATGGGGATGCGCACGCAGGCCGAGCGGTTCCGCTTCGAGTAGACGAGGTTGATCGGAGCCTCGTAGCCGGGCACCAGGCGCCGGTACGAGTTGGTGGTCGGCGCGCAGATCGCGAGCAGCGCCGGCGCGTGCTTCAGGAGCCCGCCGATGTAGTGCACAGCGGCCTGGCTGAGCCCGGCGTAGCCGCTCGAGTCGGCAAACAGGTTCTTGCCGTCCTTCCAGAGGCTCTGGTGGACGTGCATCCCGGACCCGTTGTCCTGGAACAGTGGCTTGGGCATGAAAGTCGCGACGTAACCGCGCTGCGCGGCGACGTTCTTGATCACGTATTTGAACACCATCATCTTGTCGCCCATCTTGGTCAGCGAGTCGAAACGCATGTCGATCTCGGCCTGACCCGCGGTGCCGACCTCGTGGTGCTGGACCTCGACCCGAACCCCGGCCTCGATCAGCTTGAGCATGATCTCGGAACGGAGGTCCTGGAACTTGTCCGTCGGCGGCACCGGGAAGTAACCCTCCTTGTGGCGCGGGCGGAAGGCGAGGTTGGGCTCAGAGTTCTTGCCCGAGTTCCAGATACCCTCCTCAGAGTCGATGTGGTAGTAGCCGCTGTGGGCGTTCTGGTCGAAGCGCATCGAGCTGAACAGGTAGAACTCGGCCTCCGGTCCCCAGTAGCTGACGTCGGCGATACCCGAGCGCAGCAGGTACTCCTCCGCCTTCTTGGCGATGAAACGGGCGTCACGCGTGTACGGCTTGCGGGAGATGGGGTCGACGACGTCGCAGATCAGGAACAGCGTCTTGTGAGCGAGGACCGGGTCGATCGTTGCTGAATCCGGATCCGGCATGAGCAGCATGTCGCTCTCATCGATGGACTGGAAGCCGCGAATGCTCGAGCCGTCGAAGCCGAGCCCTTCTGTGAAGCTGCCCACCTCCAGCTCGTCGATCGGCAAGCTGAAATGCTGCCAGGTCCCGGGTAGGTCGATGAATCGAACATCGACCACCTCGACGCCCTGCGCCTTGGCTCGCTCGATCACTTCGCGCGGGCTGGTCTTGCTGCCCATCATGGTCTCGATCGCCATCAACACCCTCCAGAACCAAGTTGAACTCCCCACGGGCTTTCGGCAATGCCTTGAGCCCGGTTTCGACGGGTTTCATCGTAGGAAGCCTCGGAGCGCCCGATCACGTACAAACCACACGTCAACGCCGGGCAGTCCTTCGTGCGGTGTACACAAGGTTGGGGGCCGAGGAGTGTGGGCCCCCGGTGAGCAGTTACGCCTGGCGCGCGGCTCCGACGTGGCCGTCGATCCAGGCGCGGATCGGCGCTGCCCCGCCCGGGTAGCCGACGAGGCGGTCGACCAGCTTGCCGGCCCGGAACATCCCCAAAGTGGGGATACCGCTCACGCCGTAGCGGATCGCGATATCCGGAGAGGCGTCGGTGTCGAGCTTGCCGATCTTGACCTGGCCGGCGAACTCCTCAGCAAGCTTCTCCACGACCGGGGTCATCATCCGGCACGGAGGGCACCACTCGGCGTAGAAGTCGACGACGACTGGTTGATCGGATTCGAGGACGTCCTTGGTGAAGGTCGCATCCTCGAAATGCAGCATCTTGGTGTTCATGCCTACAAGAAGCGGCTCGCTGCCGGGCATATTCCTTCGACCCCTGCAGCCATAATCGGGACGGTGTCGACCGCCACAGCAGAGAGCTCAGCGCCGGTTTTCAGGCAGGCCCTCCAGCAGTTCTGGGACCGGCTTTTCGAGGCTGCCCCGGGCCTGTTGACCTGGACGCTGCTGCTCGCCCCCGCCTGGATCCCGATCGTCTTTCACACGCCGGGGGCCCTTTTCGTCGCCTTCATGGTCCTGGCGTTTGACGCGTACTGGGTGATCCGCGCGATCACGGTTCTGACCGGCGTGTACAGCACGTTCTGGCGCCTGCGCCGCGACATGAATACGGACTGGCTCGCCCTGTGCAGGGAGGCTCGATCTCAGGGCCAGCTCGATCCGCTCCAGTACATCCACCTGAGCATCATCCCCACCTATACGGAGCCCTATCACGTGCTGGAACGGACGCTGCAGGCGATCGTGGATTCGAACTATCCGGCGGAGCTGAAGATGGTCGCGATCATCACCCGAGAAACAGACAAGCCCGGCTGGGCGAACGTGGCCAGGCTGAAAGAGAGGTTCAAGGGTCAGCTTCGCGCTCTGTATCACGTGAAGGATCCGCTGGAGCCAGGCATCGTGATCGGAAAGTCCGCCGCCATGAACTGGGGAGGCCGGTGGATGTACAGGGTGCTGACCGAGGAGGGCTACGACCTGCGCCAGATCCTGGTGACCGACCTCGACTCCGACTACAGGGTCCACCCCCAGTACTTCGCCTGGATCAGCTGGCATCACGCGCGAGAACCGATGCGTGACTACGTCATCTGGCAGCCGGTCCCGATGTTTCACAACAACATCTGGCAGGTGCCGATGGCGGTTCGAATCATGTCTGCGGCGACGTCGCAGTGGCAGATGTTTCTGCACTCGAGACCGCACCGATTGGTCGCTTTCAGCAGCTACACGTGCAGCCTGGATTTCGTGCACAAGGTCGGTTACTGGGACAAGGACGTCATCCCAGAGGATTCGCGTTTCTACTGGAAGGCCTTCTTCACGTTCGGCAAGCGGTTCGGAGTCAAGTCCGTTTATCTGCCGCTCTACGGTGACTCACCGCAGTCACGCGACTACGCGTCGACTCACATGAGCCAGTACAACCAGATCAAGCGTTGGGCCTGGGGCATCACCGACGTGCCGTACGTGCTGGCGCGCCTGTTCAAGCATCCCGAGATACCGCTTGGTTTGAGGCTGCACCGGTTTATGAACCTGTTCGTGAACCACCTGAACTGGATCTTCCTGCCGCTCCTGTTGATGTTCGGTGCGTCCGTCCCGCTGTGGGTCAGCACCGACTTCTCGCTCACCGACGTCGGGCAGACCCTGTGGTCGGACTCGGGGATCCTGCTGTCGATCACCCTGTCGACGGTCATCTTCTTCATCTACTTCGAGATGAGGATGCTCCCGCCCAAACCGGCGAACTGGCCCTTCTGGAAAAAAGGAATCGTCCATTTCCAGTACCTGCTTTATCCGCTCGTGGGGCTTGTGCTAAGCGTGCTCCCGGCACTCGAAGCTCACACGAGACTGCTCCTCGGTCGCTATTTGGAATACCGCGTCACCGAGAAGGTATGAGCGCGGTTAGGAGCTGATTCGGGACTGGCTTCATATGGCGCTGGCGAAGCAGAAGCTTGGCTGCTACGCGTGCGTCCTTGGGTAACGTCCCAGTCGCCGTGCAAACGCCTCCACACCCAGGCTCCGATCTGATGTTTGCGCCGCGTGGTGTGACGGTTAAATCAGAACTTTGATTGACTCTTCGGACCCACCTAATTTCGGCTAGAAAGGCCAAAGATCGCGAGCGCATCGGCTGAGCCCCTGGAAGTTAGTGGGTAAACAGCTTCCAGTGCCCCTCGGAGACGACTTCGACGGAACCATCGGTCACTTTGATGGCGGTCTGATCGTCAATCGCGTACCCCGGCACGGGCAGACCGGCGGCCCATCTTTCTGCGTTGGCCATGGAATTGTCCGGCATGTCCTCGTGATCGACATGCGGAAAAATCGCAAAACTAACCACGCCCAGCGCTGCATCGCCACCGGCCGGCGGCTGCCACAGGACCACTTCCTCCCCTATGTTGGGGGTCATCACCATGCTCCCGCCGCTGATTCCCACGTAAACCGCGCGCAGCGACGGCAGCCGCTCCGCCTGTCCGGACTGGCGCATCCAGTGGCACAGATACAGAGCATCGCCGCCTCCCACGAGCAGGGCGTCAGTCTCCTGGACCATGGGGACCCATTGCTCTTCATCGATGCTGGGCAGCGCGGTGAGCTCCAGCACTCCCAAGGACTTCCAACCCAACTCGCACATGGGGGTGGAGGCTCGTCCGGTGATGAACCGCCATGCCGCGCCGGGGCCGCCCATGGGGTGTCCGTATGCCGCGGTGGGAATGCAGAGGGCGTTGGCCTCGGCAATTGGTTTACCTAGTAGGTCGACCAGCGTGTCGTGGATGCTCGCGTTCTTGATGCCGGCAGAGGTGAGGAGAAGCTTCATGATGCCTTTCCTTGGTTATATCGCTGACGCGCTCGATGAGCCTATCACCAGACCTGAATCGGACCCACTAACGCTGTCACGGCATCCTTGGCAAACGAGTGCGGTGGGATGATCGAAGAGCTGGCGGCGCAGGTTCAGTAAGCGGCGCATCGCTCTCGACGTCCCGTTGGGTTCAGCCCAACCGCGACTTTGTCCACTAAGACTCCGGCAAGGCTGGGAGCCCAGTCTTGATGAAGTCGTTGACCTTATACCGGAGGGAGAGTCACGCCCCACATACAGGGTTGTTGATGAACCAGGGGACGCAGAACTGGGGTCCGGCCAGCGCCCAAGCAGTGAGCACCGCGATGCTCCCCAGGAAGAGGATCCAGGCGGTCCCGGTGATCTTGTTGCGTCCGGGAACGGGCCATCTCTTCCACCCCAGCCGCCGGGCCACCCTGGGACCGAAACCGGCATCGAGGAATGGCCAGACCAGCAGGCCGATCACGACCACGGGCGGGATGACGAGCGACATGATCAGCTCGGGCCCGAGCTTCAGGAACTGAAACAGGAACAGGAAGTACCAGTCCGGTCGAGGAATGGTGACCGCTCGCGGATCGGCCGACTGCTCCAGCTGCAGGTTCTTCTGCACGAAGGCCGCCAGCAGCCCCACCGTCACGAGCATCAGGACGGCGATGATCGGATACGGCCAGAAATGGTCCGGGAAGAACGGGTGGGTCTCGTCGTCCGGCATGTCGTCGGCCAGATGGTGGCCGGCGCTTCCCATCAGGATGGGGAAGAGGGCGAGCCCGACCAGCACTGGATAGAGGATGTGGTTGGGCCCGACCGGCAACCGCTTCCACGCGGATTCGAGCGTGTGGCCACCATGTCCGTCGACCTCGACGATCGGAACCTGGGCTGCGACGGCGGCTCCCGGCCCGTCGGACGGGATCAGTCGCTCGGTCACATCGGCTCCGAGATGCCGTGCGCACGAATGAAGCGGAAGTGCACGTACATCAGCAGCGTGATCAAGGCCGGCAGCACGAAAACGTGGATCGTGAAGAACCGCTGCAGGGTGGGCGGTCCAACCACGGGTCCGCCCTGGAGGATCTCCTTGATGAATGCTCCGAGCTGGGCCGGGGGCGCGGATCCCGCGATCTTGATGGTGACCTCGGTGGCGAAGTAGGCCTTGGTGTCCCAGGGGAGCAGATATCCCGTGAGGGAGAAGGCGAGGATGAGCAGGAGCATGATCACGCCCACCATCCAGTTGAGCTCACGCGGCGCTCGATAGGACCCGGTCCAGTAGACCCGGGCCATGTGGATGAGCACCATGATGATCAGGATGTTCGCGCCCCAGAAATGCACGCCTCTGATCAGCCAGCCAAGGTAGACGCTGTTCTGTATGAACAGCACGCTGGTGTAGGCCGCGGCGGGACTTCCGGTCGCGTCCGGGATGTAGTAGAGCGACAGCAGGATTCCCGTCAGGAGCTGGAAGACGATCAGGATGAAGACCATCCCCCCGAAGCAGTAGTAGAAGGCGTTGGCGAAGTTCGGCACGCGCTGGTACAGCGCCTCGTCAACGGCTTTTGTGAACGGGTAGCGCTCGTCGAGCCAGTCGACCACCGCCACCTGGATGTCGCGCGGGTGCGGGATTGCCATCAGAAGCCCAGCACGATGCCGTCGACCTTGATGGTGCTGGCATCGCCGCCCTGAGTCCACGTCAGGTGTGACAGGGGTGCGGCGGCCGGCCCGTGGAGGACGGTGCCGTCGAGGTGGAACCTCGAGCCGTGGCATGGACAGTCGAAGCTCTTCGCGTCTTTGTTGAGCGCGATGGAGCACCCCAGGTGGGAGCAGTTGATCGCGAACACGTCGACCTTGCCCTGGTTCTTGACCACGAATCCTCCGAACGCCAAGTCCCCCGCCGCGTTGTCGCCGCCGCCGTCGGCCATGATGAAGGCCGAGTTTGGGCTGGTCGGGGCGTTGAACTTGACGGCGTCGCCGTCCTGAAGCTGGTCTATCGGGGTGTCCAGGGCGACGGTGAGAGGGCCTTTCCGCTGCCCCTTGGGCGGCGCCGGCCAGAGGAAGACCAGGATGGGGGCAACCGCCGTGACGACCGTGGCGGTCAGGAGACTCGCAATCCACCAGCCGAGGAAAGTGCGCCGGCTGAACCCTTTTGGAGCGGCCGCGTCTGCCATGCGCGCCAAATCTTAGAGTTTCCGGCGCGCTTAGCGGTAGGCCGGCAGGCCGACCGCCTGCCTCACCTCGGTCATCGTCGCCCGCGCCACCTCTCTCGCCGACTCGCTGCCTTGCTCCAGGATCCTGGACACAAGCTCTGGACTCAGCTCGCTTCTTGATTCCCGAAACGGACCAAAGGTCTCGATGATGCGCTCGGCCAGCAGTTCCTTTTTGTCACGGCAGCCGATCTGGGCTTTGCGGCAGAGGTCCCAGTAGTGCTGCCAATCCTCGAAGAAGAACTTGTAGAGGGCGCACACGTTGCAGGTGCGCGGGTGTCCGGGCTGGGTCCTGTAGACGCGCTTGACGTCAGTGACCATGCTCATGACCTGCTTGCGCAGGACCTCCGGCTCATCCGTGACGCCCACGATGTTGCCAACCGTCTTGGACATCCGCTGCTTGCCGTCGGTGCCGCGGATCAGAGGCGCCTCGGTCAGCAGGGCGCGAGGTTCAGGAAAGACCGGTGAGTACGTTCGATTGAACTTGCGCACGACCTCGCGAATGAGCTCCAGGTGCGGCAGCTGATCCTTGCCGACCGGCACGCCTCCGCCCTTGACGATCACGATGTCGGCGCCCTGCAGGACTGGATACGAGAGGAGTCCCAGGTTGACGTTATCCGGGTGTTTTTTGGCCATCTCCTTGAAGGTGGGCGTGCGCAGGACCCAGCTCAGCGGGGTGACCATGGACAGCAGGAGGGACAGCTCCGCGACCTCGGGCACCTTGGATTGCTGATAGATCACGCTTCGCTTGGGGTCGAGGCCCACCGCGATCAGGTCTGCTGTGAGGTCGAATATCTTGCTTTCAACGGTGTGGCCGTCGGGCTCTGTGGTCAGCGCGTGGTAGTCGGCGACGAAGTAGAAGCACTCGTACTGGTTCTGGAGCTCGACCCAGTTCTTGGCTGCGCCGAGGTAGTTGCCGAGGTGGAACCGTCCCGTCGGGCGCATGCCGCTCAGGATTCGCAGGCGCTCGTTCACTGGCCGAGCAGTCTAAGCGAGCCCGGGGTGCCGAGGCGCCCTCCGGACGCGGAGGCCGGTCCCCATATGTAGGATTGGCGCAGTTGGCAGACCACGACCCTGCCCCCGATCTGCCGGTGGCGAGCGCCGGCCTCGGTTCGAGGGCGCTCCGCAACACCGTCCTGGTCCTCGCCGCCAAAGTCGTTGCGCGCCTGGTCGCGTTGGTGACCGTGATCGCGATGCTCAACCACCTTGGACCTCCTCGGTATGGCGAGTTCGGAACCCTGGTGAGCTACACGGCGATCGTGGGCGTGGTGCTGGACCTCGGGTTCAACGTTCTGTTCGTGCGCGAGGGCGCGCGACATCCGCATGAGATCCAGCGCTATCTGCGCAGCGTCATGTCGCTGCGACTGCTGATGTCGCTGGTGACCTTCGTCCTGCTGGCCGCCGCACTCGCCCTGGCCGGGCTTGACAGCCTGCTCGTGCCGGGCTTTGTGCTCCTCGTCCTCGCCTCGTACGCAAACCTTCTCCGCAACGGGCTGTATGCAGTGCAGCGGCTCGGGTTCGAAGCCCTTGCGGTCGTGCTCGAGAGCCTGGTCCTGCTCGCGCTGGTGCTCCATGGGATTCAGGCCAACGCGGGCACGGCCTACTTCGTCTGGGCCTACGCCGCGCAGAACGCGTTCAGCTGCATCTATTTCGTGGTCGTGCTCGCGGCCAAACGGATCGCGGTGGTCGGCTGGCGTTGGGAGCCGGCTCTGATGCGGGAGTGGTTCTGGAAAGGACTCCCGTTTGCGCTCACCTTCGTCCTCAGCACGCTGTACTTCCGAATCGACCAGCCGATGGTCTACTCCTTGCGGTCACATACCGAAGCCGGGTGGTACGGGGCCGCCTACAAGCCGCTGGAGGCGCTCCTGTTCGTGCCGCAGACCTTCCTGGCCGTCGTGTTCCCGGTGCTTTCCGTGTACCACCGCGAGCGGCCGGCTGAGCTGCTGAGCGCCGTCAACCGCTTCTTCAAGGCGCTGCTGCTCATGGGCTGGCCGGTCAGCGTTGGCGCCTTCTTGCTGGCGCATCCCCTGGACCACACCTTGAGCTTGTACGCGGAATCGGAACCCTCCTTTCGCATCCTGTCGCTCGCCATGGTGCTTGTCTTCGTCAACAACGCATACATCGGTGCCCTCAGCGCGAGCGACCACCAGGCTTCGTTCACCTGGGCGGCCGGCTGGAGCCTTGTTGCCAACGTGGCTCTCAACCTTGCGCTGATACCGAGCCAGGGTGCCATTGGCGCCAGCTGGGCCACGGTCGTCACTGAGCTCGTTCTCGGTGCGGTGGCCTGGGTGCTCGTCAGACGTCACGTCGGACCGGTCAACGTGGTGCAGCAAAGCTGGCGTGTCGTTCTCGCGGGGCTGGTCATGGGCGCTGCCGTATATCCGCTGCGCGACTACGGCGGGGTCCACATAGCGATCCCGATCGCCGTGGGGGTGATCGTCTATGGCGGCGCGATCCTCCTCCTGCGCGCTGTGAGCAAGGACGAGATCAGCTGGGCTCGGAAGGCGCTGGCACTGTCGAAGTGAGCTCCAAGCCGGTTTTCCTGAAGCCGCGCGGGGTCGGAAAGCCGGTCCCGTGGGAGGAAATCGCAGTCGACTCCCCCGAGGTAGGTCACAAGACCAGGCTCGACGAGGCCCAGTTCGTGGCGCTCGACGTCGAAACCACCGGCAACGCGCCCTTCCTGGTGCTGGAGATGGGGGCCGAGCGTTTTCGCCTCGGAGGCCCGCTGTCGTTCTTCGACACGCTCGTCGACTGTCAGGCGCCGATCAACCCTTACGCGAAAAAGCGCCACCACATCGATCGCTCCATGCTGATCGGCGCGCCTGAGTTCAAAGACGCGCGTCGCGCCTTCTTGCGATTCGCGCAAGGCGCCGTGCTCGTTGAACACAGCCACGACGCGTTCGATACGTGGCTTGTCGGGCGCGGCCTGGAGAGTCCGCTGGCTCATCCCATCATCGACACGTCGGCTCTGGCGCGGCTGGTCCTCGAACTGCCCGCGGGCCAGACCCCGGGGCTCGCGCGCCTGGTGGAGGAGCTTGGCCTGGACGTTCGCCCGGCCCATGCTGCTCTCGACGACGCTCGCGCGACGGCGATGGTGTTCAGGGCGCTGATCGAACGTGCGCGCTCGCAGCTCGGCTGGACAACGGTGGGCGAGGTGCTCGCCGCGCTGCCCCGGCCGGTCATCGACCGCACTGCGCCTAGTCGAAGAGCGTCAGCTGCAAATCGGGCTCGGGGTGCTCAAGGCCGGACAGACCAACGCCAATCAGCCGGACAGCCCGGGCCTCCAGGTGCGACTTCTCCAGTGCCGCGCGCGCGGCGCGAAAGATGGTATCGACGTCGTCCGTCGGACTCGTCCGGCTCACCTGGCGGCTCACCAGCTTGAAGTCGGGGAGCTTCAGCTTCACGTAGATAGTGCGCGCGCGCACGCCGTCGGACTTGAGGCGTTCGGTGACGCGGTCGGTCAGGTCGCGCAGCGCGGCCTCGAGCTCGCCGCGATCACTCACGTCGTTCTCGAACGTGATCTCTGCCGAGATCGTCTTGGCGGGTTTGCTCCCGTCAACCGGAGCGCGATCGCGGCCCTGAGCAAGGCGCTGCAGCACGGCGCCGTTCACACCGATCGCCTGCACCAGTCTCTGGGTCTCGTAGGCGGCGAGCTCGCCGACGGTGCGCACGCCCATCGCCTGGAGCCGTTCCTCGGTCTTCGGGCCGAGACCCGGGATGACGCTGATCGGTAGTGGGGCGAGGAAGTCCGCCTCGGTGTCGGGTGGCACCAGCACGAGCCCATCGGGCTTGCGCGAGCCGCTAGCGACCTTCGCAACCATCTTGGACGTCGCCGCGCCGACCGAAGCCGTCAGCTCCACCTCGGTGTGGATTTGAAACTTGACTCTTCGGGCCACCTCTTCAGCGTTTGACGTGCCGTGGCGCGTGCGAGCGGTGACGTCCAGGTACGCCTCGTCCAGGGCGACACCCTCGACGAGCTCGGGTGAGGTGAACCGCCTGAATATCTGGTGCACGACGCGGCTTGCCTCCCGGTAGCGAGGCGGATCGGGCGTGATGACAGTCAACTCGGGGCACAGCTGGAGCGCTTCGTGCAGTGGCATGGCTGAGCGCACTCCAAAGGCTCGCGCCTCGTACGAGGCGCCCATGACGACCGCGCGTCGCGACCGGCCGGCGACCGCGATCGGATGGCCGCGGAGCTTGGGGTCGTCCCGCTGGTGGACCGAGGTGTAGAAGGCGTCGAGATCGACGTGGAGGATCGTCCTTGGCCAGTTCTCCCTCGGCATTAGAGTTTTGCGCCCCCGAAGCTCGTCACATCTCCGTATGCGCTCCTCGCCGCGCCACCCGTTCCTTGGCTCAGGCCGCCGATGACGCCGATCTGCTTCGGATCTCGGAGTCGCACCACTCCGGCCAGTCTGCCACAACAAGTTATGGCTTAAGCCGACTTCGGGCGCTGGACTATGGGCCGCTCAGCGCCCCGACCACGTTGGAGAACAGGTTCCCGATCTGCCCTCCCATGGTGAGGAGGATGACGACGGTCAGCAACGAGACCAGCACGAGGACACCGGCAAAGACCCCGATCGTGATCACCAAGCCGAGGCCGGCGCCGGGTTTTGAACCGGCCGCCACTGCCCGCGGGACCCAGGTCGCGCCGTTCCACTGCCACAACCGGTCAGGCGAGACCGCCGGCTTCCATTCGGCGCCGTTCCACCACCAGAACCCGTCGGACGAAAAGCGGGTGTTTGGCGGTGCGGTGGGAGCTTGCCTCTTACCCACCTCCACCAGCCAACCTTAGTCCCCGAGTTCGACGGGAGGGCGCCTCGCCTAGAATCCGAGCGATGAAAGGCGTCATCCTGGCGGGGGGTACGGGCAGCCGGCTCCACCCTTTGACCCGGATCACCAACAAGCATTTGCTCCCGATTTACGACCGGCCGATGATCAGCTATGCAATTGAAGCCCTGGTCAGGGCCGGGGTGTCTGAAATCATGCTGGTGACCGGAGGGACCCATGCCGGCGAATTCCTGCGCCTGCTTGGGAATGGTCACGAATTTGGCATCGAGCGGTTGTTCTATGCGTATCAAGACAAGCCGGGTGGCATTGCCGAAGCCCTGGGGCTGGCCGAGAAGTTCGTCGGAGGAGACCGGTGCGTTGTGCTGCTAGGAGACAACGTTTTCGGCCGGACCATCCGGCCATGCGTGGAGGCTTTTCGACGCCAGGAGAGCGGCGCGCGCGTGGCGCTTTCGCAGGAAACCGACCGAGAGCATCTACGCAATCTGGGCGTGGCCGAGCTCAACGGCGATCGTCGCATCACACGCATAATCGAGAAGCCGGCCGACCCCCCCAGTCACTTCGCAGTGACCGGAGTGTACTTTTACGACCCTACGGTCTGGGAGATCTTGCCAAAGCTCGAGCCATCCGGACGAGGCGAGCTCGAGATCACCGATGTGAACAACTGGTACCTCAGCCACGGTCAAATGGAGTACGACGTCCTGGAAGGTTTCTGGGGCGATGCGGGGGAATCGATGCAGGCGTACTACGCCGTCCAGGATTTCGTGCGGGCGCACGGCGCCAACCGCGAGCCATAGCAGAGTGACAGCTCAGATCGAGGGAGTTCTCATCAAGGAGCTCGTTACACATGCGGACGAGAGGGGGTTCTTTCGCGAGGTGATTCGGGAGTCGGATGGCTTTTTTGATCACTTCGGTCAATGGAGCCACTCAATGATGCATCCGGGTACGGCAAAGGCGTGGCACATACACCAGCGCCAAACCGACTGGTGGTATGTGATTGGCGCGGTCAAAGTGGCGCTGTACGACACGCGAGAAGGCTCCCCAACCAAGGGGAACACAATGGAATTCATGATGGGTGACGCGCACCCCTCGTGCGTGCGAATCCCGCCAGGAGTGGCGCACGGTTGCCGAGCCCTCGAGCTCAGCCACATCCTCTACGTGACATCGCATATCTACTCGCCCGAGGACGAGGGCAGGATTCCGCATGACGATCCGACCATCGGCTACGACTGGACAAAAGGGCCGCCCATCAAGTGACTCGTACCTTGAAGCGGCTCCTCGTCGCCGGGGCTGCCGGGTTCATAGGCAGCAACTTCGTGCGCCTGCTCCGCTCGACCCGCCCCGAAGTCACGATCACAGTGCTTGACAAGCTCACTTACGCCGGCAACCTAGCTAACCTCACCGAATTCCAGGGTGAGCCGGGTTACAGGTTCGTCCACGGCGACATTTGCGATGCCGACCTTGTCAACTCGTTGGCGGCCGAAACCGACGCGATCGTGAACTTCGCCGCGGAAACGCACGTCGATCGCTCTCTGATGGATCCGTTTGCCTTCATAGAAACGGATGTCCGTGGTACGGCGGTGCTGTGCGAGGCGGCCCGGAAACATGGGCATCAAGCGTTCTTGCTAGTCAGCACCGATGAGGTGTACGGCAACGTGGCAGAGGGACGATCCACCGAATCCGATCTCATCGATCCCAGGAGCCCATACTCGGCGAGCAAGGCTGGCGGCGAGCACATCGCACGCGCCTACGCTGCGAGCTTTGGTTTGCCCTTGCTCGTGACTCGAGGGTCCAACAACTATGGCCCCTACCAGTACCCGGAGAAGCTGGTCCCAGTGCTCATCACTAACGCAATCGACAATCTTCCGCTGCCCCTCTACAACGATGGGTCAGCAGTTAGGGATTTCGTCTTCGTCCATGACCATTGCAGAGCGATCGATCTGGTCCTTCACGAAGCCCCCCTCGGCCATACCTACAACATCGGAACGGGAGCGGAGACTAGCGGACTTGAGGTCGCGGAAAGCGTGCTGGCGCTAATGGGCAAGCCACGGAGCATGATCGAGTTCGTCGCCGATCGCCCAGGCCATGACTACAGGTACGCTCTCGACATCACCCAGATTACGAAGCTCGGTTGGCAGCCACAGGTGAGATTTCTCGAAGGCCTTGAGCAAACCGTCAGGTGGTATCAAGATCATCAGGACTGGTGGCGCAAGCTCAAGTCGGGCGAGTACTGGGAGTTCTACAAACGAAACTACCGGCCGCTGGCCGGCGAGGTCAGCTAGGCGGCCGCGTCACCGGCACCGCGCGCCAGGTTTCACCGTCCCACCAGAACCCGCCGTCGGGTGACCGCTGTGCGGTCGGAGGCACCTCGAAGGTGGCGTTCTTCCAGGCCTGTCCGTCCCACCAGAAGTTGCCGTCGGGCGACAGTTGCACGATTCCCACCGACTCGCCCGGTAGCGCTGCCGACGGCGCCTGTTGAGGACGCCGCTGAGCCGAGGAGCTGCGGCGCGCGCGGAGCACCAGGCCGGCGACGAGGAGCAAGACCCCAACGACCAGGACGAGAATGACGAGGTCGCCAAGCAGCGAACCGATCCCGCGCGCGGGTGCCTGAGACGCCGACTCCGGCCACTTGGATACCGGGATCGTGTTTTCCGGGGCCGCTTTGTACTGCGCGTTGGCCTGCGTCGTGGCTGCCGCGCCCTTGTCGCCCACGGTCGAAGCCGTCCCGACGATGAAGAAGTCGTTTCCCTTCACAAACGCAAACGCGGCGACGTAGATCTTCGTCGTGGGATTGAAGAGCTTCACCCCGTAGTAGTTGCTGACGCCAGTGAGCGTCAACGGACCCTTGTAGGTCGGGTCGGCCTTGTCGGCCAGCTCCGAGGCGGCGAGCCAGCTCTTGGCACCAGCGCCTCCGGAGAACGCGATCACGGCCTCGACCAGTGCGTGCTGGGAGGAGCTCAGCACCCACGTTCGGCCGTAGCCGGCCACGAATCCGTCGTGCTCGAGCGTCGACTGCGCCGCGGCCGCGTCGGCCGAGCTGCTCAGGCCGACGTACTGCTTGGCGGTGAAGGGGCCCTCGAAGACGCCGGGGGCGTTGGTCTGCGCCTCCACCCATCCCGAGCCCGGAGTGGGGGCGAGGATCGTGGAAAGCACCGTGGGCAGTGAAGGAGAGGGAGTGGGGGAGTGGGACGGGGT
>JBIOJB010000047.1:0-23060 GCA_044450465.1 Candidatus Dormibacterales bacterium | reverse complement strand
CTCCGGCCCCGGCCCGCTCACGCGCCTCGTCGACATTCTCGGCACCGCTGCAGGCGACGTAAAGCGCGTTAGCCGTGAGTGGCACAGGGACGGACCGCGCCCACACACCAGGCCCGAGCGCGGCGCCGTGGTGCCGGCGCCGGCGAGCGACCTCGGTTGGGCTCGGCAGGAACCCGTGCGCTCCCTGCGTTACTAGATCCAGCGGGGTCTTCTGCTGCCCTTCACCGAGGTGATGGCCCACCCCAAGGTCGAGGGCCGCGAGTGGGTGCGTGAGCTCGAGCGACCCGTCATCTTTGCCGCCAACCACTCGAGTCACGCTGACACGTCGCTCATCCTCCATGCCCTGACGGACCGCGCTCGCGAGCGCACTGTGGTGGCCGCCGCCGCCGACTACTGGTTCAAGCGCCCGATGCTGGGCAACATCGTCAGCCTCTTCCTCAACACTTTCCCGTTCTCGCGAACAGGTGGCGCGCAGGCCCAGCTGCACAGCTCGAGCCAGCTCCTGAAGTCAGGCTGGAACCTCGTCCTGTTCCCGGAAGGCAGCCGCTCGGTCGACGGCCGCATCGGCGAGTTCAAGCCGGGCGTCGGCCACCTCGCCAACGAGACCGGCACTCCCGTCGTCCCGATTCACATCAGAGGCGCATACCAGGTGATGCCGCGCGGCCAGAAGCTGCCGCTCCCCGGACCGGTCCGCGTACGAATCGGCAAGCCGATGTCGCCGGCCCAAAAAGAAGGCTCGCGTGAATTCACAGCGCGGGTGGAGAAGGCCGTGCGCAGCCTCGCCTCCGAGCCCCGCCAGCCCGACGTTCAGGGTGGATGGCGCGAACGCTGGCGTGCGGCCAGGCCGCGCGACCTCCGCTACGAGCCCTGACCGACCTCGGACAACTCGACCCGGAAGACCGGGTGGTCGGGTGCGATGCGCATCAGATCCTCATCTGATGAATCCGCTCCCACACCCTGGAAGAACATCCCAACCTCGAACGCCCATCGCTTGAGGTAGCCGCGCAGGATCCGCAACTTGGCCTCGTCCGGGATCTCGACCGCCTTGAAGGGTCGCGCCGTGCGGCCGAGGACGAGCTCGCCGCCGCCGGCCGCCCGGATGTTGCGCACCCACTGCGTGAGGCCGCGCGGCGCCACCAGGTATTGCCTGCCCTCGAAGCTCAGCAGGTTGACTGGATGGCTGTGCCACTCGCCCGACTTTCTCCCGCGCACGCGCAGGATTCGCGACCCCCAGACGCTAATTCCCGCCCGCGTCATGAGCTGGACCGCCGGGTTGAAGACGTGCTTGGTGAACCAGTCGGGTTTTCGGTAGTAAGCCATCGCGGTTTACGATACCCAGCGCATGACCTACTCCATCGTCGCGCGTGACAAGAGGACCGGCGAGTTCGGTGTCGCGGTGCAATCGCACTACTTTCAGGTGAGTCCGGCAGTCCCCTGGGCGCTGGCCGGAGTCGGCGCCGTTGCGACGCAGGCCCACGTCAACCGCAGCTACGGACATCTCGGCCTCGAGCTGCTGCAGGGCGGCTACAGCGCCGAGCAGGCGCTGGCGGCGCTCACCGCGGGCGATCCGAACGCCAACGTCCGTCAGTGCGCCATCGTCGACGCGGCCGGCAACGTGGCTGCGCACACCGGCGCCAAGTGCATACCGGCGGCCGGCCACGCCATCGGTGACGGCTTCAGCTGCCAGGCCAACCTCATGGAGCGCACCACCGTCTGGGACGCGATGGCCGAGGCCTATACAGCGACAGACGCGCCGCTGGCCGAGCGCATGATGGCCGCTCTCGAGGCGGCCGAGGCTGAAGGTGGCGACATCCGCGGCCGGCAGTCGGCGGCGATGATCGTCGTGGCCGCAACCGGAACCGGTCGGCCCTGGGACGACAACATCGTCGACCTGCGTGTTGAGGACGCGCCCGAGCCGCTGCCCGAGCTGCGCCGCCTGCTCCGGATCAAGCGCGCGTACATGACCGCCGGCGACGCCGACGACCTCGAGCTTGCCGGGGACGTGAGCGGCGCGATAGCGAAGCTTCGGGAAGCCGTCTCGATCGCGCCCGAGATGGTCGAGCTCCGATTCATGCTCGGTGTGACGATGGCCGCGGCCGGCGACGTTATAGGGGGTTCCGCCCTTGTCGCCGAGGCTATGCGCAAGGACAGCCGCTGGCTGGAAACGCTTCGCCGGCTGGTCCAAGCGGACCAGGTGCAGGCGCAGGTGGCGGCCAAGATCGAGGCCCGGCTCGCTTCCGGCGCCCCGCGCCTCTAGACTTCTCCGAGTCTTGGCAAGATCGAGCAACCAGCGCAAGGGTCCCCGGCGCCCGGCCAAAGTCCGCAACCCGGAGAAGGACGACGGCGGCGACAAGGAGCAGGCGGTCGTCATGGACGCCGTGGTCGCGCAGGCCCTGCCCAACGCCATGTTCGAGGTGGAGCTTGAAAACGGGCACAAGCTGATCGCATACGCGGCGGGACGCATGCGGCGCTACTTCATCCGCATCACGCCGGGCGACAGGATCCGCGTCGAGCTGTCGCCCTACGACCTCACGCGCGGCCGTATCGTCTACCGCTATCGCGAGTGAGCCAGCAGCTACTCCAGTCGCTTGGCGCGGCCCGCGTTTTCGACCTCGAGCAGCTTCGGTATGCCGGGGCCCCTTCTCATCCGGCACACGCCCCGGGATTCAACTACTTCCTCCATCGCCATCACGCGCGAGGCGCGCCTGAGGCTCGCACCAGTGCCTCGGGGCTGGTGGTGATGCCTGAGCACTCCGGGACTCATATCGACGCGCTCGTCCATCAGGCGGAGAACCTGACCCTTCATGGCGGGATTCACGTCGACGACGGCGTCCAGACCTCGACCGGGTTCCGAGAGCTCGGAATCGAGACCATGGCGCCGATTGCGAGTCGCGGCGTCCTGCTGGACATCGCGCCCGGAACCCGCCTCGCGCCGGACCGCTCGATCGGCCCCGACGACCTCGCCCAGGCCGCGGCGCGTGCCCAGGTCGAGATCAAAGCCGGGGACGTGGTCCTCGTGCGCACCGGCTTCGGCTCGCTCTGGTCAGACCCGGCCGCTTACCTCGCGGCGCCGGGTGTCACCGCCGCCGGGTCGCGATGGCTCATCGAAAAGAAGGTGCGCGCCGTGGGGGCGGACAACGTCGCCTGGGACTCGATCGGCCCCGCCGACCCCGAGCTGGGAGTGACGCTCCCCGGTCATCTGTTGCTCCTGGTGCGGGCTGGAATACCGATCATCGAGAACCTGAACCTGGAGGAGCTGGCGGCCGCGGGAGTGGGGGAGTTCGCCTTCATCTGCCTGCCCCTCAAGATGCGCGGTGCGACGGGGTCGCCTGTGCGCCCGATCGCGATCGCCTGAGCCGCCAATTCAACTGGCAGGGGCAGCCGGGTCGCCCCGGCTGCTCTCCATCCCCCACCCTGAAATCGATCGATTGGCCCCGTTCGGCCTAGCGGCGACCCACCGTCTGGAAGCAATCCAGGCAGTAAACGGGACGAGCGCCGGTCGGCACGAATGGCACCTGAGTCTGCTTCCCGCAGTTGGAGCAGATCACGTCGTGCATCATCCGCGAGCGGCCGTTGCCGTCAGACGTCCGCCGCGCGGCCCTGCATTCAGGGCAGCGGCGTGGCTCGTTCTGAAGCCCCCGCGTCTGATAGAACTCCTGCTCCCCCGCCGTAAACAGGAATTCACGGCCGCAGTCGCGACATGTCAAGGTCCGATCCACGAAACTCACCCTCAGGCCTCCCCCTTGTGATCTCGCTTAGAGGCCCGGACGGTGGCGGCCGGACAACCCCTCCCAGCGTGCGGTCGGGATTCTAACTCTGTTTCCGCGAGTTTGGAGATTCGGGTTTTGGAACTGGGTTGGAGGGCGATTGGGGGCCCGCCGCAGGCCCCGACCTCAAGCGGTGGCCGCCTCTTCGAGACCCTCGGGCTCAGTTGACTCGACCTCGGTCTCCTCGTTGACGCTCAGGCCGGTGCGAGCCCCGCTGCTGAGCGGGACCTCGCGCATGAACACGGTCGAGACCAGGGCCACGATGAGGATCACGCCGGCGAACATGTAGATGTCATGGAGCGTGTCCGACAGGGCGAGCCGGATGGCGTGGACAAACGCCGGCGGCAGTTTTGCGATCAAAGTGGGGTCCAGGATGGAATTTGCGCTAGCCGTCTTGGGCAGGTTCTGAACCACCTGCGCCGGCAGGTTGAGCGCGGTCACCCTGGTCTGCAGGTAGTCGGGGAGGCGGTTAGCCAGCACGGCGCCGAGGATGGCGCTGCCGACGGTGCCGCCAAGGTTCCGCCAGAACTGGATCTGGCTTGAGGCGACGCCGAGGAATTCGCGAGGCAGGGCGACCTGGACCGCCGTGAGGTACAGCGGGAAGGTGGTGCCGATGCCGGCGCCGACCACGATCAGGTCGGCCACGACGTGCCACTCGGGCGTTGAAGGGTTGACCTGCGAGAGCAGCCACATGCCGAAGATCATCACGGCGACGCCGAGGGTCCCGAGATATCGGTACTTGGCGATGCGCCGCATCACAAAGCCGGTCGCGGTGCTGGCTCCGAGCAAGCCGAACATCATCGGCGTGATGAGAGCGCCGGAGTTGGTGGCGCTGATGCCGAGGACGCCCTGGAAGACGAGCGGCGTGAACAGGATGGACCCGAACATACCGAAGGCGGTCAGAAAGCCCACCACCATGCTCACCGTGAAAGTCGGGTTCTTGAAAAGCTGCAGAGGGACGATGGGGTGCTCAACCCGCGACTCGACATACACGAAGGTGGCGAGCATCACGGTTGCGAGCGCCAGCAGACCCATCACCTCGGGCGAGGTCCAGGCGTGGTCACGCGTGATGGTGAGGGCGATCAGCAGCGGCACGACTCCCGCGGCAAGCGTGGCCGCGCCCCAGAAATCGATGTCCCGCCACGAGGCTTTGGACTTGACGTAGGGGAGACCTGCGGTCACGACCGCAACGGCGATGATGCCCACCGGGATGTTCACCTCGAACACCCAGCGCCAGCTCCAATGGTCGGTGATGAATCCGCCTGCCGTGGGCCCGACTACCGAGCTCAGACCGAAGACGGCGCCGAACAATCCTTGTGCCCGACCGCGCTGCTCTGGCGGGAACAGGTCGCCGATGATCGTGAACACCGTGGCGAACAGGACGCCTCCGAAGATGCCCTGGATGCCCCGGGCGACGATGAGCTGGGTCATGTCCTGCGACAGACCGCACAGCGCCGAAGCGGCGACGAATCCGATCATGCCCACGAGCAGGAAGGGCTTGCGGCCGAAGAGGTCGCCCAGCTTACCGGCGATCGGCGTCATGGTCGTCGAGGTGACGAGATAAGCCGTGGTCACCCAGGCCAGGCGGTCCAGTCCATTGAGGTCGGCGACGATGCGCGGAAGCGCCGTGCCGACGATCGTCTGGTCCAGCGCAGCCAGCAGCAGCGCCAGCATGGTGCCGGCGGTCGCCAGAATCACGCGTCTCCTTGACAGTCCGGCTGTTGTCATCTCCCCAGCTCCTTCCTCGCGTTCCTCACCAGCTGCAGGCACAGGTGTCGCAGCTGTGCCAGGTCTTCATTTGTCAATCCTTCAACCACCTCGAACTGGCGTTCTAATCCCTCTTTCCAGATGGCTTCGATACGCGTCCGGCCGGCCTCGGTCAGGCGAGCGCGAATGGACCGGCGATCATCAGGGTCGGGCACCCGTTCAACCAGACCGTCGCGCTCAAGGTGGTCGACGAGGCCCGTGATGTTGCGCGGCGACGAGTCGAGGTTGTGGGCCAGGTCGCCCAGCGGCATGGTCCCGCCGCGGTAGAGGCGGAACAGCACGCCGAGCCTGCCTTCGCTCAGCCCATGCCCCTCGGCCCATCGATCCTGGAGCAGGCTGATCGACCGCGCGGCAAAGCGGAGGGCCGCCAGTGCCTCCACGGCAGCGGTCTTGCCCTTCATTTGCTCGAAGAGCTCCCGCAGCCTCGGGCTGTAAAGGCGCCCGTCGGTGTCGCTTTCGAGGTCCGAACCGATCCGCGAGAAATCCGGGTGCTTCAAATCAGAGTGACTCATAGTGAAGGACTTCATTATCACCCAATACAGTTCTTTGGGGCGAGTTATTCTCCTCGAGATGTTCTTGGCAGCCGGCTCCACCGCCCTCGGCTTCTGTGCGGCAGCCGGGAGGATCGGACAGCCGGCCGCCGAGCTGGGGGATGCCGTCCCGCCCGGGCTTCAGCTGCTTCACCTCGAAGCGAGGGCCCTGCTGGCTACGGACCGATCGGCGTTCTTTCGCGAAGCCGTCGAGGGCGCCCGCCGCGAAGGCGCCCTGATCTCGATCGATCTGGGCCTGGAGCCTCGAACGGAAGGCTGGATCCGGGCCCACGGCAGTCCGCGTACGGCCTACCAGCTGGCCACGATCCAGCCGGACATCCTGTTTGCGAGCGAGGCCGCGGCGGCCGATCTCGGAGCCCCGCTGGAAGGCATCGCGGCGGTGCCCGTCGTGGTGCTGGCCGAAGACGCGGGCGGGTGCTCCGTGTACGGCCGCCGCCTGGCCGCGCCCGCCACCGGCGAGCTTGACCCTGATCTCTTCATGGCCGCGTTTTGCATCGCCTTCGTCGATGGCGAGGGCCCTATCGAGGCCGCCGGGCGGGCGGTACTGGCAACCCGGGGCTCACTCGTCGCGGAGGGCCCGGCGAGGTGATCGTCGATGCACATCTCGACATCGCGTGGAACGCCATCGCCGGCGGGCGCGGCTTCCTCTCCCAACCCGCGCCGGGATACCTCGTCAGCCGGACGTCGCTGACGGCAGCAGGCGTCGGCCTGGTCTTCGCAACCCTGTACACGGCGCCGGCCCACGCGCGGCGCTCAATGCGGACTCGCTTCGTCTACGAAAGCTCGCACGAAGCGGAGATCATGGCCACCGCGCAGGTCAACTACTACCGATCGTGCGGCCTGGACATGATCGGAACGAAGGCGGAGCTCGACGCGTACCTCCGAGGTTGGAAGAAAGGCCGGTTGGCGGCGGTGATGCTCATGGAGGGGGCCGATCCCATCGAGACTCCATCGCACCTCGGCGTCTGGACGCAGAGCGGGGTGAGAATCATCGGGCCCGCCTGGGGCCGCACCCGTTACTGCGGTGGAACCAACGCCCCCGGTGGCCTGACCGAGCTCGGGCGCCAGTTGTTGAAAGCGATGGCCCGCAAGCGTGTCATCCTCGACCTGAGTCACATGGCGGACGAGTCTGTGGCCGACGCCTTCTCGATGTGGCGCGGACCCGTCATAGCCTCGCACAGCAACTCGCGCGACCTCGTCCCGGGTGATCGGCAGGTCACGGATGAGACGGTCCGTGAGGTGGCGAATCGCGGCGGGGTCGTAGGCGTAAGCTTCTACCAGCACCACCTGCGCCCGTCTGGGCGCGCGACGCTGCGCGACGTGGTCGACCACTTGGTCCGCCACGCCAGGGCCGCGGGCGGGCCCGAGCATATCGGCCTTGGAACCGACCTGGACGGCGGCTTCGACTCGCGCTACGCCCCCTGCGGCGACCTCCTCGAGATCAAAGAGCTGCCGGCCATGCTTCGCAAGCACTTCTCCTCGAGGCAGATCGAAGGGATCATGGGCGGAAACTGGCTCGGATTCCTGGGCCGCTCATTACCCTGATTGCATGACCAAGGCTTCGCGCCAGGAGCTCCGCCGCCTCGTCAACGGGTACCAGGTCACCCAGGCGCTGCACACCCTTGCGTCGCTCGGGATTGCGGACGAGCTGGCATCCGGTCCGAGATCCTCAAAAGAGCTGGCCCAAGGCCTGGGCGCCAACGAGGCGCACCTTTACCGACTGCTGCGCGCGGTGGCGACCGTCGGTGTCGTCGAAGAGCTGCCTGAGAGGAGGTTCAGCTTGACCGAGCTCGGTGAGGGGCTCCGCTCAGACGTTCCCGGTTCGGTGGCCGGTTGGGCCAGGTTCGTCGGCCGCCGCTACCACTGGCTGGCCTGGGCCCGCCTCGCGGAGGGGGTGACGACCGGCGGCCACGCCTTTCGCCTGGAGCACGGGACCGACACGTGGACCTATCGGCGGGACCATCCCGAAGAGGCGGTCATCTTCAACGCCGCCATGAACTCCGCGTCGAGCCTGATCGCCGACGCCGTGGCAGGCGGCTACGACTTCGGCCCCTTCCGCGTGGTCGTCGATGTCGGGGGCGGCGGTGGAGTCCTGATCTCGGCAGTCCTGCAGCGGCACCGGCATCTTCGGGGAGTGCTCTACGACCTGCCGCACGTCATCGATGACTCGGCCCGGTACATAGAAGAAGCGGGTCTCGTCGGACGGTGTGCGCTCCTGGGCGGAGACTTCTTCGAGCGGGTACCCGTCGGAGGCGACCTCTACCTGCTCAAGTCGGTTCTGCACGACTGGAACGACGAAGACGCGATCCGCATCCTGGCCACGTGCCGAAAGGCGATGAGGCCGGACGCCAAGCTGCTGGTGGTGGAACGTGTGCTAGGCGCGCCGAACGAGGACCGGGACACGAAGTTCGCCGACCTGAACATGATGGTCGGTGCCGGAGGGCGCGAACGCACCAGCGAAGACTGGGAGTCGTTGCTGCGTGCGGGCGGCTTCCAGCTGACCGGTATCGGTGCGGGAGAGGCGTTCTCCGACGGCCCGTTGGTGACCGGCGAGTCCTTCGCTCTCCTGGAGGCCGACCCAACTTAAGAGCTTGGGGGAGCCAGGCGGGTAGCCGGTTGTCAGAGGGACGCCACCAGCTCCCTGGCTGTCACGAACGCGAACCCCATGCCGTGGCCGTTGTATCCCGCGCACACAAGCACGTTTGGCATCTTTTCGACAGGGCCTGCGATCGGCAGGCCCGTGTCGGTGAATCCCATGATTCCCGCCCAGCGATGCGTAGCCTCGCCTGTCGCCCGGAGATCAGAGAGCGCTCGGTCCAGGTGCTCCTGGATCTCGGTCGTGGGCGCTTCCTCGTAGCCGACCTCTCGCTCCGCCGCCGTGTCACGCCAACCGCCGAGCAGCACCTCGCCGCTCTCTAGCTGCCTCCAGTACCGATAGCCGTGCTGAGAGTACGTCGGCAGGTCGCAGACGGTGGTGGCCTGAGGTGCGGCCGCCAGCATCTGGCCCCTGACCGGGCGGATCTTCACGGACGGCAACAGCTGGGCCGTGTAAGCGTTGGTGGCAAGGATCACAAGGCCCGCCTCACACGAGATGTCGCCGGCGTGGACCATGACGTCGCGCCGCCGCGGCTCAAGGGCTGTGATCTCGACGCCCTCGCGAATCGCGCCCGGTCTTGCCTGTCGAGCGAGCGCCGCGACCAGAGCGACCGGGTCCACCTCGCCGTCTCGTGGATTGATCAGCCGCCGGCCGTCCCACCGCGCGGCGAAGCCGTCATCGGCCAGCAGCTGTGCCGACTCCACCAGCTGATCCAGCTCCTCGTCGTCCGCGGCCAGGGTCGCGCTGCCCAGGCGCCGGTGACCAACTTTCTGGCCCCGGGCCGCCTCGACCATCAGGTCGTGGTTCTCGCTGGTCAGCGCCCACACCTCCCGGGCTTTCTGGCGGCCGAATGTCCGCACCGCCTCCGCGTAGTTGGCGGCAACCCCTGCGAGCAGGAACCCCGCGTTCCGCCCACTCGCTCCGACCGCCAGTCGCGACCGTTCGACCAGGACTGCACGGATGTGGCGCCTTGCGAGGTGGTGCAGCAGGCTCACCCCCGTGATCCCGCCTCCCACCACGAGCACGTCCACCTTGTCAGGCAGCACTCCTGGATATCGCTCCGGCGTCGAGCCCCAGAAGGGCTCGCCTAGCGATTCGATAGAGCGCTCCGCGCACTCTCGAGGTGGTCACGGGAATGACGGATCAGGATCTTGACCAACTGCCCCGCTGTCAGCTCGCGTCCCGGTATCACTGGGTAGGCGATCGCCAGCTGAGCCTCGCTCAGGCCTCCGACCAACGTCACGGCTCGAGTTCCCTCGCTGACCAGAAGAGCGACCGTCTCCGGAACCGTGGCCGTCGCGTACTCGGCCGCGTGAAGTTCGTTCCGGCGATCGATCTCGTCCTGGTCGATTGGGATCGGCCTGCCGCCAAGGTAGCCGCGGATCCAGATCTGAGTCGTCACGTAACCGGACGCGATGTGTCGAATCACCCCGCTCACCGGCCAGTTCTCCGCCGAGCACCTCTGCGCCCAGTCTTCCGGTGAGGCCGCCCGGGCGAAAGCCAGGACAGATTCGTTCAGGGCTTCGAACTCGGCCGCGAGCTCGCTGGCAGCTGGCATTCATTAAGGCTAACCCGTGGCTGCCAGCTGTCAATTTCGTCGTCCCAATAGAATCTTCAGGGCACTGATGGGTTTGGAGAGCTACGACGTCCTGGTTGTCGGCGGAGGTCTGGCCGGCATAAGGGCAGCGATAGCTGCCGTCGAAGCCAACCCGCGCGTCAGGGTTGGGATGGTGTCCAAGGTCTACCCGATGCGCAGCCACACGGTGTCCGCCGAAGGAGGAGCCGCCGCGGTGATGAGGCCGGAAGACTCATATGACACCCACGCCTTCGACACCATCAAAGGCTCCGACTACCTCGCCGACCAGGACGTGGTCGAGGCCTTTGTTCGCGAAGCGCCGCTTGAGATCGTTCAAATGGAGCACTGGGGCTGCCCGTGGAGCCGCGACCCGGACGGCAGAATCTCGGTTCGGCCCTTTGGAGGCATGACGACCTGGCGCACGTGCTTCGCAGCGGACAAGTCGGGCTTCCACATGCTCCACGCGGTCTTCCAGACGTCGCTCAAGTACGACCAGATCACGCGCCACGACGAGGCGTTCGTCACCAAGCTCCTCGTCGAGGACAGCCGCTGCATCGGCGTGGTCGCGTTTGACCTCAGGAGTGGGCGGTTCGACGCCATCACCGCCAAGTCCGTGATCCTCGCCACGGGCGGGCTGGGCCGCCTGTATGCCTTCACGACCAACGCGAACATCTGCACCGGGGACGGGATGGCACTCGCGTACCGGGCGGGCGCGGGCCTTAAGGACATGGAGATGGTTCAGTTCCACCCGACAGGGCTTCCCTTCACCGGCATCCTGATAACCGAGGCGGTGCGGGGCGAAGGCGGTTACCTGACCAACAACGAGGGTGAGCGGTTCCTGAAGCGGTACGTCCCAAACAAGATGGAGCTCGGGCCGCGGGACATCATCTCCCGCTCCATGGTCACCGAGTTCGAGGCGGGCCGCGGCTTTGAAGGTCCGCACGGAAAGTACATGCACCTTGACGTGAGACATCTCGGCGAGGCCGTCATCGACCGCAAGCTGCCCTTCATGCGCGAGCTGGGTCGGGAGTTCGTCGGCATCGACATCGTCACCGACCCCATCCCAGTGCGGCCTGTGCAGCACTACATGATGGGCGGTGTCGACGCAGACATCTCGGGCGCCACTGTGATTTCCGGGCTCTATGCGGCGGGCGAGTGCGCGAACGTCGGGTTGAACGGCGGCAACCGCCTCGGCTCGAACTCTCTCTCGGAATGCCTCGTGTTCGGCGCTGCGGCGGGCCGCGCGGCCGCCCACTACGCCGCCTCCGCGAGCGCGCACGGGTCGAATTCCGTCGACGCGATGCTCAGGGACGAGGCGCGCCGCGTCGAGAGCACCTTCCTGGAGAAGGCGGGAGGGGACGAGAAGATCGGCGAGATACGCGAGGACATGCAGCGTGAGATGGACAGTGGGGCAGGGGTGTTTCGCACGCGAGATGGTCTCTCCGAGCTGACCAAGCACCTGGGTTCGCTCCGCGAGCGCTTCGAGAGGATCAAGGTCGAGGACTCGAGCCGAACCTTCAATACGGAGTTGACCGCCGCGCTGGAGCTCGATTTCATGCTCGAGGTCGCGACCACCGTCGCGTGGTCCGCGCTCCGAAGGGAAGAATCGCGTGGCGCCCATGCTCGGCGCGACTTTCCGGAGCGCAACGACGAGAAATATCTGAAGCACACCATCGCGGTGCATTCGGACTCGCCCGATCCACGTCTCGAATACCGCGACGTCCGCATCACCAGCTTCAAACCGCAGGCTCGCACCTACTGATGCACATCCGATGAGAAGGGAGCTCTGACTTGGCGGACAAGCGAATCATGATCAAGGCCACGCGATTCGACCCCGACAAGGACGAGTCGCCGCGCCTGCAGACCTACGACATTCCGTTCGCCGACGAGAGCATGGTGGTGCTGGACGCGCTCAACTACATAAAGGCGCACGTCGACGGGAGCCTCAGCTATCGCTGGTCGTGCCGCATGGGCATATGCGGCAGCTGCGGGATGATGGTCAACGGAACGCCCAAGCTCACGTGCAACGCGTTCCTGCGCGACTACTGGCCACGACCCGTCGTCGTCCAGCCGCTCAACAACTTCCCGATCATCCGCGACCTGGTTATCGACATGGACGACTTCATGCACAAGCTGAAGTCGATCAAGCCGTGGATCATCCGCAAGCAGGACCTTCCGCTCGGCGCGGGCGAGCACCGTCAAACCACCGCCCAGGTCGACGAGTTCCGCCAGTACAGCCAGTGCATCAACTGCATGCTCTGTTACGCGGCCTGCCCTGTCTACGGTCTTAACCACGAATTTCTCGGACCTGCCGCGACGGCTCTCGCCCGCCGCTACAACCTCGACTCGCGCGACGAGGGGATCAAGCTGCGTCTCCCCGTGATCGCCGGCTCCGAAGGCATCTGGGAGTGCAGCTTCGTGGGCGAGTGCTCAGTCGTCTGCCCCAAGGGTGTGGATCCCGCCAAAGCCATCCAGCAGACCAAGCTCGACACCACGATGCGCTTCGTCTTGCCCTACGGGAACCGCGAATGAGCGGAGCAGAGGCAAGCACCAGCGCGCCGCAGCCGACGCGCACATATCTGCCGGCCATGGGCATGGGTTGGTGGACGCGCAAAGGCCACTACTTCTGGTACGTCGTGCGCGAGTTCACGGCGCTGCCTCTGGCGGTGTGGCTGCTGTGGTTCCTCGTTGAGATCAAGCGGGCGGGAGGTGGGGCCGGCTCCTATGCGCCCCACGGCTCGACAGCGTTCGTCGTGTTCAGCGCCGTCTGCCTGCTGTTCGCTCTGTATCACAGCGTCACGTTCCTCAGCCTGGCGGGCGTGATCATCCATGTGAAGGTGATGGGCCGCCCGGTCTCGTCGCGGCTCATCGTCGCCTCGCAGTTCGGCCTATGGGCAGCGGCGTCCATCGTGATCGGTGCCATGCTCATCGGGTTCGGCCGATGACGGCGGAAGCCGGGGTGGGGGGCATCACTCCCACAGCCAGCACCCAGGGGAGGCCCGCCTTGGCCCACCTGTTCTGGTGGTTCATGTTCGCCCAGGGAGGGGTGATCGCGGCGGTGCTGATCCCCGTCCATATCCTGGTCCAGGGCGTCCTTGGCCCCCTCAAAATCGTTCCGGTCGCCGACCGCCATTACGACACGTGGACCAACCTGCTTGGCAACCCCATCGTGAAGCTCTATCTGCTCGTTCTCATTGCGGTGCCGTTCTTTCATTTCGCCCACCGCCTTCGCTATCTCCTGGTGGACATGGGCGTCCGCGCGGCCAAAAGCGTGCCCGCGCAGGTGGTCTTCTACGGTGGAGCTGTTGCCGTCACCGGCCTCACCATCTGGGTCCTGCTCACAACGGCGCCGCTTTCGCTGGGCTGATACAACAACCGAGAAGATGTTCACCGTCGAGGTCTTCCCGGCAACCGAGCTTGGCAACGCGAGCTTTCTGGTCTTCGACGCGGACCAGCGCGCCGGCTTTGTCGTCGACCCTCTGCGCGACATCGGCCCGTACCTGCATCGCGCCGAAGCGCTCAACGTCAGGCTGACTCACGCATTTGACACCCACCTGCACAACGACTACGTCTCGGGCCGCCGCGAGCTGGCGGCCGAGGTGGGGACCGACATCGGCGACCTGGAGCCCGGCGCCGAGCTGCCGATCAAGAGCGCTACCATCAGCGCGCTCCACACTCCGGGCCACACGCCGGACCACAAGAGCTACCTGCTCACGGACGGAGGCCGGCCCAGGGCGCTCTTCTCGGGTGGGGCTGTGATGCTCGGCGCCATCGCGCGCACGGACCTCTTCGGACCTCACCATGCCGTCCATCTCGCTCTCGAGGCCATGCGCACGCTGCAAGTACGCCTGCGTGGGCTGCCGGACGAGCTACGCGTCTTTCCCACCCACGGCAGCGGCTCGTTTTGCGGCACGGGCGGGCACAGCGGCCACGAGACGACGCTTGGACACGAGCGCTCCACCAACGATTTCTTTCAGATCACCGAGGTGATGTCGTTTCTCGCCCGGGCGCTCAACCAGCAGCGCTATCCCGCCTACTACCGCGACATGGCTGCGATCAACCGCGACGGTGCGCCTCTTTTAGGGCGCAACCAGCCGCCGCTGGCCGAGCTGACAGCTGCCGACGTGCGACGGTTGATGCAAGAGGGGGCGGCGGTGGTTGACATTCGGCGCGGTCGGGATTACGACAGAGCCCACATCCCGGGCAGCTACAGCGTAGGCCTGGACGGGCCCGTCAGTGCGTGGGTCGGGTGGCTGATCGAGCGCGACCGCATCATCGTCCTGGCGGGTGGCACTGACAGCCAGCACCACGAAGCCCAGCGCCAGCTGCTCCGGATCGGCTTCGACGACATCGCGGGCGCGCTCGACGGCGGCATGGACGCTTGGCTCTCCGCGGGCCACGAGCTGTCCAGCTTCGAGACGGTCGACGTCGAGGACATGGCCGAATGGATCCTCAGTGCTGAGCCCATGACGGTGATTGACGCGCGCGATGAGCACGAGTGGGCGGCGGGCCACGTGCTGGGGGCCGTTCACATGTACGTGCCGGACATCCCGCACCGGGCGACAGAGATTCCGGCCGAGGCACCGGTCGCGGTGCACTGCGCCTCGGGTTACCGTGCGGGCATCGCGGCGAGCCTGCTCGAGCAGGCGGGCCTTAGGCGGATCATCCATGTCAACGGCGAGTACTCCGATTGGGATCGACTCCACCTCGCCGAGGTCCACCCCTAGCCGAACGGGAGGTGACCCGGCTACCTACAGCTGTGCAAAGAGATCGACCACGTTGCCGTCGGGGTCGAGGATCTGCGCGTAACGCTGGCCCCAGAACGCGTCCCACGGCTCCTTGTGCACCCCGGCGCCGCGCGTCACGAGGCCGGCGAACAGCTCGTTCAGCGCGGCGGGCGAATCGCATCGAAACGCGACCGCCATGCGGTGCCCGCCGGTGGGCGGTGTCCAGGAAGGGTCGAACTCCGTTACCCCTTCAGTCGTGTCGAGCATGAACCGCATGCCGCCTTCGAGCGTCGCCTCCGCATGGCCGTGGCCCTCGGGATCCGGGTCGTCCGCGAACGCCACGCCGAGGCTCCGATAGAAATCGGCCGAGCGCTTGAGGTCGGTCACGATCACGCCGATGGCGTCGAGTCGAGGCATCACGCGCCTGAGTGTACTGGCGACCTGGAACGGTAAGCTGTGGCCGATTTGAGCGGACCCGAGCCCTGGCGCGCCGGCGTCGACGCCGACCGGCGCAGGTTCCGTCGCCCCCCCGGCGACCATCAGCGCGCGACGCTCCGGCGCCTCACCGTCACTGGCGCCGCGCTGGCGGTCGGCCTCAACGCCATCCTGTTCGTGCAGACGGGCATGAGCCAGGTCACCGCCGGGTCGGTCGACAGCCAGATCATCGCGTTCATAAACGGCCTCTTCCCTGGCTCGACCGTTCACCAACCTGCACAGGCGCCCACGCCCGGCGCCAATCCGGTGGTGACAACCGGAGCCTCATAGCCGGGCGATTCCCGGCGTGGCGCACCGGCCGGATTCAATCGGGCCGTGCTATTTAGAACTGACGTTGCCCTAGGCCGGATTTACTCCGGCCGAAACCAAGCGTGCCACCCTTCCAAACGCCTCCAGACAAAGGTGGTACCCGGAGGGGGCACCACGGGGGAGGCCTGCCTCCCCCGTGCTTTCTGGAGAGGAGGGGGTTCCGCGGGGGAGGACTGCCTGTCCTCACCCGCGCTTATCAGCGCTTTCGCGATCGCCAGATCTCCTCCATCGGCCATTTCTTCGCCCACGCGACAGGCACGTAGCTGTAATAAGAATGGTCGACGGCGTCATCTGGCGCGTAGAGCTCGCGGAAGTCCACCACGTCCATCCCCAACGACTTGAGCAGCCGGAACATCTCCGACCCGCTGATGTGAAATTCCGTCGACAGCTCGTCCTCGGCCGTCCAGTCGAAACGGTGCATCCCCTTCTGCGGGTGGATCAGTCGCTCGGCCACCCTCGACTCGTCGGGTGAGCAGAGCATCTGCAGCGTGCTGCTCTGCAGGAAGAGCAGCTCGCCTCCCGGCCGCAGCAGCCGCACCGCTTCGGGGATCCACAGGTACGGGTCGCACCAGATCGACGCCCCGTACTCCGAGAACGCCAGGTCGAACGAAGCGTCCGGCAGCGGAACGTCCTCCGCATTCGCCTCGATGAACTCGAGTCCCATCCGGAACTCCGCGTTCAGCTCGCGCGCAGTTTCGAGCTGCGCCGGCGTGATGTCGATGCCCACGACTCGCGCCGCTCCTCGCTTCTTGAGCCAACAGCCGAAGTACGCCGTACCGCAGCCAAGCTCGATGACGTCGAGCCCATGCACGTCGGGCAGCGCGTGGATCTCGTCCTCCGGCACCTTGAAGACGCCCCAGTGGATGTCCTTCTTGGCCCATGAGTCGCGAGCGCGCGGCCCTGCATAGGCTGCGTTGGCGGCCGTCCACACGGCCCGGTTCTTGACGGCGTAGTCGGGCAGCTCGAGCGGCTTCGGCAGCTCGCCCGACATTCCGGACCTTCCCGACTTGTCAGGCATCGGCGGTCGCCGCCTCCAGGAGGGCTGCGAACTTCGCGCGCGCGGCCTCGCGACGGGTCGGGACGTGCTCTCGCGGCCAGATCCCCTCAGGCGCCTTGTAGCCGCCGAGGATGTGCCGAGCCACCGACTGGCGATGCACCTCGTCCGGTCCGTCGTAGATGCGGGCCGCACGGGCATGTGCGTACATTTCGGCGAGCGGCAGGTCGGTCGAGAAGCCCAGCGCCCCATGAACCTGGATCGCCCGGTCGATCACGTCGTGCAGCACCTTCGCGCCGTAGAACTTGATCAGCGAGATCTCCTTGCGAGCGGCCGACGCCCCTTGCGTGTCGATGATCCAGGCGGCGTGCAGCGTCATCAGGCGTGCGGCCGACATCTCGGCGGCTGAGTCGGCGATCCAGTTCTGAACCGTCTGGTGTCCAGCCAGCTTCTTGCCGAATGCCTCACGCTGGAGCGAGCGCTCGCACATCATGTCGAACGCGCGCCGCGCCTGGCCCAGCCACCTCATGCAGTGGTGAATGCGGCCTGGCCCAAGCCGGTCCTGAGCGATCCGGAAGCCGGCCCCGCGCTCCCCCAGCAGGTTCGACGCGGGCACGCGACAGTTCTCGTACAGCACCTCCGCGTGACCGAACCCGAAATGCTCGCCGCCGCCGAGCGTGGGCACGTTGCGGACCCGGTTCAAGCCGGGCGCATCGGTCGGGACGATGATCATCGAGGCGCGCTGGTAGGGTCCGGCGTCGGGCTCGGTGACGACCATCGCGATCAGAAAGTCCGCCACCATCCCGTTCGACGTGAACCACTTGTGACCGTTGATCACCCACTCGTCGCCCTTCAGCACGGCTGTGGTGGAAAGCAGCGTCGGATCGGAGCCCGCTGTGTTCGGCTCCGTCATCGAGAAGCCGGATCTCATCTTTCCGTCGAGCAGCGGGTGAAGCCATCGCTTCTTCTGGGCCTCCGTCCCGTAAAGGGCGAGGATCTCGGAGTTGCCGGAGTCCGGCGCCTGGTTGCCGAACACGATGGGGCCCCACATCGACGCGCCCTCGATCTCGTGCATCAGCCCGAGCTTCACCTGACCATAACCCTGGCCGCCGAGCTCGGGCGGCAGGTGCGTTGCCCACAGCTTCTGCTTCTTGACCTCCGCCTGGCGCTCGCGGATGGCGGCCATGTAGGCATTGAAGTCGGCCTCGAGGACCTCGAGCGGCAGCACCTCCTCGCGCATGAAGGTGCGCATCCATTCGAGCTTTGCCTCAAATTCCGGGTCGGTCGAGAAATCCCAGGCCATGTGACCCTCCTAGTGGTCCAGTCAGGCGCCGCGATCGAGCAGGGCGATGCCCTCTTCGATCATGCCGGTGATGGTATCCGTCAATCCCTCGTACATGGGGTCGGGCCTCTTGCCGCGGCGGTGGAGCATGAGGTTGTAGGCGAATATCGCAGCGTACTTGTACAGGCTCATCGCCGAGTACCACTCCATCTCGGCCGGGTCCGCTCCGTACAGGCGGTAGAGATCCGCGGGCGACACGTCGATCGCACCACCGGGGTTGGGCGCGCCCTGGTACTTGCGGCGGATTGCCACTATGCAGAGACAGCCGAGATCCAGTAAGGGCTGGCCGATTTCCGCGATCTCCCAGTCGAGCACCGCCACCACATCAGGGCCGCGAAACAGCATGTTGCCGTAGTGGTAGTCGCCGTGAACCAGGGACGGAGGTCGCTCTGGCGGCACCTGCGCCGCGAGCAGCGCGCCCAGCGCCCCCGCGCGCCGGGTGAACTCCTCCTGGCCGCGCTGCATGAGCCAGGCCCAACGCATCATCTCGCCCTGCAGGGTCACGACCTCTTCGCTCCCGATGCCGCTCTTTTCGATGGGCAGGGAATGAAGCCGCTTCAGCACGCCCACGGCCGAGGCGGCGATCGCTTGCGGCGCCTCCTGCACGCCGGCCTGCTCGATGCGCGTGCCGGCGACCGCCTCCATGAGGATGAAGGGCCGTCCGTCGACCACGGGCTCCGGACAGACCACCGGTACGGCCGGCGTGGGGAGGCCGGCGCTGTGCAGGGCGGCCATGATCCGGCCCTGGCGCAGGACGTCCGCGGGTCCCGCGATGCGAGCTCCTGGAGGCGGCAGGCGGAGGACATAGCGTGTGGCTTCACCGGCGCCCTCCACGTGAACGTAGTAGGTGAATCCCGAGTGTCCCTCGGGGACCGGATCGACCGAAACGACCCGCAGCTGGGGCCGGCCCAGGCGCTCCCGGCAGGCCGCCTCGAGGTCGGAGCGGATCGGCTCTGTCATTCGAGGTGTGCCACGTCGGTCAGCGCGGCCACCATCGCGCGGTCTCCCAGCACCCGCAGCACGCTGACGCTGGTGTAGTAGGGCAGGATCCGCAGCCGGCCGTGGTCGAGCTGGAGGATGTCCGTGAGCAGGGCGACGATGGCCGCCGCATGGCTCACGATCACGACCCGCTGGCCGGTGTGGCGGCGGGCGATGTCGTCGAGCGCGGATCGCATCCGGCGCACCACGTGAGTCGGGTCTTCAGTGAGGTCGAAGTTGCCGTCCACGTTGATGCCGAGATCCATCTCGATCAGCCGCTCGTCCACTATCACCTCATCGGTGATGGTGCGCGCGGTCTGGAGCGCACGGCGGTAGGGGCTCGTGTAGACGGCGGTCGGGTGGGCACGGCGGACCCGCTCTGCGAGCCGCGCGGCCTGCGTGCGGCCAAGTGCGGAGAGCGGGGGATCGTTCGTCTCGGTCATGTCCTCGTAGCAGTCGGCATGCCGGATGAGCCAGATCTCGCAGACTCCATCCACTCCGATGAGGAATGCCTCTTCGAGCGAACGGATGGCCCGGGTCAGCTGTTCCGAGCCACTTGCCACGGCTAACATTCGACCACATGGCCCGGGTTGTGGGCATCGTCGCCCTGTTCGTCTTGACCGCCTGCAGCCAGTCCAATGCCAACGTTGGACCGTCGCCGTCACCCATCCTTCCTCAGGGCAACTGGACTCAAAACCTCACGCTCGGGGGCGAGCTGACGGGCCAGATGACCGGCATCGTGCCCGACACTTCGGAGCAGCAGAGCGAGTGCACCGGGTCGCGCACGCACACCGGAGAAACGTGGTCGGACGGTTTTTACGGAACGATCGACACCAGCGGAGAGCAGTGGCACATCGTGTTCCTGCTTACGAACTTTCGTGGCCCCGGCACCTATACGAATGGCGACGCGATCATCCAGGTGGAGTCGACCGACTTCTCTCAGGCGTGGCTCAACCTCGACACTGACAAGGTGACGTTCACCGTGGATCGCGGGCAGCAGTCGGGCAGCGTTGATGCGCAGCTGACCGACGCCACCACTGGCAAGGCGGCGGCCGTGCACCTCGCGGGTACCTGGAACTGCCGCGGCTGAGAATGCTGAAGGTGAGGAACTGATGGAGAGCCACCGGATGGAGGTCGGATTCGACGGGCACTGCTTCGGCTGCGGGCAGCTGAATGAGGATGGGTTGAAGCTTGTCTTCACGCCGGGACCGGAAGGATCGGTGGCCGAATACGTCGTGCCGCCGAGGTTCCAGAGTTGGGCCGGCATGGCCCATGGAGGCATGGTGTCGCTCATGCTCGATGAGGCCGTGGGCTGGGCGGCGTGGCACGCGGGCCACCCGGGTGTTACCGGGCGGCTGCAGGTGAGCTTCCGCCGGCCGCTGAAGCTGGGCGAGACGGTTCGCATCGTGGGCAAGGTGGACAGCACCCGCCGCACCCTCGTGTACTGCTCAGGCTACATAGAGAACCGGGACGATCACTCGAGGGTGGCCGATGCGACGGCCACCTTGATGGAGGCCAAGCCCGTCGTCGACCCGAGGATCGAACTCCAGCCCCTCGGCTGAGTCAGGCTTTAACCTCCCAGCTTGCCGGGGAGGTCGGCGAGACGCGCCGCGTGGGGTGGCCCTTGCTTGATGGCCGATTTAGGTGATATTCAATCCTCGGCTGGTACGGTGAGGGCGATGACCTCCACTCTCGGCCGTTTTCTTGAAAGGGTACGTTCCGGACCCCGCCTGCGGGTGGCGGTCCTCGTGGTCGTCATCCTGGCCGCCGTCCTGGTGTCCGCCTTCCTGGAGGGCGACCTTCCCGAGTTCCTGGGCACCGGGACGCGCGGCTTGAGGGCGTTCATGCGCCATTACAGCTATGCCCCGGGCTTCGCCCTCCTGTACATCGAGGAATCCGGCATACCGCTGCCGGCGCCGGGCGACGTCTTCGTCCTTTACGTGGGCGCGCACGTGCCGCGCAACCTTTTCGCCTGGATCTCGGCTTGGCTGGGCCTGATCATCGCGGTGACCCTGGGCGCCACGAACCTGTTCTACGTCTCGAAGCGGTGGGGAAGGCAGCTGGCGGAGAGCAGGGTCGCCGAGTACGTGCACCTGAGCCCGGAGCGCCTGGCCCGTGCTGAGAAGTGGTTCAAGCGCTACGGGGCGCTGGCGATCATCTTCGGGCGCCACATCCCTGGGTTTCGGGTTCCGATCACGGTTGCTTGCGGCGTGTTCAAGGTGCCGTATCTGGTGTTCGCGCCGTGCGTGGCGGTGTCGACGGCGATCTGGGCCGGGGTGGTGATCATCATCGGGATCAACTTCGGGAATCGCCTCGAGAACTTCCTGCGCCTGCACACGCAGATGTATTTCGCTTGGGGAGCCCTGGTCGTCCTATTGGTGGTGGTCCAGTTCTTCCGCAGCCGGAGGGACCAGGCGAGAAGGCGGCGGCCGGTGGAGCCGTCGACCGCCCGGTAGAATCACCGGGTCACTGAGATCGGGGGCTGGCGCAGTTTGGCAGCGCGCACGGTTCGGGACCGTGAGGCCCCGGGTTCAAATCCCGGGCCCCCGACCACATTTTGAGTTCAAAAATCGGTGCTAACGACCCGCGCGATCGCGATTTTGGCCTGGGAGGTCACAGGGAGGTCACGGACCTCCGCATGCGAGCTAGTGGTCCGTCTGACAAATGATCTGGCGGGTACGATAGTCGAGCAGATCGGGCAGATAGCGAAGCGAGCAGGGTACCGATCGGCAGATCAGCGCTATGCGCCGGGCGGGGATGGTGCTCTCTAGCGGCGGACGGCATCGAGAAACGCACTAGCCTCCCGCCGCGAACGGAGCACGTGCACCGTCGTGTGAGACCCGTGCCGCAAGATCTCGGAGCGTGCGTACTCAGGTTCTGAACGGCGGTTGCGCCAAATCCTCCAAACGCCGCCCCACTCGTCGCGCAAGCGTCGGCTGACCAAGTCCTCGCAACCCTCGGGCATCTCGCCAACGGGTTTGCGAAGCCCACGCACAAACGCGCGACTCGCGCACAACCACCAAGGAGTCTCGAGAAAGACGACGGTTTCCGCGCGCTCGAGCCGGAGGGCAAGCGTCTCGTTGTAGTTGCCGTCGATGATCCAATCCTCGCCGGCGAGCAGCGCGCGTTGCCGGTATCTCCACTCGTCGTCCGACGGTCGCACCCAGCCCGGCTTCCAGTAGTGGACGTCGAGGTGAATCACTGGCAAACCAGTCCTTGCCGCGAGCGCACGTGCGAACGTGCTCTTCCCGGACCCCATAATCCCGTCGACGAGGACGCGGTGGCCGATCATCCGAGACGCACCGTCCATGGCGCAGAGTGTGCCGCCGGCGCCCGTTATCGCCAATGACGAACTAGCGTTCGGGATCTCGCAACCCACCACGCTGTTTGAGCGACACACCACTAGATTGGGTGCCGACTCGCGGTGTAGTGCGCCCTAGTTCTCGGCGGTTAACGCTGAGGCCGGGGCGGTGCGAGCGGTCATGAGCAGCGACCCGAATCGTGCCGCCGCGTTGGATCGCATCCTCGGCGTCACGTGGCCGTAGAGCTCGAGCGTGGTCTGAACGCTATCGTGCCCCAGGCGCTCGCTCACTGTCTTGACGTCGACGCCCGCCTCGAGGAGCAGCGTGGCGTGGGTGTGACGAAGGCCATGCAGCCCGATCGCGGGCAGTGTGGCTAGATCGCGGACCCGGCGAGCGAAGTGCCGACCGATTTTGTTCGGATCCTCGGGCGAGCCACCGGGCCGGCAGAAGACAAGATCCAGGTCAGCCCGGTAGGCTGTGCCCCACGCACGCCGGTCGAATCGTTGCCGCTCGTGCTGTTCGCGCAGCAGGGCGATCGTTTCCTCGTCCACATCAATCGTCCGGACGCTCTTCTTACTCTTTGGCGGACCGAAGCCGAGGCCGCTCCCCTGTCGCGTGAACTGCTGCCTCACCGACAGCCTGGCTCCGTCGAGGTT
>JBIOJB010000046.1:0-23934 GCA_044450465.1 Candidatus Dormibacterales bacterium | reverse complement strand
CTCTTTAGACACCGTGTGCATGAGGTAGTAGTCGAAAAGCATGAACGGGCTGACGGGGACCATTCCCGAATCGAGGACGAACTTCTGGACGTGCGCGCGCCAGTAGAAGACTTTGTTCGACATGGCCACGTAGACCAGGCGCTTCGGGTGCCGCAAGGTCTCCTCTGCCTGGTCACGAGCGCTGGGCTTGGTGGTTGGCTGAAAGATGCGCTCAAGGATGTCGTCGGCCGCCTTGCCCGAGACCGCCATCTAGCGGACGGTACTGCCGGTCCGCGGCGCTCGAGGCGTGCGGAGATCTGGGCCGCACGGGTGCAGAAGGTTAACGGGAGAGGACACTCAGTCGGCCTATCCTATCAGCCGTGCCATCGAGCTCCCGATTCGGCCTGGACGACCGCGTGGCCCTGGTCACCGGTGGCAGCCGGGGCATCGGGAGCGCAATCGCGGAAGCCCTGGCCGAGCAGGGTGCGCGAGTCGTCATCTCGAGCCGCAAGCAGACCGACCTGGACGCCGAGGCGGAGCGCATCAACGGCAGGCACCCCGGCAAGGTGGCGGCGATCGCAGCCCACTCGGGACGTCCGGACGAGATGGAGCGCCTGGTCGGCGAGGTTACGCGACGGTTCGGTCGAATTGACATCCTGGTCAACAACGCGGCCACCAATCCCTACTTCGGCCCGGTCCTGTCAGCCGAGCTCCCCGCGTGGGACAAGACGTTCGAAGTCAACATCCGGGGCATGTTCATCCTCACCAAGCTGGTGTACGAAGCGTCGATGCAGAAGCGTGGCGGCTCCATCGTCAACGTGGCCAGCGTGGGGGGGCTGCGACCCGGGATTGGGCTCGGCGTCTACAACATCACGAAGGCGAGCGTGATCATGTTCACGCGCCAGCTGGCTCGAGAGATCGGCGGAAACGTGCGTGTGAACGCCGTGGCGCCGGGCCTCATCAAGACGCGCTTTGCCGAGGCGCTGTGGGGGAATGAGGCGATCCTCGAACGCGTGCTGTCCTCGAATCCGACTGGACGGATCGGGCTTCCAGACGAGGTGGCAGGGGCGGTGGCGTTCCTGGCGTCAGACGCCGCCAGCTACATCAACGGACAGGTGATTGTGATCGACGGGGGCGGCGGCGAGGTTTAGCTGATTCGGCGGGGGTGCCGCCGTTGGCGTGCTCACCGTTTTCATGCTCTTCGTTCTCGGCATTCACCTGGCGCGTGTGGATGAAGTCCTCGAGCTCCTTCTCGTATTGATATGTGTTCCGATCGGGTTCATAACGCAGCACCCGACGCTGTTGCGTGTAGTCCTCGAACGCGGCGATGGTGTCGCGCTCGGCTCGAAAGCCCAGCTCGCGGGACGCCTTCGCGGTGGACAGAGATCGTCCCCAGCGCAGGAGGTCCACCAGTTGCGGCGACAGGAATGCCAGGCCCGCCTGCCGCATGCCGAAAGCTGCCAGGCCCAAACCGATTGGCGGCAGCAGCGGCGCATGCAGCTTGCCGGCGGCGTCGAGCACCCTGGAGAGCGGTTCTGCCGTGCGGGCGGCGATGTTGTACGCGCCGGCCGGGCCGCGCTTCGTCGCGAGCCTGAGCGCCTCGACCACATCGTCCCTGTGAATGAACTGGAGCGAGGGGTCGTAGCCGGCGACGGTGGGCACCACCTCGAGGTCGAGGTAGCGCGCCAGGGGCTGAGGCTCCTGCGGGTTGAGGCTGTTGCAGATCCGTAGGACGACGATGTCGATCCCCGGGTTGCGCACCGCGAAGTCGCTCGCGTAAGACTCGACTTCTACCGCGTCCCGCACGAATTGATGCCTGGAGTTGCTGTCGAGGCGGTGATCCTCGCGCAGGTTGCCGGGAAGGTCGAAACGGGATCCGTAAACATGGGCGGACGACTTCAGGACGAAGCGGCGGACCGGGCTGCCCTCCCCTGCGCAGCCGGCCAGCAGGTTGAGCGTGCCGATCACGTTCATCTCGTGGGCTCGCCGCGCATCCAGGTTGAAGGAGTCGATCCGAGTCAGGGTGTGGACGACGGTGTCAATTCCGACCGACCGCACCAATTTGCCGATGAGGGAGTGGCGGATGTCGAGCTTCAAGTAGTCGGCGCGGCCCAGGTCGTAGTGCGGTTCGCGAATGTCGATGCCGATCACCTCGGCCACATCCGGGTCCTCGATCAGCCTCTGCACGAGCAGCGCACCCCACCAGCGGGCCACGCCGGTGACGAGAATCCGCCGTTTCTTGGACCTCAAGCCAACCTCAGTCTATGCCCCCTGTAATGAGTGGGAAGCCGCAAGCGAAGCCGGCGTTGTCGGGGCGGCCGGATTCACTCCGGCCGCGACTTTGTCCCTCCATCTCCGTGCATGGCCGGGAGAAATCCTTCATATCTCAGTAGGTGCGTTTGATGACGTCTCTTTCCATCTGCGCGACGGCGCGAGCGACGGCGTCGAGAAGCGGCGACCTGGCCTGTCGCAGCGCGAACTCCAGCTGCCGGAGCAGCGAGTAGAGGGCCTTCATCGCCTTGATCGCGTCACCGATGTCCACGTTGGCGGGCAAGGGGATCTGGTCCAGCGCTTCGCCGGCCGCCCACCGATAGGCGAAATCGATGTAGTCGTGTGACGGGACGCGCAAGTTCGGCTCGTCGAGGTCGCCCTCGAGGTCGGCGAACCTGAAATAGAGCGACCGCACGAGTCGGGCGGTCTGGCCGATGGCTGGTGTCGGGTAGCGCCGTGGGCCGCGATGTCCGCGGTCTCGGCCGCGCTCCCGGTCCTCGGCGGCGAGCATGACCACCACCGCGCACAGCTCCTCGGGAGTCAGGCCCTCGAACCAGCCCAACCAGACCGCTTCTGCGACAAGGATCGTGTTCTCGCCATAAACGCGGGACGCGAACATTCCCTTGTCGGTGGGCTTGTCCTGGGCGAGAAAGCCGGTTTCGGTCAGGATGCGGCACAGCCGTCGCAGCTTGCGCGCGTACTCGTCGAGCTGACCGCCAACCTCCCGCTCGCTCGTGTCGAGCTCTTTCTGCAGGGTCCGGATCCGCTGTATTTGTGCAGCAGCTCGCCGAACCGGGGCGAGTGAACCACTTTGAGCTTCTTCTGCCGCTCGACCAGCCCCCTGGCTTCGATCTCGAGCCGCTGCAGCTGCCGGCCGGTGGGTCCGACGGAGCGCGTTTGGCGCGAGCGCCGGCCGCGGCGTTCCGATCCAGCCTCGCGACGCAGCCGGCGGATCTCGATCCGTATCGCGCGCCTGCGGTCCTCGAGCTTGAAGTAGTGAGCGATGTCATCGATCGACACGGTTGGGTCGTCCCAGAGCCGGCGGACGTCGGCCAACCTTTCACGAACGTTGGCCACACGCTCGCCTGTCTGCTCGGCGGCGAGTCGTTTCTGGAACTGCCCGAACGACCTCTGCATGAGCGCCTCGGCCTCGTCCAGCGAGTAGATGCGCAGTAGGTTGAGCGACATGTTGTAGCTCGGCAGGAACTTCGACTGGACGACCAGGGTGGGTCCCATCGCGACCTCGTAGATCGTCCCGACCTCGACGTCAGACTCCTTGAGGATCACTCCGTGTCCAATGACGTCGATGCCGCGCCGTCCGGCTCGGCCCATCAGCTGAGTCAGCTCGCCCGTGGTGAGGTGGGAGAAGTTGACGCCGTCGAACTTGGTGAAGGAGGAGACGACCACGCCGCGGGCCGGCATGTTGATACCCAGCGATAGCGTCTCCGTGGCGAACACAACCTTGATCAGGCCGCGCTGGAAGAGCTCCTCCACCATCTCCTTGTGATAGGGAAGAAGGCCCGCATGGTGCTCGGCGAGCCCGCGGCGCAGCAGCCGAGCGTCGACCATGCGCCTGAACAGCGTTTCTTCGTCATGGTCGGTCAACGCCTCCAGCCTTTCGGCGGCAACCCTGTCGATGGCCGCCTTCTCGTCGGCGGTCGTGAGGTCAAGCTCGTGGTAGGCGCTTCGCTGCAGCGCCTCTCGACATCCCCGGCGCGAGAAGATGAAATAGATCGCCGGCAGCATGTCCAGCGCCCGAAGCTCCTGGATCACGTGCAGCAGGTCGTTTGATGGCAGACCGCGGTGCCCGCCAGCGCGGTAGGGGCCCTCCTCCTCCTGCGCGGCTTTGGTCCAGGTCCGCTGATCGATGCCGCCATCGCCTTTGAACAGCGGGAGGAAGCGATTGTCGATGGCCAGCCACATCTTCAACTCCACGGGGCGCACGTCGTGAAAGACGGTTTCCATGCCGCCGCGGTTCTCGCTCATCCAGTCGGCGATCTCTCGGTAGTTGCCGATCGTGGCCGAGAGCCCGACCAGCTTGATAGTCCGAGGTGCCTGGATCACGATCTCCTCCCATACCGAGCCCCTGGGGAAATCGTCGATGTAGTGGACTTCGTCGAGCACCACATACCGAACCGGCTCGAGGCGGCGGGGGTCCTCATAGATCAGGTTGCGCAGGATCTCGGTCGTCATGACGACGATGGGTGCGTCGTCATTGATGGTGTTCTCGCCGGTGACCAACCCGACTGTGGACTCGCCGTACTGCTTCACGAAGTCGTGATATTTCTGGTTGCTGAGCGCCTTCAGGGGCGTCGTGTAGATGAGCTTGGCGCCCGCCTTGAGCGTCCTGAAGATTGCGTACTCGGCGACGATGGTCTTGCCGCTCGACGTCGGCGCGCTCACCAGCACACCGCCACGGCCGAGCTCGAGCTTCTCGATGGCCTCGCGCTGAAACCCATCGAGCTTGAAGGGCAGGGTCGCTTCGAACGCCTCGGTGAAAACCTCGACCGCGCTCATGCTCGCAACAGCTCGGTGGACACGTCCGTGATCTGGGCGCCATCGCTGTTCGATTCGATGAATGCGAGCGCCGACGCGAGCACCGCGTCGGCGTGACGCCCGTCCCCGCTCACAGTCGCGACGGCAAGCTCAGCCAGCTGCCAGCGATCGAGCTCGCCCACCTCGGCGGCAGCGACTCGAAGCTGCTGCTGCATCCGCCGGAGCAACCCGCTGACGACCTGACGCTTCGACTTAAGCGATCCGCTCTCCGGAAGATGAAGCTTCACGCGCAGCAGCCCGACGGTCAGGGGCGAAGACATTCTTCAGCTAGATTAGGTCTGTGACGGTTGAGGCATCCGAACTCCAGGACCTCGCCCGAGATCTGGTCAAAGCGTCCTACCTGAAGGGTGATTTCGTTCTCCGGTCTGGCAAGCGCTCGAACCGGTACTTCGACAAGTTCCTGTTCGAGACCGACCCAGCCCTCCTCCGCCGGCTGGGCAGACACCTCGCCCGACTTGTTCCGCCGGCCACCCAGCGGCTCGCTGCGCCCGAGCTGGGCGCCGTGCTCCTGGGGGGTGCCGTCTCGCTGGAGACAGGCCTGCCGCTCGTCCTCGTCCGCAAGGAGCCGAAAGGGTACGGCACTGCGAAGCAGCTCGAGGGACGGCTTGCCGCCGGGGATCGGGTGACCGTGATCGAGGACGTTGTCACGACGGGCGGCGACTCGCTTCGGTCCGCGCAGGTCCTCCGCGACGCCGGGTTGGAGGTGATTCACCTGGTGGTCGTGCTCGATCGTGGTGAGGGCGGCGAGGAAAACATCGCCTCGGCTCGAATCCCATACTCGCCACTTTTCCGAATCCACGACCTGGAACTTGACTGAAGCCAGGCCGCGAAGCCGCTCGCTGCTGGTTCGAGGCGGAACCGTCTACACGCCTCAGGGACCCCGGGTGGCGGACGTATACGCGGTCGACGGCGCGGTCACGATGGTCGAGCCGGGCGTGGCCGCCGCGGCCGACGCCGTGGTCCGAGATGCCACTGGACTTTACGTGCTCCCCGGAGCCATCGACGTACACGTGCACAGCCGCGATCCGGGGTTTCCGGACAAAGAAGACTTCGGGTCGCTGACCGCCGCTGCCGCCGCCGGCGGCGTGACCACGGTGCTCGACATGCCCAACACGGTGCCGGCTGTCGACAGCGCCGGGGTCCTCGAGGCCAAGTCGGCGCTCGCACGGGCCAAGGCGCGCGTCGATTTCGGACTGTGGGGCATGATCCGGTCCACCACCACCAAGGACCAGCTGTGGGGCATGGCTGAGGCGGGCGCGGTCGGTTTCAAGGCGTACCTGGGCTACTCGTACAGCCTGAGCCGCAAACAGGTCACGCACGCCCTCGCGCGGGGCGATCCAGATCTCGAGGCCCCACCCGATTACGGAACTCTTGCGCGGCTCGCCCCGGTGATCGCCCGCCTCGGGCTGCCCCTGGCGATTCATGCCGAGGACCCATCGGTGCTGGCCGCGTTCCACCGTCCGCTGAGCTCGTACGTCGACGTGCTCGAATCGCGCCCCGCCGTGGCGGAGGCAGTTGCCGTCGCGGCAGCGGCCGCGGTCGCGAGGTCGTCCGGCGTGAGGCTGCACGTCGCCCATCTGTCGAGCGAGATGGGGCTGCGAGCGGCTGAGGATGCGATTCGCGGCGGGGCTTCATTGAGTCTCGAGACCACCCCGTCCTACCTGTGGCTGACCGAGCTGGATTATGGCCGGCTTGGGAATTCGATCAAGATGCTTCCGCCCGTGCGGACGCCGGCCGACCAGCAGGCTCTGACCAACGCTCTCGCGAGTGGGGCGATAACTATCGTCGCCACCGATCACGCCCCTCACACGGACCGAGAGAAGGCGGGCTCCCTGCAGGATGCACCTCCCGGCAGTCCTGGCGTGCAGACCCTCTATCTGAGCTGCCTCGAGCTGGCGAAGAGGATGGGCGACGTGTGGCAGGCGCCTCGTTGGGTCTGCGAAGGCCCGGCCGAGCTGGCGGGCCTTCAGCAGAGCAAGGGCGCCATCGCGCCTGGCTACGATGCCGATCTTGTGATCGTCGACCCGAATCGCAAGACGGCTGTTCGCCCCTCTGCCATGCGGTCGCGGCAGCGCCACGGCGCCCTCGAAGGAAAGGAGTTCGGTTTTGCGATTGCAGAGGTGTTTCTCCGCGGCGAATCCTTGTCGAGGGCCCGCGCACCTCGAGGCCGGATGGTCAGACCTTGGCGCGGGTGAAACGCCATTGACGGCAGAGCCTTTGGAGAACCACACTTGGGGGCACAGACAATGAACCTGCGATTCCGGTTTGCGGTCGTGGTGGCGCTGGCGGCGCTCGTCTCGGCATGCGGGAGCTCGAGCAGCCCAGCCGCCCAGTCTGGGAACTCGCCCTCGGGGTCGACTCCATCCGCCGCGTCGACGTCCACACCTGATCAGAACCAGAACACCGCCGGGCTCGATCCCGAGGTGCCGGCTCCATCCGGGTTCCCCTCCAACGTCCCGGTGTATCCGGGCGCGAGGCTGACGACCGGGTCCAGCTACAACGCCACGGGCAACACGACCTACGGGATGGAGTGGGAGACGCACGACAGCGTCTCTCAGGTTCAGGCGTATTACTCGAGCCAGCTGTCACAGGGCGACTGGTCTCTGACCTATAGCGCCAACTCGGGAGGGACCTTCGGAGCGGGCTTCTCGCAAAAGAGCAACCAGAAGGTCACCGGCATCCTGGCCGTCGCCTCTGACAACGGCATCACGAAGATCACGCTGAGCTTCGTCGTACTCGGATAGAAAGGCGCGGGTGAGGACAGATGTCCTCCCCCGCGGAACCCCCTCCTATAAGGCACGGGGGAGGCAGGCCTCCCCCATGGAGCCCCCTCCGCTGAACACGTTGCAAGGAGGTGATTGGAAGGTGGCGTGCCTCGGTTTCGGCCGGAGTAAATCCGGCCTAGAGTGACGTCAGCTCTTACCGAGGGCCCGGGATGAATCCGGCCGGTGCATCGCATCAAGAAGGGTGAGGACAGATGGCCTCCCCCGCGGAACCCCCTCCTCTCCTGCACGACGCCTGGAGGCGTTTGGAAAGGTGACCTTCCGGAGCACGGCCGGAATGAATCCGGCCGGTGCACCTTGTCAGCTGGTCACGGTCAGCTGGCGAGGCCGTCCTCAGCCTCGCATGCGTTTCCGGATATAGCCGTAGACCCAGAAGAGGCAGACCAGCGCCAGCGCCGACCCGAAGACGACAGCAGCGGCCCGCTCCATTACCGTAAATGGTGATCGATGCCCAAGCTAGCCATCGTCAAGGTCAAGCTCGAACGCGACGTCAACTGCTACATCGTCTCCTGCTCCGCGACCAAGGAGGCGGTCGTGATCGATCCAGGACTACCCGCGGACAAGATCTCCGAGCAGGCTGCCGGCATGAAGGTCAGGTACATCCTGGCGACCCACTGCCACCCAGGTCACGTGGCCGGCAAGGACGACGTCAAGGCGATCACCGGAGGGGAGACCGGCCTTCATTCCGCCGACGCCAAGCAATTCCTCCGCTCGGCGGACCGCTACCTGATCGATGGCGAGGAGCTCGAATTCGGTGAGTTCAAGCTTTCAGTCATGCACACGCCCGGGCACACACCTGGGAGCGTGTGCTTCCTGGTTGCCAATCACGCCTTCGTGGGCGACACCATCCTCGCCGGCGGGATTGGGAAGCAGACCCCCGAGACGGATCTGCGACGTCAAATGATGAGCATTGGAACCAAGCTCCTCCGCCTTCCCATGCAAACGGCCCTGTATCCCGGTCATGGCCCTGCGACCAGCCTGGAACGTGAGCTGGCTCAGAATCCCGTCTTCAGAGGATTGGGACGCGCTTGACGTCACGGGGGGCGCATATCCAGCTCTGAGGGGGTGCATCGGCCGGATCCACTCCGGCCGCGCCTTCAGTCTTCTTTGACGCTCTGAACCTTGGTGCGTAGCGAGTCGAGGGCGTCGAACTTGTCCAGGGCCGGCTTGGCCCGCGCCCGATCTGGGTACTTGGCCGTCATGATCGCCTCCAGCAGGAGCTCGATCTCCTCCGGGGTGAAGCTGAGCGTCCGGTAGACCGGCTCCTTCACGAGGGCCGGCCGGTCGACGGCGCTCCTGATCACGTTCTCCGTGTCGGAGACGACCTGAGGCCGTGTCGGCCGGAACAGCTCTTCCGATCCGGCAAGTGAGACGCGCTTGAATGTCATGGCTACCTGTGATTCTCCAACACCCTGGCTGCCAGCGCACGATACGATTTCGCGCCTTCCGATTCGTTGGCGTACTGCAGGATCGATTGACCGGCGAGTGGCGTTTCGGCGAAGCGGATGGAATCCGTCACCCCAAACTCGTAAACCTTGTCGCCGTATTTCTCCCGGACTGCGGCGAGCACCTCCTGGGAATGGAGAGCCCGGTGCTTGTACATGGTCGGCAGGATGCCGATCAGCTCGAGGTGCGGATTGAGCTTCTTCTTCACCCGTTCCATGGTGACCAAGAGCTCCTGCATGCCCCGAAGAGCAAGGAACTCGGCCTGCAGCGGTACCAAGACCTCGCCTGCCGCGACCAGGGCGTTGATGACGATGAGGTCGAGCGACGGCGGGCAGTCGATGATGATGAAGTCGTATCGCTTCTGGACCGGCTCGAGCTTGTCGCGCAGGATGCTCTCCCGCCCGATCTCGTTAATGAGCTGGTTCTCGGCCCCCGCCAGTTCGATGTCCGCCGGGATGTAGTGAACGCGCATCTGCCGAGCCTCCTGCACCACGTCGGTGACCGACGTGTTCGGGTCGACCAGCAGGTGGTAGATCGTCTTTTCGAGCTCGGTCGGGGGCTTCATGTAGAGCGTCAGGTGGCCCTGCGCGTCAAGGTCGATTAGAAGCACCCGCTGGCCCAACTCCGCGAGAGCTGCGCCGAGGTTGACGGCAGTGGTGGTCTTGCCGACACCCCCCTTTTGCATCGCGACTGCGATCGTTCGGGCCAAGAGTGAACCGAGTCTAACCGAAGCTGCCCGATCTGGCCGGGAACGCAGCGGGAAAGGGCCAAAAGGCGCGTCCTCTAGAATGGCCCAGGCTAGTGATCATCGACGTCATCGTCGTCCTCGTGCTGGTGATCGCGCTGATACTCGGTTATCAGCGCGGCGTCATCCAGCCCCTGACGGCAGAGATTTTCTTCTTTGGAACTTTGCTCGCCGTTTTTCGCTTTCACGACGCCTACACCAACGAGATGCAAAAGCTTCTGCACCTCAACTCGGTGTTCAGCGTGGCGCTGGCTCTGATCATTGCGGTGGTGCTCGGCGCCGTGGGCGGCGCGATCGGCGGTGCCTTTCATCGGATGGAAGCGATCCGTGGGGTGGACGGGTTGCTGGGCATCTTCGTTCACGGCGCGGTGATGATCGTGGTCGTCTACCTCGCGATCTCAGCCCTGGTCACAATGGACAACGCCTTCGAGCCCGCACTTCAGAGCGCGAGCCTGACGGTCACCCAGGTGAAGCAGCTTGAGGACGTGATCCTGTCCAACCCGATCACGACTGCGCTTGTGTCCAAAGCCGACCTTCAGGCTTTGACCGACGCCGCGAACAAGACGAACGCCGCCCAGCTGGATTCGGTGGGGGGGATCCACCAGCTTCAGCAGATCTACACGTCGTTTCTCCAACCTCAGCTGCACGCCTCAAAGACGGCCCCAATCGTTCTCGGAATCGGTCACCACCTGCCGTTCATCGGACACGTGGGTCCCAGCGACCTGAAGCCAATTCCGACTCCGGTGCCATCACCGTCGCCGTCGCCCAGCCCATCGGCGTCGCCCAAGTAGCACCGTGCTCGATCTCGCACTGACCCCCGACCAGGAGCAGCTCGTGGACACGGTGCGAGACTTCTGCAGCCGCGAATTCGCCCCCCAAATCGGCCCCAACGACCGGGCCGGCCACCACGACCCCGAGATCTTTGCGAAGCTTGCCTCGATCGGGCTTCCGGGCGTGTGCTTTCCACAGCGGTACGGTGGGGTGGGCCTCGACTACCTTTCCCTGGGGCTCGTTTGCGAGGAGCTCGAGTACGTCGACACGGTCTATCGCACGGTGCTTTCCGTGCATGTCGGCCTGGTGGGGATGGGACTCTACACGTGGGCGACCGAAGAGCAGAAGCAGCAGTGGCTCGCCCCAATGGCGGCCGGCAGGAAACTCGCCTGCTACGGTCTGACCGAACCGAACGCCGGCTCGGACGTCGCCTCTCTCCAGGCAACCGCCAAGCGTTCGGGCGGCGCGTATGTGCTGAACGGCCAGAAGACATGGGTCTCGGACGCTGACACAGCGGATTTCATGCTCGTGTTCGCGAAGACGGAGCCAAAGGCAGGGTCGAAGGGCGTTTCGGCATTCATGCTCGATCGCTCCGCCTACGGCAAGTCGCTCAGGACCGAGCCGATCCTGGACCGCATGGGGATCCGGGCGGGAGACGTGGGCTCGATATTCATGACCGACCTCGAGGTGCCTGAGGCCAACCGCATCGGCGACGAGGGCGACGGGTTCAAGATCGCCATGAACTGCCTGGACAACGGGCGCTACACAGTGGGGGCTGGGGCCACGGGCACCGTGCGCGCCTCGCTCGACGCCTCGGTCAAGTACGCGCGAGAGCGCAAGACATTTGGCCAGGAGATCGGCCGCTACCAGCTGGTGCAGCAGATGATTGCCCGCATGTCACGCGACTACGAGATCTGCCGCCTGCTGTACTTCAAGGTGGGCTGGATGAAGAACACCGGCCAGAGACACACCCGTGAGGTCTCGATGTCCAAGCAGTACGCGACCGACGCCGCCTTCAATGCAGCCAACGACGCCATCGAGGTGCACGGGGCGTATGGCTACTCGGCCGAGTATCCGGTGGAGCGGTTCTTGCGGAACTCGCGCGCGCCGATCATCTACGAAGGGACGCGTGAGGTTCACACGATCCTCCAGGGCGAGTACGCGCTGGGCTACCGAGAGGATCACCCGTTGAAGAAGTCGCTGCCCCCTTATCAGCCCGATTGACCCGGTGCGGGGGGCCGGGCTCAGGCCTCGCGATCGAGGTCCTGCTGATCCCCAGGGTGCCGGCCAGGGTGCGGAATAGAGTGGGCCGGTGAACCTCGACGGATTGCCCCTCTGGGGTGGCCTGGCCACGGCGGCGCCGGCTGACGGAGCCGACGTCGTGGTCGCCGGCATCGCGTACGACGGTTCGGCCGTGTACCGCAAGGGGGCGGCGTTGGCGCCGGCCCGCATGCGGAGCTTGAGCGCGGCGATGCCTCCTGTCACGGAGGAGGGCCAGCTTCTGAGAGGGCTCCGCTTACAGGACATCGGGGACCTGGACGTGGGGCCCGACATCGAGCACGGCTGGCAGGCGGCCGCGGATCGCCTGGCCGAGGTGCCCGCCACGTCTTTCCTCACCGTCCTGGGCGGCGACCACTGCTCGACCATCTCCACCCTGGCCGCGCAGGCGCGCCGGCACCCGGGCCTGGCCGTGCTCTGGGTTGATGCGCACCCCGATCTCTGCGACTACTCGCGGGGCGGGCGTTGGACCTGCGGCTGCGCGCGGAGGCGCGCGCTCGACGTCTCCGGCGTCAACCCGAACCGCGTCGTGATAGCCGCGGGCCGCGACTTCGATCCCGAGGAGCTCGAGTTCATCACGGCGCGCGGGATGCTCCTTGTTTCCGCGGCCAAGCTCGCGCGCGATTTCACAGGTTCGGTCCGCAGGATCGCCGAGCGCCTCGCCGGCGGCAAAGTCCATGTGTCGTTCGACATCGACGCGCTCGATCCCGCTTTTGCGCCTGGGACGGAGATACCCTCGTCCGGTGGGCTCTCGACCCGCCAGGCGCTGGACCTGCTTCGTGGCGCCACCGCAGGATCGACTCTCGTCGGATTGGACGTCGTGGAGGTGTCGCCTCCATTTGACAGCGGTGACATCACCACCCTGGCGGCCCTTAAGGTGATCTTCGAGGTTTGGGGCATGGCGTCCGACGTGAGGCGCTCGAAATGAGGCCGGCGGGCTGATGCAGACGGCTGACGTGGTCATCGCAGGCGGCGGCGTCATGGGTTGCTCTCTCGCGTATCAGCTCGCGAAGCGCGGAGTCGACGTACTGCTGCTGGAGCGCGAAACGCTGGGCTCGCAGTCGACCGGGAAATGCGCCGGGGGGATACGCCAGCAGTTCTCCATGGAGGCGAACGTTCGACTCCAGCTCAAGTCGGTGCGCCTGCTCCAGGAGTTCGAGCAAGAGACCGGCCACACCCCGGATTTCAGGCAGATCGGCTACATGTTCGTCCTGACCCTTCCGCAGCATGTCGAGGAGTTCCACACCAACATGGAGATGTGGCATCGACTCGGGCTTGCCGAGGCGCGCTGGGTCGAAGCGGCCGAGGCCAAAGAGCTCGTTCCAGTGCTGAACGTCGACGACGTGCTTGCCTGCACCTTCTGCCCCAGCGACGGGATCGCCAGCCCGGCGGACGTGACGGCGGGGTACGCGGCAGCCGCTCGACGCCACGGGGCGCGTCTGCAAGAAGGAGTAGGGGTCACGGGCATCGATATCGTGTCAGGGCGTGTCACCGGGGTTAAAACCACCACGGGCGACGTGGCGACGAGAGTCCTGTTCAACTGCGCCGGACCGTGGGCCGCGTCGATCGGACAGATGGCCGGCCTACAGATTCCGGTGGAGCCTTACCGGAGGCACGTGGTGGTGACCGCTCCCTTTGCGGGTATCACCAGAACCACGCCGATGACCGTGGACTTTCGCACCTCGTTCTACTTTCACCCCGAGGGGGACGGTCTCTTGATGGGCATGAGCGACCGCGCGGACCCGCCAGGCTTCGACACAGAAGTCGACTGGGGCTTCCTGGAGAAGATGTTTGAAGAGGCGGCCAGGCGAGCGCCGGCGCTGGCGAGCGCGGGAGTCAAGACGGCGTGGGCCGGCCTTTACGAAACCACCCCCGATCACCAGGCGATACTCGGGCCGGTCCTCGAGCTCGAAGGGTTCTGGTGCGCCGGTGGATTCAGCGGCCACGGATTCATGCAGGCGCCCGCCGCCGGCCTCCTGCTGGCCCAGCTGCTCGTGGACCACACCTCCGAGATCGACATCTCGCCGTTCTCCCTTGCCCGCTTCGGCAAGGGCTCTCTGGTGAGAGAGCGGAACGTGATCTAAGGCACGGGGGAGGCAGGCCTCCCCCGTGGAGCCCCCTCCGCGGAACACGGGGCCCGGAGTCGTTTGGAAGGTGGCCCCCCCGGGTTTCGGCCGGAGTAAATCCGGCCTAGGGCAACGTCAGCTCAGACGGTGAGAGCCGGAGTGGATCGGGCCGGTTCATGGGCGTCAGCTCTGGCTCACCCGCGCCCCAGAAGAACCAGGATCGTGAGCCCGACTCCACCCACCAGCAAGACACCCGAGCACCCGATCTGCACGATCGTGTACACGACGCCGCCCGCCGAGGCGTAGGCCTCCAGATTGCTCTCACGCCGCCTTCGCGTCCGGAGCGCCGCGGCGATCCCACCAGCCCCGATCAAAACGGCGAAGATCGCCAACGCGAGGCCACCGGCGGACTGGCCGAACACTGGGCCCAGTATGCCTTTAGCTACGATTCAGTTCGTTGGCTCGCATCCTGCTCCTCGGATCAACCGGCTTTTTCGGCCGCGGTGTGGCACACCGGCTCATCGATGACGGTCACCAGCTTCGGGTGCTGGTTCGGGACCCTCTGAAGGCTGCCGCGTTCAAAGTCCGCGGCGCACAGGTGGTCGTGGGAGACGCGCTCGACTCTTCAGGACTGACCGCTGCGGCCCAGGGGGTCGACCACATCATCAGCCTCGTGGCCGTCAGGCGGAACCGGCCACAGTCGTATCTCGCCGTCAACATCGACGGAGCCAGGTTGCTCGGAGAGGCCGCCAAGGCGGCCGGTGCCCAGACTGTGGTCTTCGTCAGCGACATCGGCGCCAGGCTGGATCCCGGTTACAGGTACCTGACCTCGCGCTGGATGGGCGAGCAGGAGCTCGCCAAGACGGGCGTCGCGGGAACGATCCTTCGCTTCTCCTACGTCCTGGCCGAGGAGGGCGGGATCGTCGACATGTTCGAGAAGGCGATCATCGGACCCTTTGCCGTGATCCCCGGCAGTGGCATGGCGCAGTTTCAGCCAATCCTGCGCGAGGACGCGGCGCGTTGTGTTGTCGAGGCGATCACCCGCCCCGACATGCTGGGCAAGATCATCGACCTCGGCGGACCGGAGGCCGTCACCTATGAGGCCATGTTCGACTGGTTCCTGACCGCGCGCGGCATCACCAAGCCCAAGCTCCGCGTACCGGTCGGCCTGCTCAAGCCCGTGGCGGCCGTGATGGAGATGGTGCTCACCGACCCACGCATCACGCCTGACGAGGTTGCCACCATTCAGCTCCCCAACATCGCAGCCGGCATCGACTCGGTGACGGCCAACTTCGGCTGGCGCGCTTCGCGCCCCAGCACCTGGGCGCTGGACAACTGGAAGAAGCGGACCGCCTGACCGGAGCGACCGACCCCGCAGGCCAATTCCGGGCCTTCTTCGCGTTGCCGCTGCCGGCCGGCCACCGCGACGAGCTGGGCGGCTACCTGGCGCACTGCTCGTCGGTGGCCCCGCAGTTTCGATGGGTGACCCCGGCCAACCTGCATCTGACGCTTCGATTCCTTGGGTGGGTGCCGCCTGAAATTGCGGCCCGCGTCACCGAGGCGGTGGTGGCCCAGCCCCCGGCCCGATTCGAGATCGAGCTCGGCGAACTCGGCTCGTTCGGCCGCGGTCGTGCGGCCCGCGTCGTCTGGATTGGCTTACGGTCGGGGGCGCATGAAGCGCGCGGCTTGGCGGCGCTTCTGGAAGCAGAGTGCGTGAGAGCCGGACTGGATCCGGAGCCAAGGGTGCTCGAACCCCACCTGACGCTGGCCCGTGCCCGTTTGCGATCCGGATCAGCGCTGCCCGATCTGCCTGAGCCACCACGACTCGAATCGTGGACGGCCGACGAGCTGGTTCTGTTCCGCAGCCACCTGAAGCGTGCCGGCGCCTTCTACGAGCCGGTGGAGCGGGTGAGACTCGGCGGTTAGCCCGCTGCAGCGCCCGCCTCGGCGCACTCGAGATCCTGGTCTGGCCGCGCGCCGCTGACCCCGATCGCCCCGATCACCTTGCCGTCGCGCTTCAGGAGCGCCGATCCCAGACCAGGGATCAACGGCACCCGCGCCAGGCGATCCGCGGCACTGAAGAAGCCAGGGCGCTCCTTCGCGACCTCGGCGAGCCATGCACCATCGCGGAGAAACATTGCCGCGCCCGCGGCTTTCGCCTCGGCGATCTGAGGCGAGATCGGGGGCGCTCCATCCATCCTGCCGGCCGCGACCAGAAGACCACCCAGATCCACGACCGCCGCGGTCACCGCGACGCCAAGCTGCGTTGCTTTTGCGTGCGCATTCGCCACGGCTCGCTGCGCTTGGTCAAGGTCCAACGCCGTAAGTCTCGCACGCCTGAGCGACCCCAGACATGTCTGCAGACGGGCAATCGCGGCTACTAGTTACGGCTTGGCGGCGAACTGACTTTCGCACTTGCGCTTGTGACTGGGCACGACTACATTTCGTTTCGGCCCCGAGGGAAACGTACGAGGGGGCAGGAACTAGGCCGCAAGGCCGGGTACCGGCTCTCAAGAGGCGATCCGTCGGGGTCACTTTTTTTCATCGCAAGCCGGCCGCGGCCCCTGCCGTTAGGCTGATGCGCAATGACCGTCGCCGCCCCGACCTCGAGGCAGCCCGGCGCACCCGAGACCGCTTTCGAAGTCTCGATCGTCATGCCGTGTCTCAACGAAGCCGAGACGCTCGCCCGCTGCATCTCCGGCGCACAGCGTGCGATTGATTCGGGACACCTTGCCGCCGAGATCATCGTCGCCGACAACGGCAGCACCGACGGATCTCAGGTGCTGGCACGAGAGTTGGGCGCCCGGGTGGTCGATGTGCCCAGGCGCGGTTACGGAAACGCACTCATCGGCGGCATCGCGGCTTCGCGCGGCCGTTTCGTGATCATGGGCGACGCCGACGACAGCTACGACCTGAGCGCGATCGGCCCGCTTATCGACAGGTTGCGTGAAGGTTTCGACCTTGTGATGGGCAACCGTTTCAAAGGCGGGATCGATGCGGGGGCGATGCCGTGGTCTCACCGGTGGCTTGGCAATCCCGTGCTCACGTTCATCGGGCGCGTCTTCTTCCATGCGAAGGTGGGCGATTTTCACTCAGGGCTGCGCGGCTTCAGCCGCAAGGCCTACGACGAGCTGAACCTGCACGCGTCCGGCATGGAGTTCGCGAGCGAGATGGTGATCAAGGCCTCCCTCCGAGGCATGCGGGTCACGGAGGTGCCGGTCAAGCTCCGGCGGGACGGCCGTTCCAGGCCACCGCACCTCCGGACCTGGCGGGACGGGTGGCGCCACCTCCGCTTCATGCTGCTGTTCAGCCCCCGCTGGCTCTTCCTGTATCCGGGGATCGCGTTGTTCGCCGCGAGCGTGCTCGTCGGTGGGGCGCTCGAGATCGGGCCGGTAAGAGTCGGTCCGCTGGGGCTCGACATCCACACGCTCCTGCTCGCGGGCTTCGGCTGCCTCATCGGTTATCAGCTAGTCCTGTTCGCCCTGTTCACCAAGGTCTTCGCGATGCGTCAGGGTTTCCACCCACCGAACCGGACTTACACGACCATGTTTCGCTACGTCACGCTCGAGAGCGGACTCGTCGCGGGCGCGTTGATGTTCGTTCTTGGGACGGCCGGCGCCATCGTCTCGGTGCTCAGCTGGCGAGCCTCCGGGTTCGGAGCCCTCGATCCGCGAGTCACCATGCGCGAGATCATCCCCGCCGCCGTCCTGCTGACACTTGGGGTGCAGACGGTCTTCGCCAGCTTCTTCCTCAGCATCCTGGGCATCGAGAGCGAAACTGACCCGCGCTGAAGCGCTGAAGGCGGCGTCGCGGCATCCCCTGGCGCTGGCCTATGCGGCCGCGCTCGTGCCGGCACTGGTGATGGCCTTGGGCCAGCCGGTCTGGTCGCGGATCGATGAGGCGCAACATGCCGATTTCATCATCCAGCTGAGCCACGGCGTCTATCCGGCGGCGGACATGACGGTGATCGACCCCGAAACGCTCAAGGTCATGCAGTCGACAGGGTTCTTCACCGGCGCCCAGCCGGGAACCTACCCAGTTCCGGACCTGACCGATCTCGGGACGCCGCCTCCGGGAATGACGGCCACTGCGAACGCGGCCTGGATGTCCCGACACCTGTGGCAGCTGTCTTTCGAATCGGCCCAGACACCGGGCTACTACCTGCTCATGGTGCCAATCTGGTGGCTGTCCGATCACGCGGCGGGCACCTTCGCCGCGATCTACATGCTGCGGGTGATCAACGCGCTGCTGATCGCGTTGCTCGCCCCGATGGCATTCGCGGTGGCGAGGATGATCGGTCCGGGACGCCCCGGCCTCGCCGCCACGTCTGTCGTGTTTGCGATCCTGCTGCCCGGGCTCGACCTGAACGGAACGCGAATCAGCAATGACGGCCTCTCGGCAGCGATCGGCGGGCTCTTCGTGCTGTTGCTGGTGCGTTGGACCGGCGCGTCGCTCACGTGGCGGCGAGTCGCGGCGCTTGGCTTGCTGCTGGGCGCGGGTCTGCTGGTGAAGCTGACGCTGGCCGGCCTGTTCCCGGCGCTGGCGGCAGTAGCCCTCGTCCCGGCGCCGGGTGCGGGATGGCCCAGGCGTTTGCTCCGCGTCGCGGTGGCAGCCGGTATCGCCATTGCCTGTCTTCTTCCCTGGTTTCTGATCAACCTGCACCTCTATGGAGGGCTGACCCCGGGGGCGCGGGGCGCCCGCCTTTCGGATGCGGTGCCGGCCGGCTTCCAGATCCTGTTCGTCCCGTTCGATCTCGCGGTCTTTGGTCTCACGTTCTGGAGCGGCGAGCCCTTCGGAGCGCTGCCGCTGGCCGCACTTTTCAGCGTGGTCGGCGCGCTGCTCGCCCTGACCGCCCCGATTGGCGTCGTCCGATGGCTGAAGACCGAGGCCGGCTCCCAGCACGGCCGGATGCTCATCGCCGTGACCGCCGGGTGTGGCATGGCGGGTGTCGCCCTGATCCTTCCGGCGGCCGGCGGATTCGAATTCGGGGCGGCCGGTCGATACCTGTACCCGGCTCTGCCGGCTGTCGCCGCGCTGATCGCGATTGGCCTTCACACCGTCCTTGCCAGACCGCCGGCCCGCCGGCTCGTCACCGCTTTCTACTCGGTGTCGGCTGCCGGCATCATGGCGGCGTACGTGGCGGGCATTCCGGCTTTACCGTCGGCCGGCGCGGGCCAACCTCCCGTCGACGTCAGAATCGTGCCGGTCGCAGGGACAGGAAGCCTGGATGGCGTGACGATCATGGTCAGCCGGGTCGCGCTGGACGGCGGCTCGAAGACGACCTGGTTCCAGGTGAGGGCGACGAACAGCAGTCCGGGCGAGATCGAGTGGTCGGTGGTGCCTGTCGCGTCAATCGGCGGGCAGCTTGCGTACGGTGACTACGCGAGATCGTCGCAACTGCCTGGTGATCTCGACCCGGGACAGAGCGAATCGGGATGGCTGATGGTTCCATTCGATCCAGCGCAACTGGCGCCGGGTGAACAGATCTATCTGCGCTTCACCAGCGTTGCTGTCAACGGCTACGCCACCGTGAAGGATGTCGATTTGACGGTGAGCATTCCCGCGCCGCTGCCGTAGGCGCGCGCGACTACTCCCGGCGAAGCCACGCCACCAGCATCGAGTCGTCGCCCGTGAACGTGGCCGGGACAAGACGTATGGCCTTTCGCCACCCGCGTCTGCGGACGGCCGCGGCCCAGCTCGCCAATCCCATGTAGACGTGATCGATGCGAGCGCGCCTGACCCGGGCCTCGACGAGGCGAGCTTTGGCCGCCAGCGCTCTCAGGCTCCCGCGGTCTAAGAGCACGAGGTGCTTCGGCACCTCGAGGCCGGCCCAGTCGCGACCGAAGGCACGAGCCTGATGAGAACCGGCGTCGGGAGTCAGGATGACCATCGTTCCAGCCGGCGCGAGAAGCTCCCGCAGGCGTGCCAGGTCTCCCTTCGGGTCGGGCAGATGCTCGACTACGTTCCAGAGCGTGATTAGGTCAAAGGTCCGGCGGGGCCGGTAGTCGGACACCCCGCCTTGAAAGACGTCGAGACCGGAAGACGCTGCGAATTGGGCGGCATACGCCGCGGGCTCGAGTCCGCGAACGTCGACGCCGCGCCGGCGGAGCTTCAGCAAAAACTCGCCCGTGCCACAACCGACGTCGAGCGCCGAGCTGAACTCGAGTCCGCTGAGCCAGCGCTCCCTGCGCGCGGTGTACCAGGCGCGGCGGAACCGCGTGGCGAGATCCGGAGACCGGGCCGCCAGAGCGAACGGGGCGTAACCAGCATCGTATTCGTTCGCCAGCTCCTGCGGTCCGGGCGCGGGATTAAGCACGCGCAGCCCGCAATTCGCGCACCGGACGAAGCGGCGCGAGCCAAGGTCCAAAACAACCTCTTCACTTTCTTCGCCGCAAACGGGGCACCGCAATATCAGCGCCAGAAGTATCGGGGTTTGGGTGGCAGTTGCCGTGAACCGGCCCTGTGCTCAGACTTCGCCCCAGGTTGGCCGATCATCGACGCGAGCTCGTGAAGCAAGCTGTCGCGGGGGCGCGGACCAGCGAGGTTTCTTTCGGTGTGTTGCTGGCGATTGGTGCCGCCGCCCGCCTTTACGAGTTTTTTGGGCCGCCCGACGATGCACACGAGTGGCGCCAGACGCAGACCCTGATGTATGCGGCGAGCTACGCTCACGGCGCCGGGTTGCTGACCCCCCTGGGTAACTGGAACGGTGTTCCCGCACGCACCGCGGTGCTGGAGTTCCCGATCTACTCCATTCTCGCCTACTGGCTTTCGTCCGTGATGGATCTCGTGACGTCGGCTCGGGTCCTCTCCTTTCTCTTCAGCGTCGCAGCGATCTTCGTCTTCGACCGCCTCTGCGCGGTGCTCGGCCACCCGCGACGCAGAACCGCCACCGTGCTGTTCGCCTTCGCGCCAGTGGCGCTGTTCTACGGGCATGCCGCCCAGCCCGATTCGCTCTTCCTGCTGCTCGTAGTGGTGGCCGCGTACTGCGCCGTGCGGACCAACGAGGGCTGGCCGTGGGTGGTGGCGGCGGCCTTGGCGCTGGCGGTCGCGGGCACGATCAAGCCCACGGCTCTCGTCGTGCTGGCGCTGCCGATGGCCTACCTGGCCTGGAAGCGAGGGCAGTGGTTTCGTCAGGGCTTGGTCTTGGCTGTGGCCGCGGCGGCCACTCTCGGGTGGGCTGCTTACGTGCGGATGGTGCTGCTGGCCCAGGATCCATCCTGGTACCAGGTGAGCACCGCCCCGAGCTGGGTCTGGGGCCCGGCGTCGGTGCGCATCAGCCCGGAGTTCTACTCGATCCTGCTGGCGCGATTGATGGTGATCCTGCTACCTCCCGCGACAGCGGTCTTCATTCTCGTGGCCGCTCGAAAAAGAGGTGGCCACCCTTTCTGGTGGCTGTTTGGGGCGGGCTCGGTGATCACCACCCTGACGTTCGCGACCCTGAACGAGAACCACTTCTACTACCAGCTGCCCTATATCCCAGGTCTGGCCGCCCTGGCCGCTTATGGCGCGCCGCAATGGCCGCGGCGAGTGGCCGGCCGGCTGGCGGTCGGGCTGGCGTTGATTGCCGCCACGCTGCTGGCGAGCCAGGCCCTCTTCGGCGAGCAGCCGGTCTACGTGAACGCCGGAAATGCCCTCGCGGCGGTCTCCCGGCCTGGACAGCCGGTAGTCGTGATGGCCACGCACGGAGCTCCGTGGTTTCCCACAGTTCTTTATTACGCCGGCCGAGATGGCTGGAACCTGCCTGTCGGATCGGGTTCGGACCAGATCGCCGCTCTTCCCGGACCGGCGCCATGCTGGCTCGTGATCGTCCGTGACGAGCCTGGCCCCGTGACTGTTCCAGCGGGTTGGCACGAAACCGCTCGCACCGCCGACTACGTGCTGGCGGACAATCCGGGCTGTGGCTCCGCGGCCCCATCTCCCTGAGCTGACGTGTTGCACCGGCCGGATTCATTCCGGCCGTGCTCCAGGCGTGCCACCTTCCAAACGCCCACGGGCGTTGTGCAGGAGAGGAGGGGGTTCTGCGGGGGCGGACGTGCCCCCCCACGCCTCTTATGGCCAGTAGTACGGGTGCATGCTCAGCTTTCTGCGCAGGCCGGGAGGAAGCATGCGATAGCGCGATCCGGCGGCGTATCCCATCGCGCGTGCCAGCGCTCGAGATAGGGCCGGCGCCAGCTGAGACCAGGCCCCGGCGCGTCGAGCGGCGCCGACCAGGCTGGCGAGGTAAGCAAGAAAGCCGCCCAGCACTTTGAAGAAAGGGGTTTCGTCGCAGCCCTTCATGGCCACTCCGGTGTCGAAGCTGCGTTTGAAGGTTCGGGTGGCGCTGAGATGGTGGGAGTGCGTCACCACCGCACTCGCGCGGTAGGCGATCTCATAGCCCGCCTTGAGGACGTTTCTGGCCCACCACTGGTCCTCGCACATGATCACTCCGTCGGGAAAAGGGTGGCCCTGCCACACCTCGCGTCTGACCATGCTGTTGGCGTTCGAAAAGAAGTGCTCTGGCATCTGGAAGCGCTGGCCCGCGGCCAGGCGCACCACTCGGTCCTGGCTGGGATAGATGTATTCGAGGAGATGGATCTCGACCAGTGACGCATCTGGTGGAGCGACCTGCCGCCCATAAGCGCCGGCGACCTCCGGATCCCGAAACGGTGCCGCCAGCTCGCGCAGCCACGACGAGCCGGCTGGGAGCGCGTCGTGGGTCAGGAAAGCCAGCAGGTCGCCTCTGGCCTTGGTCGCGATGCGGTTCCTGGTGCGGCCGTGTCCGAACTCGGCCTGCGGAATGACTTCCACGTCAACACCCGCCTGCCTCATCAGCGCAACGGTTCCGTCCGTAGAACCCGAATCAATGGCAAGAACTTCGAACGGAGCGAGGTTCTGGCTCAGGATGGACTGCAGGATCGCTTCGAAGCTTGGCCCCGGGTTGAAAGTCAGCAACAGCACCGACACCCGTGGATCGGTCGCGGCCTCTGCGTCGCCTCGAGGCTGAGGGGTGCTCAGTAGATCGGGGTGTCGACCGTCACGGCCTCGAGCCATGTGCGGCACGAGGTCAGGAACCTGGCGGCCTGAAGGCCGTCCAGCACCCGATGGTCGAACGAGAAGCACAGGTACATCATCGGTTTGATGCCGATCATCCCCGAGATGGCGACCGGGCGCTCCACGATTGCCTCCATGGTCAGGATCCCGGCCTGGCCCGGGTTGATCACCGAGTAGCTGAACAGGGTTCCGAAGGTCCCCGAGTTGTTCACCGTGAAGGTCGCCCCAGCCAGATCGTCAGCCTTGAGCTGCTTGTTTCGTGCCCGAGCCGCGACATCGTTGACGGCCCTGGCCAGACCCGCGAGGGAAAGGCTGTCTGCCCGCCGGATCACCGGAACGATCAGCGTGTCTTCAAGTCCGACGGAAACGCCGACGTTGATGTCGCGATGCACGATGAGCTCCGTCTCGTTGAACGTCGCGTTCACCTCGCGATGCTCGCGCAGCGCTGCTGTAGCAGCTCCGATCACGTAGGGCAGGTAGGTCAGCGAGAACCCCTCCTGCTTCGAGAACGCGCCCTTGTTGGCGCTGCGGTTGGCCACGACGCCTGACATGTCGACCTCTTGCGTCTGCCAGGCGTGCGGGATGGTGCTCTTGGAGCGGGTCATGTTTTCGGCGATGAGGCGCCGAACCCGGGTCAGCTGGACGACCTCATCGCCCTCACCGGGCTTCGCCGGGGCGGTGGCCGCGGGCGGCGCCGGTGCGATCTTCGCGTGAGCCGCGGCCTCTTGAACGTCCTTTTTGGTGACGCGACCACCGAGGCCGGAACCGGTCAGCTTCGAAAGGTCGACCTTCAGCTCCGATGCGAGCATCTGGACAGCGGGCGAGTATCGGTGGTCGCCACTCTCGAGCTGGGTGGACTGCGGTGGCGGCGCTTCGGTCGCCCTGGCGGGCGGTGCTGAGACCGGCGGGGAAGGGGGCGCTGCGGGTGCCGCTGCCGGCCGGGGGTGTGCGACGGGTACAGCCTTGGGCGCTTCGCCGTCTGTCGTGAGCTCGACCACGGCGATCTCGG
>JBIOJB010000045.1:0-24326 GCA_044450465.1 Candidatus Dormibacterales bacterium | reverse complement strand
GTGTGCGAACAGCGCCGAGCGCGATGGCCTGCTGAAGCCGCCAGCCATGCGGCGAGGGCGGCGACGCCAGGAGCTCAAAGCCCTCTGGGGGAAGGTTGGTGAAGCCGGGAGGGTAGGCCACCGATGCGGCACGCGCCTGCGCCGCCAGCGGGGCTCGCCGGCCGTAGAGGTCGGTTAGGGACGCCGCCTGAGGCAGATCTGGGAGGGCCACCAGCTCGGCGAATGCCTCGATTCCATGGAGCTCGCGCAGCGCCTGAGCCGTCGACTCCGCATCATAGTCACCGACCTCAGGCACGCCGATCACGGCAACCCTGCGGCCGCTGAGGGCGCGGAGCTCACCGGCGGCCACGGTGGCCGGCACCAGGTTGGCAGGACGGGCCAGGCCGTGGATGTCCGCGTAGAGACCGCGCGTGCGCCAGCCACCTTCGAAAGGCAGCCCCTCCTTTTCGAGCGCAAGCTGGAGGCGGTGCACTGCGGTGTCAAGCTCGGTCGCGAGCCCGACGGGGTCGAGGCCGAGCCTGGTGATCGGGTGGTGCGGTTCGTGTGCGAGCACCGAATCCAGGTCGTCCACGATCTCCATGCCGCCCGCATAAAGAGCTGTGGCGCCTGGCGCCCGAGCCACGACGGTGACCTCCGCTCCGTCTCTCCGTGCGCCGATGGCAGCGCAGTACGCCGCGATGCCGCCGCCGATGATGAGGACCCGCGTCATCGCTCCACGATGCGCCGCGTGTCCGCGACGTCCTGCTTGAGCTGGTGGACGAGCGCATCCGGACTCGGGAACTTGATGTCGGCATGAAGGTATTTGATGAACCGCAGCTCCAGGCGCTGCTGATAGAGATCCCCTTCGAAGTCCAGCAGGAACGCCTCCACCCTCAGCTGGGTGCCCCCGAAGGTTGGGCGGTAGCCCACAGAGAGAGCCGCCGTGAAATCACCTTCGCTCGCGCGGGCCCTCCCGGCGTACGCGCCCAGCGCGGGAACGAGCTTGTTCGGCTCGATTCCGATGTTCGCCGTGGGGAACCCGAGGCTGCGGCCGACACGGTCGCCCGACTCCACGGGTCCCGCCATCCCGTACTCCCGGCCGAGGATTCGATTCGCAGCCTCGACGTCGCCCGCGGTGATGAGTTTGCGAACCTCGGAGCTGTGCACCTCTCGACCTTCGAATGCGAAGGGCGGAATCACCTCGACCTCGTGGCCGTGCGACCGCAGCCATTGTGCGTTGCCCGTTCGGCCGCGCCCGAAGGCGAAATCGAACCCGATGACCCAGCGTCTGACCTCCATCACAGAATGCAGGCGGTCTACGAACTCCTGCGGAGCGAGGGAAGCAAGCTCTCGGTCGAAGCGCAGCACGATGGCATGCTGGATGCCGGCCGCTTCGATCAGCGCAAGGCGCTCCTGGAGGGTCGTGATGGTCTGCGGGCAGTTGGCCGGATCCAGCACGCATCGCGGATGCGGCTCGAAGGTGATGAGGGCCGGCTGAGCCGACACATCGCCGGCGGCGAGCACCGTGCGCCGGATCACGTCAAGGTGGCCGAGATGGACCCCGTCGAAGCTGCCGATGGTGAGGGCGGTGGCTCCGAGCGGGCTCGTCGGGAGTCCTAGATGGACCTGCAGCTGCCCGCCTCCCTCAGCCCAGCACCTTTTCCGGTACGAAGGTTCTGCGGAGCGGATCCGCGTGCCCCAGCGCGACCAGCCGGCCACCGGCGTTGTGCGCCCGGATCAAGCCTGGCCCAGGTTCGGGCAGCACCCTCACGGAACGGCCCTGCCTGACCGCAGCCTCCTGTTCGACAGTCAGCCTCACCGGCTCCATCTCGGGCAGTATGACCTCGACCGGAAGCAGCCGGGATCGCACGTCCTCCGCGGTGGCGAGTGAGCCCGATGGGACCGATGAGCCGATGGTCAGGTTTCCGTACGCGGTGCGCACCAGGCGGCCCAGGTAACCCCCCACACCCAGGCGCGCGCCTAGGTCGCGGGCGATCGAGCGGAGGTAGGTTCCGCTCCCGCATCTGATTTCGACTCGGGCGACGGCTTCGGACCCAGGCTTGAAATCCAGCAGCCGCGCCTCGTAAACCTCGACCTCGCGAGCGCTTGGCCGCGCGGCGGCGCCGCTGCGCGCCAGCTTGTAGGCGCGCTTGCCCCCGACCTTGACGGCCGAGTACGCCGGTGGCTCCTGAAGAATCCGGCCGCTGAACAGGCTGAGCGCCTCGCCGACCTGGGATTCCGTAAGACTGCTCGGGTCCCCGACCACCTCTTTCGGAGCTTCGGCGTCATCGGTCGCCGTGACGAAGCCGAAATGGATGTCGGCCACGTAGGTCTTGGAGAGCCTCAGGGCAAACTCGGCGAGCCGGGTCGCCGATTCGAACAGGACCGGGAGAACGCCGGTCGCGAGCGGATCGAGGGTGCCGGCATGGCCGACGCGATTGGCGCGCGTGATGCGACGGAGCCGGCTGACCACAGCAAACGAAGTCTCGCCTGCAGCCTTGTCGACGTTGAGGACCCCGGTCGCGAACAGTCGCGGCTCAGCGGCTGGACGAGGCGGCAAAGATCGCCTCCTTGGCCGCGGCCAGCACCAGATTGACCGCTTCCTCCATCGGCTTGTCGAGCTCGGCGCCCGCCGCGCGGATGTGGCCGCCACCGCCGAAGGTCGCGCACATGGCCGCCGCGTCCACCGCCCCTCGGCTGCGCACGCTGATCTTGGTCAGCTCGGACTGGACCTCTTTGAACATGATCGCGAGCTCGAGCCCGGCCACGCTGTTGAGCGTGTCGATGATGCCCTCCGACTCGGCCATCACCGCATGCGCCTCCTTCAGCATCCGCCTCGTCACCATCGCCCATGCCAGCTTGCCGTCGAGCTCGACCCGCATCGTCGCCAGCGCAAGGCCGCTGAGCTTCAGCGTCGTCTCGGGTCGCATCTTGTAGACCTGGGTCGCGATGCGTCCAGGGTCCGCGCCAAGCGCGGCGAGACGTGCCGCGTCCCTGAGGGCGCGAGGAGTGGTGTTTTCGTGGCGGAATCCGCCCGTGTCGGTGAGAAGCGCCACATAGAGGTTGGTGGCTATGGCGGGCGTTAGCTCATACCCGAAGTAATCGAGCATCTCCATGACCATCTGGCCCACGGCCGATGCGTCGGGGTCGATCAGGTTGAGGTCGCCAAACCTGGAGTTCGACGGGTGATGGTCGACGTTGACAATCGTGGCCTGGGCGGCGATCTGCTTCACGCTGCCGCCGGACCTCTCCAGGTTGCCCGAATCGAAGAAGAAGGCTAGGCGAGGATCGACTCCACGGGGCGCCTCGACCTGAATGTCGTTGAAGCCGGGCAGAAACGCATAGATGTCCGGCAGCGGAGGCGGGATCAGCACCCAAACGTCCTTGCCCGCGCCACGGAGCGCCTCGGCAAAGGCCAGGCTGCATCCGAGCGTGTCGCCGTCGGCGTCCTTGTGCCCAAAAATCAGGATCTCCTGGTTGGCGTCGATCAGATCTTTGATCTCGTCGTACAGGTCGTGAGTCGATCTCTTTGCCGTGGCTATGACTCGTCCTCCGGGTCACCGGCGCCGCGCTTCGGGAGCACCTCTTTCAAGAGCTCGGCGATGTGAACGCTGTACTCGATGGACGGGTCGAGCTCGAACCTGAGCTCGGGCGAGAACTTCAGGTTTTGCAGCCGCCGGCCGAGCTCGTGCCTTATCAAACCCGTCGCGGACGCGAGGCCGGCCAGGCTTTTCTTCTGCTGCTCCTCGCTCCCGAGCACGCTGACTCGCACGCGAGCCTGGCGCAGGTCCGGCGACATGCGAACCGCGGTGATGCTTACGAAGCCAATCCTGGGGTCCTTGAGGTCACGCCTGATGATGGACATGATCTCCTCTCGAACCTGTGCCCCGACCTGGTCGGCGCGGTAGCTGGTCATGACGACCTCCGCTGAAATCGCCCCGAGCTCCAGGCCGTGGCCAGGAGTTCGTATAGGCCCTTGTAAACGGCAAGTCACGCTGGCTAGATTTCTTCCCGCTCGAGCCGGAATGTCTCCATCGTGTCGCCGGGCTGAAAGTCCTCAAAGCTCTCGAGCCCGATGCCGCACTCCTGCCCGGCCGGCATCTCTCGGGCGTCTTCCTTGAAATGCTTCAGCGAGCTGATGCGGCCTTCGAACATTTGCTCCTTGCCACGCGTCAGCTTGACCCAGCCTCCACGGCTGACCTTGCCCTCCAGCACGCGGCTTCCGGCGATGATTCCGAGGCGAGGGATCTTGATCGGGGTGATGACCTCGACCCTCCCCTCGTGGATCTGGCGGTAGGTGGGTTCGCGCAAGCCCTTGGCGGCGCGCTCCACGTCTTCAGTGAGCTTGTAGATGACGTCGTAGTAGCGCACCTCGACCTTGGCACGCTCGGCGGCGGCGGTCGATGCGGGCGTGGCCTTCAGGTTGAAGCACACGATGATCGCGTTGGACACGCCCGCCAGCAGGAGGTCGGAGTCGCTGACGGCCCCTACTCCCTGGCCGACGATCTTGATCGCGACCACAGGGTCCTCGATCTTCTGCAGCGCGCTGAGCAACGCCTCAAGCGTGCCCTGGGCGTCGGCTTTGACGACGAGGCTGAGCTCTTTGACCTCACCTTCTTTGGCCCGCCGTGCAAGCTCCTCCAGCGTGATCCGTGGTGCGATGTCGCGGGCGGCCTCCTGGGTGCGCTTCTCGGTCAGCTTCGTCAGCGCGATCTGTCGCGCCGCCTTCTCCGACCCGACGACCTGGAAGATGTCGCCGGCCTGCGGCACCTCGCTCATACCCGAAACGACGACAGGCGTCGCCGGCGCCGCCTCGTTCACGCTCTTCCCGCGGTCGTCGGCAAGCGCGCGAACGCGGCCATAGATGTGGCCGCACACGAAGTCGTCGCCGACTCGCAGCGTCCCCGCCTGGACCAGCACGGTCGCCACCGGGCCGCGCCCGCGCTCGAGGTGGGCATCGACGATGGTGCCGATGGCGTTGCGGTCAGGGTTCGCCTTGAGCTCGAGAATGTCGGACGAGAGGACGATGGTCGTCAGCAGGTCGTCGATGCCTTTGCCCGTCTTGGCGCTGAGGTGCACGCATTCATGCTCACCGCCATAGTGCCTCGTGACGATCCCCTGCTCGGCGAGCTCCTGGTGTACCCGGTCGGCGTTGGCGTCGGGCTTGTCCATCTTGTTGATGGCGACGATGATCGGCACCTTGGCCGCGCGGGCATGCTGGATCGCCTCGACCGTCTGCGGCATGACACCGTCGTCCGCGGCGACCACGAGCACGACGAGGTCCGTGACCTGAGCGCCCCGGGCTCGCATCGCGGTGAAGGCTTCGTGGCCCGGCGTGTCAACGAAGACGACGGGGTGGCCGTCGGCAGTCTCGATCTTGTAGGCGCCGATGCGCTGGGTGATGCCGCCGGCCTCACCCGCTGCGACACGCGTCTTGCGAATCGCGTCCAGGATGGATGTCTTTCCGTGGTCGACATGGCCGAGCACCGTCACTATCGGCGGGCGGGGCTTGAGCTTGGACTTGTCCTCATTGGCCAGTGAGAACAGCTCCTCTCGTGACGTCGTGACGACATCGCCCTCGCCCTCGGCAGACTCCATCGCGACCACGTCCTCGCTGCTGACCGTATCGACCGTGAAGCCGAACTCGTCTGCCACGATCTCGGCCGTGGCGAAGTCGATCACCTGGTTGATGGTGGCGAGGATCTTGGATGCCATGAGCTTCTTGATCACCTCGACCGGGCTCACTCCGAGCCGTTCGGCCAGGTCCTTGACCGAGAGCGTTGGCGGGAGGACGACCCGCCTGTCACCGTTGGATTCGATCTTCGGCGCCGCGGTCACCGGCTTGAACGCTGACCGCGCTGCCTCAATGGCGCCGGGCGCCAGCGGCGCGGCAGCGTTTCGGGTCAGCCTTCGCTGCTGGAGGAAGTTCACCAGCTCCTTCTGGCTGATGCCAAGTTCGCGCGCGAGTTCGTGTGCTTTCATGCCGGACTACTGATTATGCCGTCCCCGGCCAATTCGAAACTTGAAGGGCCACCGGCTACGCGATCAGTTCGGACCACAGCTCCGGTTGAATCGCGGTCCGGAGAGCTCTCTCCAGAGTTCCTTTTTTGCGCGCGATGGCAGCGCAATCCGGGCTGCGATGCAGGTAAGCGCCCCGCCCCTGACCCGGTCTGTCGCCGTCGATCGCAGCGCCCCCGCCGGCCCGGCGCACGAGCCGGATCATGGCCGCCTTGGCGGCCTCCTGGCGGCAGCCGACGCACGTGCGCACCGGTTCATTCGGACGCGGCTTCGCCACCCTGACCCTCGGGCTCGCTCGCTTTGATGTCGATGCGCAGGCCCGTTAGCTTGGCCGCCAGCCGGGCGTTCTGGCCGTCGCGGCCGATGGCCAGTGACAGCTGGGCGCGCGGCACGAGCACTGTCGCCGTGCGCGTCACCCGGTCGATCGCAACCGAGTCGACCTTGGCCGGTCCGAGCGCCGCGGCCACCAGCGCTCCCGGGTCATCGGACCACGGCACCATGTCGATGTGCTCGTTGGACAGCTCGCTCAGCACGGCCCGGTGACGCACTCCCCGCGGGCCGACGCAGGCGCCTACCGGATCGATTCCGGGCTCGCTCGCGGATACCGCGATCTTCGTCCGAAGGCCGGGCTCGCGAGCGATGGCGCGGATCTGCACCCTTCCGGACTTGATCTCCGGCACCTCGGCCTCGAGAAGGCCGTGGACAAACGACCGCGATGCTCGCGATACGCGCACCTGCGCCTGGTGCGGGTTGCGCTCGGCGTCGAGGATCACGACCAGCACCGGGCGGCCCGGGATGAGCTCCTCGCCCGGTATCTGCTCCTCTGGCGGCATGACGCCTTCGGCTCTGCCGAGGTCAACGTAGACCGTGCCGGCCTCGACGCGATCGACCACCCCGGACGCCAGCTCGCCCCGGTGCTCCGCGACATCTCGCAGCACCTTGTCTCTCTCCAGGTGGTGGATATGGCGGAGCACCGCGTGCTTGGCCGTCTGGGCGGCCATGCGCTTGAAAGACTCGGACGGGAGCTGCTCGACGGCCTGGGTGCCGTCCTCACGGACCACGTGCGCAAGGACCTCGAGCGCGCCGGTCTCCGTGTCCAACCGGACCGTGACCTCACCCTTTGGAGCAAAAGCACGCGTGTAGGCCGCGGCAAGGGCTACCTCCACCGTGTGAAGCATCTCGTCAAACGGGATGCCCAGCTCTGCGCAAAGCGCGGTCAGCGCCTCGGCCAGGCTCTCCGTTGAGGGCTCAGAAGGAGACCGCGAGCCTGCCCGCGACAACGTCTTCCCATGAAATGTGGACCACCACCGGCGCGCGCCCGCGCGCTCCGAGTGCTTGAACCGCGATTCCCGCAGAGTCGACGGCGACCAGCTGGCCCTCGACCACGGTCTCACTCTCGCCTGACCGATAGCGGACATTGACCCGATGGCCATTGAAGCGTTCGTACTCCTCGTGACTGCGCATCGGCCGTTCCGCGCCGGGCGACGAAACTTCGAGGTCGTATCGGCCGTCGATCAGGTTGGAGTGATCGAGCAGGGGACCCACCACGCGGCTCACGCGCTCGCAGTCCTCAATCGAGATGGGCTCGGCATGGTCGATCGAAACCCGCAGCGTCCGGCCCGACTGCCCTGACTGGTCCAGCGAGTAAAGCTCGTAACCCATGTGCTTCACCGTCGGCTCGAGCAGCTCTCTGATTGACGTTATTGGCCAGGTCGGCATGTATGGGGCTTCCAGGGGACACGTTACCAGGAGGTCGTTTCGGCGGTGCGCAAGAAGTTGTCCGCTCAGCGGAGCTGCTGGACCCTTCGCCACACGACCAACAGCGGGGCTGCGTTGAAGATGGAGCTGTAGGTGCCCGAGACAATGCCGATCATCAAGGCCAGCGCGAATCCCTTCAAGGTGTCGCCACCCGTCAACAGGATCGCGGCCAGCACCAACACGACTGTGAAGCTCGTGATGATCGACCGCGCCGCGGTCTGCATGATGCTGAGGTTGACCACCTGCTCGAAGGACAGCCGCTGGCTGACCCTCAGGTTCTCGCGAATCCGGTCGAACACGACGATGGTGTCGTGCACAGAGAAACCGACCACGGTGAGCACCGCGGTGACGAAAAGGCTGTTGATCTCGCCGATCCGGTCGAAGTGCCCAAGAATCGCGAATATGCCCGTCAGGATGAATACGTCGTGGAGGAGGGCCGCGAGCGCCGAGCCTCCGAACTGAAACCCCGCGCGCCAGCCGCCGGGAACCTTGCGGAAGCGGATGGCGAGCAGGAAGAGGATCGCCACCGACGCGAGGACGACGGCAAGCAGGGCAAAACCAATTGTCTCGCCGGCGATCGTCCCACCCACCTCGAGCACGCTCTGCGGGGTCATGGGCCCGAGCTTCGACTGCAGCTGATCCTCGATCAGCTTCTGCTGTTGCGGCGAAGTCGGGCCGGTGCGGATGATGAAGCCGCCGTTCCCCGTCTCGATCACCACACCCGTTGAGTTCTCGGCTCCGAGGACGCTGTTGACCGCGCTGTTGACCGCGGCGGCGGTCGGATGGTCTTGGAACAGCAGAGTGAACTCGGTGCCGCCGGCGAAATCGATGCCCAGGCGAAAGTGCCAGGTGGCCATCGCGATGATGCCCGGGATGATGATGAGCAGCGACAGCGCGAAGTACCAGTTGCGCCGGCCGATGATGTTGAGCTTCCGCACCCGTGGCTCGACCGGCCGCTGCTCCTTGGGCTCGTCCTGGTTCTGAGCTTCGACTTGAGCGGCGGTCAGCTGCGCCTGCTCTTCGGCGTCAGACAGTTCTGACACGGTCGACTCCCAGCAGCCCCGGTCGCCTGAGGCTGGTGGCGGTGAGCACGATGGCCAGCAGGTTGTGGGTGACGACGATGGAGGAGATCAGGCTGGCCACGACGCCGATGCCCAGCGTGATCGCAAAGCCTTTGACCGCAGGCGGGCCGACAAAGCCGAGGATCACGCACGTGATGAAGGTCGAGGTGTTGGAGTCCCTGATCGCCGGCCAGGCACGCCGCACAGCGGCGTCGACCGCCGCCGCGATGGTGCGCCCAGCGCGCACCTCTTCCTTGAACCGCTCGAAGATAAGGACGTTGGCGTCGACCGCCATGCCCACCGACAGGATGAAGCCGGTGATGCCCGCCAGGGTCAGGGTCACGGGAACCACTTTGAAGACGGCCAGCACTGCGGCCGCATAGAACAGGAGGGCGATGCTCGCGAGCAGGCCGGGCACCCTGTAATACACCACCATGAAGATGACGACGATCGTCAGGCCGAGCAGTCCGGCGGCCAGGCTGAGCCTCACCGACTGGGCTCCAAGTGTGGAGCCGACCTGCGTCACGTCGAGCACCTGCAGGTCCACCGGCAGCGAGCCAGCGTTGATGCCGGTCGCGAGGTCGTTGGCGGCGGCCTGGGTGAAGCCTCCGGATCCTCCCGAGATCTGGGCCTGCCCCCCGTCGATCTCCTGCAGGGTGATGGCGTTGGTGAGCTGCTTTCCGCAGACCGTCGTCGCCGTCGCCGTAGCGAGACAGGCGGTGTCGTAGTTGCCGCTCACCCTGGCGGCGTAGTCGGGGTTCTCCCAGTTGTTGATGTCGTCCTGGGTGAGGTCGAGCCAGATCGTGAGGAAGCGTTCAGGACAGCTTGCGGTGGCGGTTGAGTTCGGATCACCAGGGCAGGCCGCGACGTTGGCGCGGGTCAGGTCTCCGAAAACTCCAGCCCCACGTGACGTGAACGTGATGTTGACCACCCAGCTCACGCCGGACTGGTCCAGCCCCGCCGAAGCGTTCGAGATGTCGTCTCCGGTCAAACCGACAAACGCAGGCTTGTACCCGGGCTCCGGCCCGTTCGTCACCTTGGCGTCTTGAACCCACTTCGTGTAGACGAGCTTGGAAACTGCCCCAATCGTCTTCTGCGCCTGGTCGGCGGTGACCCCTGCCAGATCCACGGTGATGCGGTTGTTGGCAGCCCCGCGAATCTCAGGCTCGCTCACGTTGAGGGCGTTGACCCGCTTGTTGATCACCGCGATGGTCCGCTGCTGTACGTCAGCGGTGCACTGCCCGCCAGGGCAGTGGGTCATCTGGTAGTCGATATGCGTTCCGCCGGCCAGGTCCAGGCCTTTGTGGATGTAGAGCTGCCAGCCCCCGAGGTTGGGCGGCAGCCCCGGCACATTGCCGGTCAGAGGGTAGTGGTTTCCGATCCTGTAGATGTAGCCCGCTCCGTCGACCACGATCGCGAAGAGGAGCACGGCGATGATCGCCAGGCGGATCGGCCAGCTGAGGACTAACTGCACGGCAGCCGATCAGTCTACGGCCTACACATGAGCGCCCGCCTCATGCCGACCGGGCTTCGGGCGGGCCTCAGCTGGCTCCCCGGACGGGTGTGGCGCCTAGAGGAGGCGAGGTTGCTGGGGCCCCGGGTCGGGTGGAGTGAGGCCAAGGTGTCGGTACGCGAGCTCGGTCGCGACACGTCCTCGCGCGGTCCGCGCCAGAAACCCAACCTGGATCAGGTAGGGCTCGTGGACGTCTTCGATGGTTTCTGGCTCCTCGGAAAGCGACGTGGCTATCGTGTCGAGGCCCACCGGACCGCCCTTGAACTTGAGGATCACGGTCTCGAGCAGCTGGCGATCAAGAGGTTCAAGGCCGATCTCGTCGATCTCGAGCATGGCCAGCGCCTGCTTGGTGGTGTCGATGTTCGCCCGGCCGTCTCCGCGGACCTGCGCGAAGTCGCGCACCCTGCGCAGAAGGCGATTCGCGATGCGAGGGGTGCCCCTGGCCCGGCGCGCGATCTCGGAGACCGCCTCCTCGTGGATCTCGATGTCGAGGATTCGCGCCGAGCGGGTCACGATCCGCTCCAGCTCGCTCTTGGTGTAGAACTCAAGGCGGTAGACCGCGCCGAAGCGGTCTCGCAGCGGACCGCTGAGCAGGCCCTGGCGGGTGGTGGCGCCTACGCAGGTGAAGTGAGGAAGCGGAAGTGTCGCGGCGCTCGCCCCCACTCCCTTCCCGAGCACCGCGTCGAAACGAAAGTCCTCGAGCGCCGGGTAAAGCGACTCTTCGACGACGTTGTTCAAGCGATGAATCTCGTCGATGAAGAAGACGTCCTTGCTGCTGAGGTTGAGGAGGATCGACCCCAGGGCACCCTGGTGATCGATGGCAGGCCCCGAGCTCACCTTGATGGCAACTCCCAGCTCGTTGGCGATGATGTGCGCGAGCGTCGTCTTGCCCAGCCCTGGAGGACCGCAAAGAAGCACGTGCTCGACCGGCTCGCCGCGACGCCGGGCCGCCTCCAGGAGAATGCTCAGGTTCTCGCGCACCTGCTCCTGGCCGACGTAGTCGTCGAGCAGGCGAGGGCGCAGCGTGAGGTCGAACTGCTCGTCGTCGGTACGCGCGTCCAGGATGGGATCCCCGCTCACCGCCGCACCCCCTGCCCGAGGGCTTTGAGGGCGGTGGCCAGCGCATCCTCGGTGGTTGGGTTCGACTTCCAGTCGACCGACTCGATCCCCACCCGAGCCTCCTGAGCCGAGTAACCAAGGTTGCGCAGCGCCGAGTCGACCGCCTTTGGCACCGCGCCATCGCCGGACAGCGCCGCAGCCCGCGGCACCGCTTCGAACACACCGGCCGCGTCTAGGCGCGGCTTCAGCTCGATGATGACCTTCGCGGCGGTGCGAGGCCCGACTCCCGACGCACGCCGGATCGGTCCCGTGTCTTCGCTGACGATGGCGCGCTTCAAAACCTCGAGGCTCGACGCGCTGAGAATGTTCAGCCCGACCTTGGGGCCGACTCCGTCGACCTGGATCAGCATCTCGAAAAGATCGAGCTCCTCCACCGAGACGAAGCCATACAAGGCGAGCTGGTCCTCGCGTACATGGGTGTGGATGTGAAGCTCGGTGTCGCCTCCAGGGGGAGGCAGCTGCTGCCTGGTTCCGGATCCAACCGCGACCATGTAACCAACGCCGCCAACGTCGAGGACCACGAAGTCGGCGCCCGCGCGGCGAACGACGCCCGCGAGGTGGGCTATCACGTCACCATTGCCTTCGCGAAGCGGCGGCTCCGGGCGTGGCAGAGCGCGATGGCGATCGCGTCGCGCGCGTGGTCGTCGAGCCGGCCCTCCGGTACCTTCACCTGCGCCGCGAGCATCCGCGCGATCTGGCCCTTGTCGGCGTTGCCGTAGCCCGTGAGGATGACCTTGACCTGGCTCGGCTTGTACTCGAAGACCGGCACTCCGCACTCCTCGAGCACGGTCAGGATCGCCCCGCGAGCCTGGGCCACGGCCACCGCGCTGGTGGCGTTGCGGCCCATGAAGATTTCCTCGATCGAGGCTTCGGCGGGCCGGTGCTCCAACAGCAAGGCCCGCAGATGGTTGGTGATCGTGAGCAGGCGGGCCCCGTCGCGCCCGGGAATGGTGACCACGGTGCTGCAGGAGAGCACGAGGTTGGGTTCAGACAACAGGGCGAATCCTGTTCCTGCGAGCCCGGGGTCGATGCCAAGGATCAGCTTGTTCACGCTACGCGTGGCTTGAGGAGCAAGCGGAGCGTTGGGGGCCTTGGCCCGGCCTAGGGGCGATGTCTCATCGGATCTCATTCATACCTGTGCGGAGACGCGTTCTAGGACGTCGGTTGGGATGTCGAAGTTGGCGTAGACCTGCTGGACGTCGTCGTCCTCTTCGAGTGACTCCATGAGCCGGAGCACCGCGGCCGCCTTGTCTTCGCCGACCGGCACCGTCTGCTTCGGCTGCATCGTGATCTCGGCGTTTTCAATCGAGACGCCGAGCGGCTCCATCGCGGCCTTCACCCGTTCGAAGGTGGCCGGCGGCGTGCTGATCTCGATCGAGCGCCCGTCGACCTGCACGTCGTCGGCACCAGCCTCGATGGCCGCGAGCCCGATCTCCTCCGGGTCGGTCTTGCCGGCATTCGCGGTGATCACGCCCTTGCGCTCGAACATCCACCCCACCGAGTTCGTCTCGCCGAGGTTGCCACCCAGCTTCGAGAATCGGTGCCTGAGCGATGCGCTCGTTCGGTTGCGGTTGTCCGTGACCGCGTCGACCATGACCGCGACACCCGACGGCCCATAGCCTTCATAGCGAATCTCTTCGAGCCTCTCTCCGGCCAGCTCCCCGGTGCCACGCTTGATGGCCGCCTGGATCCGGTCCGCCGGCATGTTGATCTCTCGCGCCTTCTGCATAGCCAGGCGGAGGCGGAAATTTCCGTCCGAGTTGCCGCCGCCTTCCTTGGCGGCGATCGTTATCTCGCGGCTCGCACGGGTGAACGCCTGGCCGCGCTTGGCGTCAACGATCGCCTTTTTGTGCTTGATCCCAGCCCACTTGGAGTGGCCAGACATCAGGCGTACCGGAGCCCCGAGCTGCTGAGAGAAAAATCACTCGGGGTCCCCGGGAAATCGAAGATTTCCGGGGGTGGGAACATGCTTTCGGTGATTCTATCGCGTCCGGATTCGAACGAAGTTTCTCTTGCCGGCCTGCAGCACATCGCCGCTCTTGACGCTGGCGTCCGGGCCTACCTTCTCGCCGTTGATCCGCACGCCGCCCTGCTCGACCAGGCGGCGCGCCTCACCCCTGCTCTTCGCGAGGCCTGCCTCGACCAGAGTCCCGACGAGATCGGCCGGCTCGGAAGCGAGGTGCTCGACCAGGTCCTCGGGAATCTCCCGCTTGCGGAACTTGACGTTGAAGTCCTCTTCCGCACGAGCCGCCGCCTCGTCACCATCGAGCCTGCGGACGATCTGCTTTGCCAGGGCGGCCTTCGCGTCGCGCGGCTTGAGCGCCAGCACTTCGGCCTGCTGGTGCTCGTCCAACCCCGACACGAGGCGGATGTACTTCTCGGTCAGCCGGTCGGGAATCGACATGGTCTTGCCGTAGATCTGCTCCGGCGCCTCGCTGATGCCGATGTAATTGCCCAGGGACTTCGACATCTTCTGCTCGCCGTCGAGCCCTTCGAGAAGCGGGAAGACGGCGACGTCCTGCGGCTCCTGCCCATAGGCCTTCTGGATCTCGCGCCCAAATAGAAGATTGAAGAGCTGGTCGGTGCCGCCGATCTCCACGTCCGCCCGGACAGCGACGGAGTCGTAGGCCTGGTTGAACGGGTACAGCAGCTCATGAGCTCCGATCGGAGTGCCCGCCTTCATACGCTCAGAAAAATCCTCGCGCTGGAGCACCTGCTGAAGAGTGGCCTTCCCGAGCAGCTTGAGAATGTCCGCGGCGTCCAATCGCGCCAGCCATTCGGCGTTGCCGTGCAACTCGGTGGTGGCGGGGTTGAGGACCTTGAATGCCTGGTCGAAATACGTCTTGGCGTTGGCGTCGACCTGATCGCGAGTCAGCATCGGGCGTGTCTCCGACCGGCCGCTCGGATCTCCGATCATCGCGGTGTAATCCCCGATGATCAAGACGACGACATGTCCGTCGTCCTGAAACGCACGCAGCATGTCGAGCACCACGAGGTGGCCCACGTGAATGTCCGGCGCAGTGGGATCCAGCCCCAGCTTGACCCTGAGCTTGTCGCCGCGGGCGAGGCGGGACTTCAGATGGTCCGCGACGTGCACCTCGACCGCCCGCCGGCGCAGGCGCTCGAAGAATTCCGCGCTCAACCGCAGTGCCTAGGGGTTGACGGGTCCCGGGCCGAAGTAGATCTGCGGGTCAGACGGCAGAACAGGATGAAAGATGTCCAGGATGGGCCCTTTGATCTTGTCGCTGACGTTCACCGCATAGTGCGACGAGGTAACCCCGTCGCGAACGTGCTGCTGCAGCTGATCCAGCTGCGGGCCTCCGAACGGGTTCGCGGCGGCCTCGAACTCGGTGATAACCAGAACCGACAGCATCAGGGCGGTCAGCAGCCCCGCGATGACACCGATCGTCCGGTTGAGGACGAGCGCCGCAATCTGGATCTGCGAGTGCGCCAGCTGGGTGGCCACCTCAACGATCACGAGCACCGCGATGACGATCCCGAAGAAGCCATAGATCCGGCCATCCGAAACTTCGGAGACGATCCCGGCCTGCTGCAGTATGCCGCCCGCCTGCAGGCCCATGTTGGTCGCCGCCCAGAAAGCCAGATAAAGCGCGACCAGGCCGATCAGGCGCCGCACCGCCCCGGAAAGGAAGCCGAGCACGGCGTAGGCGACGACCAGCACGATCGGAACGATGTCCACGAAGTTCATTCACGCACCCTGGCCCCGTGGCGCTTCTGAAGATCGTTCCTCATCTCTGACATCACCCTGTCCACTTCGGCGTCCGTCAGGGTGCGCTCGGGGCTTCTGAAAGTCAAGGCAAAAGCGATGCTTTTATGGCCCGCCGGAACCTGGGCGCCACGAAACTCGTCGAACGGCCGGGCCATCTTGAGCAGGCTCCCGCCAGACTCCTTGACCGAGGCCAAGAGCGCTCCGGCCGTGACGTGATCCTCGACCACCACGGCGAGATCCCGGTCGACCCCAGGGAACTTGGGCAGCGGCTGGGCGCGCAGCACCCCGGCTGCCGCGAGCGCCGGTTCGACATCGATCTCAAAACCCACCACCCGACCCTCGAGCTTTACCGAACCCGTGACGGCCGGGTGGAGCTCGCCGAGGTAGCCAAGCTGGCGGCCGTCCAGGATCACCGCCGCGCATCGCCCCGGGTGGAACAGCTGGGCCGAGGCGCGCTGGTACGTGCATAGGGGCGCCGTCAGGCTCTGGACGCAGGAGGCCAGCACCGCCTTCAGCGCGTAGAAGGCCTGGCGGCCGGACTCGGCCGAGGTGCCCGCCGTCGCCACCGCCGCCAGCCTCAGCGGCTCCTGGGGTTGTCCGTTTCGGTCCCCCACCTGGGCCAGGAACGCTTTCGCGATCTCGTAAACCCGGACCTCTGAGGCCCCCTGGTCGCGGTTCAACGCAACGGTGTGAAGCAGCGACGGCATGAGTGACGTACGAAGAGTGTCCATGTCGTCGCTCAGCGCGTTGGAGACCCGCATTGCGTGTGCGGCGATCCGGAGCGACTCGAGCTCGCGACCGGAAACCAGGGCGGGATTCCACGTCTCGGTGAACCCGGCGCCACTGAGCACGTCGCGGGCGACGTCGAGTCGCCGGTCAAGGCTCGGCTGCGAAGCGATCCACTTGCTCCGCCGCCGCCCTGGTAGCGTCGGCGGTACCCGGTCGTACCCGTAGACGCGGCCAATCTCTTCGACCAGATCCTCGGGAATCGTCGCGTCGAGCCTGAACACAGGCGGGAGCACGTTCCACTCGCCTTCCGGCAGGACCTGCACGTGGAAGTTCAGCCGTTTGAGAATCGCTTCGGACTCCTCGATCGGCACGTGCATCCCGAGAACCTCGTCGACCATCGCAGGCCTGAGGTTGATTCTCACCGGCTCCTGGGGCCGCGGATAGACGTCGGCCCAGTCCCGGTGGACCGAACCACCAGCCAGCTCTGCGATCAATAGGGCCGCGCGCCGCGCACCGGCCTGCGCGAGCTCGGGAGGAAGCCCCCTCTCGAATCGGGCCGAGGCCTCGGTGCGGATCCCCAATGCACGCGCGGTCTGCCGGACGCTCGGGCCGTTGAACGTCGCCGCCTCGAGCAGTACGTCGGTTGTGGAATCGGTGACCGCGGTCGGCTCACCGCCGATCACGCCCGCGATCGCCACGGCGTGCTGTGCGTCAGCGATCACCAGCATTTCCGGCGTCAGCTCCCTCTCGATCCCGTCCAGGCACAGGAGCCTCTCGAGCTTTCGGGCCTGGCGCACGTGAATCTCCCCGGCCGTGAGCTTGGCCAGGTCGAAGACATGGAGCGGCTGAGCGTACTCAAGCAACACGTAGTTGGTGATGTCGACGAGGTTGTTGATCGGGCGCACGCCGCACGCGCGCAAGCGCCGCTGGAGCCACCCCGGGCTCGGCGCCACGCTGACGTTCTTGATCACGGCACCGATATAGCGGCTGCACAGGTCTGGGTTTTCGATGGAAATCTTCACCAGGTCTCGGCCCGGTGGATTCGCGGTGCCGGTGAAGGCCGGCATGAAGTCCTTCTTGAGCGGCCTGTCGAGCCCCGCGGCCAGCTCACGTGCCACGCCGAGATGGCCCATGCAGTCGGGCCGGTTGGAGGTGATTTCGGCCTCCATGATCGCTTGGCTTGGAATCACCGAGGTCAGCGGTTCGCCGGGCGAACCCGAGTCGAGCAGCAGGATGCCGGAGTGATCGTCGCCAAGCAGCAGCTCGGACGCGGAGCACAGCATCCCCTCAGCCTTGTAGCCCGCGATCGCCATGTCCTTCACGAGTTTGCCGTTGGGCACGGTCACGCCCGGAAGGGCGACCGGCACCAGGCTTCCGGCGACGGCGTTAGGCGCGCCCGCGATGATCTGCTGCACGCGATCGCCGAGGTCGACCTGATGAACCCAGAGCGGGCTGCGGGATTTTGGGTGCGGGACCTGCTCGAGGATTTTGCCGATGACGATCTGAGACAGGTCGATCGTGAGCATCGACTCGACCTCGACGCCAAGCCTCGTGAGCACCTCGGCGGCGTCCTTGGGCGTCACGCCCTCGAGGTCGACAAAATCGCCGAGCCACTCGTAGCTGATTCTCATTTGTTAGATGTCCCCTCCTTCCCGGCCGAAATCGCGGGGGCGGGGCGCGGATTTCGGACCGAAGCCATTGGAGCGGCCCGCGGCCGGTTCATCCGGACGCGGTAGTCGGTCGCAGCGGAGCCACGGCCGGGTTCCAGGTCACGAGAGGGCTGATCCGTGGCCGCTTCAATGGCGCTCAAAACTGCTCCAGGAAGCGAAGGTCCGATTCGTAAAACAGGCGGATGTCGTCGACGTCGTGCTTGAGCATCGCCATCCGCTCGATGCCGAATCCCCACGCGTAACCGTTCCAAAGCTCCGGATCGATCCCGCCGTTGCGCAGGACCTGCGGATGAACCATGCCGCACCCGCCCACCTCGAGCCACCCCTTGTGGCGGCAGCTCTTGCAGCCCATTCCGCCGCATATGCCGCACGACACGTCGAACTCGAAGCTGGGCTCGGTGAAAGGGAAGTAGCTGGGCCGGACGCGGACCTTGCGGTCCTCGCCGTACAGCGACTGGATCATGAACAGAAGCGTGCCCTTCATGTCGCCGACCGTGAGGCCATGGTCGACCGCCAGGCCCTCGACCTGGCTGAAGTAAGGCAACCTCGTCGCCTCCGGCGCATCCCGCCGGTAGCAGCGGCCTGGCGTGATGATGTAGATCGGCGGCTCCTTGATGCGCTGCATGGCCCGAATCTGTACGGGAGAGGTGTGCGCCCGGAGCAGGAGCTTTGGGCTGAAGTAGAAGGAATCCCAGCTCTCGCGTGCCGGGTGGCCACCTGGGATGTTGAGGGCCTCGAAGTTGTACCACTCCGTCTCGACCTCGGGGCCAAGCTCGACCTGGTAGCCGAGGCTCTCGAGCACCGTCTCGATCTGGCGCCGCACCTGGGTCAGCACATGAACGTGGCCCCGTCCAAGCGGCGGACCCGGAAAGGTGATGTCGATCGCCTCTGTCTCGGCCAGGTCGGCGATCCTCAACGCCTCCAGCTCCGCGCGCCGCGCCACCAGGGCGTCCTCGATCGCGCGCTTGGCTTCGTTGGCCGCCTGACCCAGAGCCGCGCGCTCTGTGGGGGCGAGCTTCCCAATTCCCGAAAGGAGGCCGGTGATCAGCCCGCTCTTCCGGCCCATGTACTCGACGGAGATGGCCTCGAGGTCCTCCTCGCGGGTCGCTTTTGCGATGGCGGCCAGCGCCTGCGCGGTCAGGTCGGCGGGGGTGCTCATGCCACGAGCCTTCGTCGGATCTCAAAGAGGATGACCGCGGCCGCGGCTGCCACGTTCAGCGACTCGACCCCGCCGTGGAGCGGGACGGTGACCAGCCTGAGATCGGCGCGCGACAGGCCGTGCGCCTCGCTGCCCAGCACGAGCAGCCCCGCCCGCTCGATGGGGGCCTCCGCGAGGGACGTGCCGCCAGAGGCCGCGGCGCCCCACCCGTCCATTCCTGCCAGGTCGCCCCAGGCCGCATGCGCCACCTTCAGCCGGAACACGTTGCCCGCCGACGCCCGCACCGCCTTCGCGCCGTAGGGATCGGCCGAGCCGCCGAGCACCGCAAGGGCAGGAGCACCGGCGGCGGCGGCCGTGCGGCAGATGGCTCCGACGTTTCCCGGGTCTTGAACTCCATCAAGCACGATCAGGGGCCAGCGCGCGCCGCGCGCCGCCTCGATCGCTTCCTGCGGCGACGCTTCGTGCACGCGGGCGATCGCGATCGAACCCTGCGGCGTGACCGTCTGAGTCGCCGCCCGGAATGCCCCGGGGGTCAAGGTCAACCGCGACTCGGTGTGAAAGGGGAGCTTGTCGCCTTCGCGCACAGCGATCAGCTCGAACTCGAGGCCGGCGGCTTTGGCTTCAAACAGCACACGCCGACCTTCAAGGAGGACAAGGCCTGGCTCGCGCCGGCGGGCGAGACGCTTGAGACGGCGGACGGTCTCGTTATCCGGGCTGGATATCAGCTGGTCAGGAGTCAAGCGCGGCACGGCGTCGAGAGATTCGGTCGATAGGCCGCCGAGTTCAAGGAGCCGCCGAGAACGCGAGGGAGCGCGTCGCGCACATGCTTGACCGAGCGCACGCAGAAGGCGTCGCGGGCAGTCGGCGAGCACAGACGCCGAAGATCCGACGGCAGCGCCGCGGTTGACTCCTTAGAGGTTGTTCTTGGCAACCTCGACCAGCCGGGCAAAGGAACCGCTGTCGCGCACGGCCAGGTCGGCCAGCATCTTGCGGTCGATCTCCACTCCGGCCTGGCGAAGGCCGTGCATGAGCTTGTTGTATGGCAGGCCCGACTGGCGCGAGGCGGCGTTGATGCGCGCGATCCAGAGCTGCCGCATCTCGCGCTTGCGCCGCCTGCGGTCGCGATACGCATACGCGAGTGCGTGCAGGACGGCCTCGTTGGCGGGCCTGAACAGCAGCTTCTTGGAAAGGCGGAACCCCTTGGCGCGGTCGAGTATCGCCTTGTGACGGCGATGTGCCGGAACACCGCGCTTGATCCTGGCCATCTATCCGTACTCCGTTCAGACGCCGAGCGCCCTGCGCACGGTCTTCCGGTCGGCCTTCGACACCGGCTGGGCGTTCTCGTAGTTTCGCTTGCGCTTCTGCGACTTGTGCTCGAGCAGGTGGCTCTTCCACGCCGCGGCGCGCATCAGCTTGCCCGTCCTGGTGACGCGAATTCGCTTCACGAGGCCCTTTCGGGTCTTCATCTTAGGCACTGGTTGCCGGCTCCTTGGTGGCCCCCTGGCGGCTCGGCGCCAGGATCATGAACAGGTTCTTGCCCTCGAGAAGAGGCTGTCGCTCGACCACGGCGAAGGTGCGCGCGTCATCCGCGACCCGGTCGAGGATCTTTCGCCCGATATCCTGATGGACCATCTCGCGGCCCCGGAACATGATCGTCACCTTCACCTTCTCTCCGGCTTCGAGGAACTGTCGCAACCCTTTGAACTTGGTCTGGAAATCGTGCTCAGCGACCTTCGGGCGGAGCTTCATTTCCTTCAGCTTGATGACGTTCTGCTTGCGCCGCTGGTCCTTCTCCCGCTTGACGGTCTCGAACTTATAGCGTCCGTAATCCATCAGCCGGCAGACCGGCGGGCTCGCCTGTGGCGCCACCTCAACCAGGTCGAGTCCTTTCTCGCTTGCTATGCGCAGGGCGGCGTCAAGCGACACCACGCCGAGCTGATTGTTCTGATCGTCGATCAGCCGCACTTCCGAGTTGCGGATCTGGTCGTTGATCCTGAGCTCCTTAAACGAGATGAGACGCTACCTCGGTCAAATTCAGTGTTGCTCTATTCCTCCACTCACATAAAACAAAACGGACAGCAAAGGCCGTCCGCCTTACGTACCCGTTCGGGCGGAGCCCTGGGGGTGAGGGTCGGAGCCCTGCTTCAGATCGTGGATCGTACCGGAAACGTAACCACCGGCGCAAAGTGGAGTTGAATTGACCGAGTGAGCGTTTCAAGATGAGCGCCCATCGGGCCATAGCACTCCTGGCCGCCGTCGCGGCCACCGCGGTCGCCTGTTCCAACTCGAGCACGGTGGGCTCGCGCTCACCGTCTCCAGCCGTGTCGGCCGTTTCTCCACAGACCAGCCCGCCCTCGGCAGGGTCGCCGCCTGGCGGCGCCTCGCCGAGCCCATCCTCGGCGCAGTCTCCCACCCCGGTCACGGGATCCTTTGGGGTCCTCGTCACCGTTCTCACCAGCGGCAACTACACCGTCAGCCTCATCGGAGTCGACGGCAAGGTCGTCGCCAGCGCGCAGGCCAGCAGCCCCGCGACGGTTTCGTGCGCCGGCACAGCGGCGGCCGTGGTGCCTCCTCCTGTCAGCACGAGCAACACCCGTGTCTACTTCATGGACGCCCAGGGCGTCGTGCGGTTCCTGTCGCCGAACGGTGATACGGGTCAGGCCACCTCGGTTCCGGTCGGGTCGGCACGTCGCAGCATGTTCGCCGTCAGCCCTGATGACCAGCGCATCGCCGTGGTCGTGGCCGACTTCGCGCAGGGCGGGGCGTCGACGAGGCTCTACGTCGAGGATCTGAACGGGGGCGGCAATCACGTCGACCCGTTCAGCGAGACGGGCTCCTTCACGCTGTGGCCGACCGGCTGGCATGGCGTCAACAACCTCGTCGTGGCCAAGGTTCCAGCCTGCACGCAGGGCGGCGGCCCTCTGTGCTGCGGCCCGCAGGAGCTTCATGTCGTGGATCCGAACACTGCCACCCGCCGCTTCACGCTTGGCGGCCCGACCTGCGTCATCGCCGGAGCCGCATCACCGGCCGGAGTGGTCTGCGAGAACACTCAATTCACACTGGTCACAGTGGTCAATTGGGTGGCCGTGAGCCAGCGCTCGACCGGTATCCCGGGACCGGCGCCGGCCTACCTGTCCCCCGACGGCACCCTGATCGCCATCGTTGATTTCAGCACCGCGAGCACCGCTGTCAACGGGGCCAGCCGGACCATGGCGCTCCAGGCCTGCGGCTGGATCGACGCGACGCACCTGCTGGCCGGCGGCGACGCGCAGCAGCAGCCACGCGTAGGCGACGTGACTTCTGGCACCATCGTGCCGGTGGCCGCGCAGGGTGACTGCGGCGGCCGAATCCCTGGAGGGCTCTAACCAGCGCTCGACGGATCAAGATAGACGCGTCATGACCGGCGGCCTCGGTCCAACGCCCTCCGGCCAGGTGTCTCCAGACGGCATGTGGCGCTGGGACGGCACCCGTTGGCAGCCGACCAGCGGATTACCCGGCCCGCCTTACGCTCCGCGGCGCAGCTACAAGTGGATCTGGTGGGTTGCCGGAGGATGCGCGCTGCTTGTAGTGATAGGCGTCGCGGCGATCGTGATCGGCAGCGTCTACCTCGTCAACGCTGTCCAGCACGGAAGCTTCACCTGCCTACCGGGCGACTTCCCCAAGTACCCGGGCACCACGGTCTCGAGCGAGTACACCAACGTGGGCAGCAACGTACCGCCCGGCGACACACACGAGTGTCAGATGACTCTTCAATCCCAGGACGACGCGGCCACGGTGTCGAGTTACTACAGCTCCCGACTGAGCGCCGGTGACTGGACGGTCACGGCCAGCGACCCCGCCAACGGCACGATTGATTTCAGCCGGACCTCACGGCCGGCGACCGTGGGCCGCGTTCAGCTGCTCGGTCGCGGGCAGCACACGGAGATTGACATCCGGCTCGACAGCTAGCGGCGGCGCTCCGCCACCTCGGCCGCCACGCGCGTGGCAAAGCCCTCCAACGGCTCGTCAGTCTGAGTGCCGGCCCTATCGCGAACGTTGACGTGCTGCGCCTCGGCCTCCTTGGCACCGACGATAGCCATGTAGGGCACCTTGCGCGCCTGCGCGTCTCGGATCTTGCGCTGCATGCGCTCCGAGCGCGAGTCGACCTCGACTCTAAGCCTCAGCTTTTTCAACACCTGGGCCACGGAGTTGGCATATTCCCGCTGGTCGTCGGTGATCGGGATGACAGCGACCTGAACCGGGTGCAGCCAGGTCGGGAATGCTCCCACGTAGCGTTCGATCAGATAGCTGAACAACCTCTCCATAGCCCCCGCCGCGCCGCGGTGAACCATCACGGGTCGCTTGCGGGTCCCGTCCTCGGCTACGTACTCGAGCTGGAACCTTTCCGGAAGCTGGAAGTCGACCTGCACCGTCGAGTTCGTGAACTCGCGGCGGTGTGCGTCGTAGACCTGAAAGTCGATCTTCGGGCCGTAGAAAGCCGCCTCGCCTTTGCCGACTTTGTACTGCTGGCCCATCGACTCGAGAGCTTCGGCGAGCGCGGCTTGAGCCTCCTGCCACCGCTCTTCCGAACCAAGCCACTTGTCCTTCACGTCGTCGCGCGTAGACAGCTGATAGAAGAACTCGTCGATGCCAAGCACCTTCGAGAAATACAGCGCTAGCTCGATGGCGCCCTTGACCTCTTCCATCAACTGCTCCGGAGTGCAGAAGATGTGCGCGTCATTGAGTGCAAAGGACCGAACGCGGTTCAGGCCGGCGAGCGTGCCCGAGCGCTCATAGCGCCAGTTGTTTCCGATCTCAGCAATGCGCAGCGGCAGATCGCGGTAGCTCCGAAGCTCGGTCTGATAGATGACGATGTGGTGCGGGCAGTTGACTGGCCGCAGCTCGAGCTCCTCTCCGTCCTCGAACTTCATCGGCGGGTACATGTACTCGGCGTAAAGCTGGGCGTGCCTTTGCCGGAAGAGGTCCAGTCGCGCAACGTCGGGAGTGCGCACGTGTTGGTAGCCACGAGCGATTTCCTCGTCGACGATGAAGCGTTCGAGCTCGCGCCGAATCGTCGCGCCATCGGGGAGCCAGAGGGGCAGGCCCGGCCCGACCCGGTCGTCGACGGCAAACAGCTTGAGCTCCTTGCCGAGCTTCTTGTGGTCGCGCTTCTCGGCCTCTTCGAGGAACCTGAGGTGCTCCTCGAGCTCCTTCGGCGAAGGCCACGCTGTGCCGTAGATACGCGTGAGCTGCGGCTGCTTCTCATCGCCGCGCCAGTACGCACCCGCGACACGCAGCAGCTTGAACGCCTTCAGCTCCTTGGTCGACCGCACGTGCGGACCGCGGCACAGATCGAGAAACGCCCCGGTCCGATACACGCTGACCTCGTCACCCTCCACCTTGTCAGCGATCAGCTCGAGCTTGTAGTCCTGGCTGCGCGCGCGAAATTCTTCGACCGCCTCGGCCCGCGTCAGGGTCTCATGCGCAAAGGGGCGATCCTCCTGGGCGATCCGCCGCATGCGCGACTCGATCGCCGGCAGATCCGCCTCTGAGATGGGCGCGGAGAACCCGAAGTCGTAGTAAAAACCGTCCTGCACGGGCGGGCCTATGC
>JBIOJB010000044.1:0-24367 GCA_044450465.1 Candidatus Dormibacterales bacterium | reverse complement strand
ACTAAGCCGGTCGCCGACAGTCAGCCCACGCGGGTAAGTCCAGATAAGTAGCCAACCGGACCTCCCTACTCGCGCATCGCAGGATGTCCCACCCGCGCCTATGACGGCCGGCGCGAGGCTCAAGGTTTTGTTCCTCGCCTCGCGGGATTGGTATCACCCTGCGACGACCGGCGGCGACATGACCTTGTGGGAGAACGCGCGGTACCTCGCCTCGGTTGGACACGACGTCACGTTCGTGGGAGCCGCCTATCCTGGCGCTCCGCACGAAGAGCTTCTCGACGGGCTCAAGGTGGTGCGGCTTGGCGGCCTCCATTCCCTATGGTTTCGGACCTTCACCTACTACATGTCTCGAGCCCGCGGCAAGTTTGACGTCGTGGTGGTCGAGGGCTTCGGCGGTTCCCGTGTCCCCCGCCTCGCGCCGCTTTATGTCCGGGAACCGATGATCACAGAGTGGCACCAGATCCACCGAGACCTGTTCGCCGTGCAGTACCCAAAGCTTCTCAACGGCCCGCTCAACCTCCTCGAGCGGGTTGCGGCGTGGGTGCATCGCAACACCCTGGTTCGCGCTGGGACCGAAGAATGGCGGCAGGCCTTTCCCAAGATCGGGTTCAAGCCGGCCAACATCTTCGTGGTGCCCGTGAGCATTCGCGACGAGTGGTTGCGGGACGGCGACCGGAAGCCCACTTCGGACCCGTCGATCCTGTGGCTCGGCAAGCTGCGGCGCTACAAGTTCCCGCACGACGCGATTCAAGCCATGGCCGAGGTCGTCAAGCAGGTCCCGGGCGCCCGCCTCACGATCGCCGGGCGCCGCGACGACATGGTTTACGAGAAGGAGCTCCGGGATCTGGCCGTTCGGTTGGGCATCGAGGGCAGCGTTGACTTTCGCTTCGACCTGACCGACGACGAGAAACGCGACCTGATGCTGCGCTCACGCATCCTCGTCATCACGTCCGCCGTGGAAGGGTTTGGAATCGTCGCGGTCGAGGCGAACGCCCTGGGCATTCCGGTCATCGCCAGCACGGGCGTGCCCGAGGGAGCCGTCCGGGACGGGTACAACGGTCTCCGCTATCCCTTCGGTGACCCGGCCGCTCTTTCGGACCGGATCATGCAGCTGCTTACTGACGAGGATTTATACGACCGCCTTTCCCGAAACGCACTGGAGCACGGGGCGAAGTTCAGCTGGAGCCACGTTGGCGCGCAGTTCGAGCGTGTCGTATCCAGCCTGGCTCTGGCGGCCCCGTGAAAGCGCAGCTCAAATCCGATGGCTCCGGGCACCCGGAAACCGCGAGCCGCTCGTGGCGAAGTTCCATCTCTGTGAGCGGGGTGATTTCAGCGGCTGCGGTCGCGCTGGCCGTGCTGATCGTTGCTCTGATCGTGACCCCGGTTCACGTGTGGAAGCAACCGGCCACCGACGCGACCTACCGCGGCTTCGACTCGAACCTGCTGTTCGTTTCACCCACTGGGCCCGCCACCAATTCGGGCATCGTCAAGGTCACGCCGGATGCACTGACGATCGGCGCCCTGGCCCAATCACATCCGACGGTTGACCTGCTCACGACGCCTCTTTCGTTTTTCTCGTCGTTTGACGTCGAGGTGGTTGCGCAGGCTGCTCAGTCCGTCCCTCTTCGCATCGAGGTGTGGAGCCCGGAGAATGCGGCCGGCTACTTCCTGGTCTTCGATCACGACGCAGGAGACGTCATCAGAGCCGAGACGGTTGATGCCGGGAGCGGGCAGCAGGATCTCGTGGGTGGAGTGGTGACCAACAACCGGGTGCTTGGGCATTACGTGCTCGGCCAGCCCTATCACGTGACCATGAACGTCGACCAATCGGGTCGGAGGATCGATGCTCAGATCAGTGGGCCCGGATTGCCGGACGCCGGCTCCACGATCACCGCCGCCGATGCGCCCGACCTGTTCAAAGCGTTCAGGTACTCGCTGACCGTCTCTTCCTCCGCGGTTGCCGAGCCGACCCAGGCGGTGATTCGAAACTTCGCCGTCACGCTCCCGTCGCAGTCCAACTCGAGCGCGGAGGCCGCGGTCACGATCGACGACCCGATAGCGCACACGTTGGTGGAGGTCCTCCTGGCGGCCGCGATCGTGATCTGCCTCCTGGCCGTCGCGTTGCGTCTCGCCTCGCCGCAGGCGCTCGGGCGGGCGCGGGCTCGGTTGCTCTGGATGGCGGCCGAGCTGCGAGTTCGCTGGCGGCTTGTCGGTGGCTTGGCGCTGGTGTGCGTGATCTACGTGGTGGCCAACGTGCCGCTGTTTGTGGTTGCGACACCGCACTACGACGTTCTGTCGGCCAAGATCTGGGCCTACGTCGCCGACAACTACGGATTCGCGGACCTCTACTACCGGACGCTCATCGTGTCAGCGGCCGGTGCCTGGTCCGGCATCCCCCTGCACGAGGCCGGCTTTCCGTACGGCGTGACCAAGGCCTACTACTACCTCGCGGCCGGTTGGACGTATCACCACCTTTGGCCGGGCCAGTCCGTGGCCGAGAACATCAATGGCTTCTCGCTCGAAGCCTTGCTGAAGGGCCTCAACGTCCTGTTTGGATTCGCGGACGGCATCCTCACGTACCTGATCCTCAAGCGCCTTGTGAGCAAACCAACGGCACTGACCTCAGCGCTGCTGCTGGCGCTGAACCCGGCCGTCGTGTTCGTCATGTCGGTCTGGGGATCCACCGAGACCGTGAGCCTCTTCTTCGTCCTGAGCTCGATCTGGCTGGCTGAGCTGGACATGCCGTTGGGGGCCTGGCTGATGCTGCTCGGCGCCGCGTACACGCGCCCTCAGATGTTCGTGCTTGCCTTCCTCCTGGGCGCCATGTACCTGCGCAAGTTCGGCGCTCTGCGGAATTTGAGGTCGCTCTCCTGGACCGTGATCGTGTTCTTCATCTTCCTCGCCCCCTTCGCCCTCACGATCAGCCCGTCCCTACCCTTCGACTGGGTCGCTCGGACGCTTACCTACCACTTTGGTAACGGTCAGGCGGATGTGCCTTACCTCGGAACGTCCCCCGGCTATTACTCCATCTGGACCCTGCCACTCCTGCTCGTCAACGGCCAGCATGGGCTGGATCGCATGTGGTCGCCTTCGACCCAGCACCTCTTGGGGTCGTTGACTTACGGCCAGGTCGGGGCGGCGTTGTCTGTCTCGTTCCTGCTTGTCGTCGGGGCCACCCTTCTGCTGGTCAGGAGACTGTCGGCCCAACCCGGGCAGTATCTGCCCGTCGTGGCCTTCGGCATGCTCGGCTGGTTGATGTTCACTCCCGGCCTCATCTCGAGGTACTTCGTCTACGCAGTGGTCGGAATCATCCTGTGCCGCCAGGTCTTCAGCACGACCGGCTACGTGTACGCGCTGGCGGTGCTCACGACGATCACCCTCGTGACCTCGTTCGGCCACATATCCCAGGACTTTCTTGGTTACAGCGGCAGCGCCAGCGTTGTGAGCTCTACCAACAACGAGATCAGCCGGCTCGTCGTGGCCCTCTTCTCGGCCGACTGGTTCATCACGTTCGGCACCCTCGCGAACATCGCGCTGCTGGTCGTGCTGGGGATGAAGAGCTGGGAGGCCATCCGCAGCAGCCGCCGTCCAGAGCCGCAACCGGTCTAGCGACGTGAACCGGCTCCGCAAATCCTTGGGCTGGGCCTTGCCCGCACTTGCCTTGGTCATGCTGACCCTTACGCTCATCCCCGCCGACGCCTGGAGGCATCCGGCCGTCGACGCGTTGTACACGGGATTCGATCCAAACCTGGTCTCGACTTCTGTCGGCGGCAAAGGTGCTGTTCAGGTTTACGCGAGCTCGCTCAACGTGACCGCCCCACAAGGGTCGCTCGACAGCGCGACGCTGGTCACGACTCCCCTGCGCACGCTTCGCGCCGCAGTCGATGTCACGGTGCTGGATGACGGCGGGTCATTTCGAATCGGCGTCTGGTCTCCGTGGACGGGTTCTGGGCAGTTCGTGGTGTTCGGCTCAGCACCCGAGCACCAGATCACCGCCTACGCGATCGACAAGGGCACCGCCGGCCCAACGCTGGTCGGCGGCAGCGTAGTCGACGCGAAAGTCCTCGGCACCTACCAGACACATCACACATATCACCTGGCCGTCCTCGCCGACCGGGCGAATGGGGTGATCACCAGCACGGTCACGGGGGATGACGGCACGAACGGGCAGGCGTCCGCAACACCCGGCCAGCTCAACGCGCTCTTCGGCAACGTCCAGCTTTCACTGACCGCTTCCGCGCTTGGCTCCGCCGGCACGAGCCAGGTGGTTCTGCAGAATTACAGTCTCACCCTTCCCCACCAGAGGTCGTGGGCATCGCGGATCGACGATCCCACGGCCAGGTTTCTCCTCACCGCCCTGGCTGTGCTCGGGGCGCTTGCGATCGTGCTGGCGATCGTCATCAACGCTCCATGGAGAGCGTTCTCGGCCTGGTCAGGATCCCCACGCCGGCGGCCGGCGATCTCGCGCGGCCCTCGTGCCCTGGCCATCGGGGTGGGGGCGATCGTTGTCTATCTCGCCGGCAACGCTTTGCTCTTTCCGCTCGGCTCGCACCCGTTCGACATGGGCGGGGCGAAGCTGTGGGCGTACGTGGCGCGGGTGTACGGAATCGCGCAGCTTTACTACCTCCCAAACCTCGTGTCGGTGACCTCGACCTGGCGTGGCGTGCCCTACATCGAGTCGGCCTTTCCGTACGAGCCGGTTTCCGCCTATCTATCTGCTGCGATCGGCTGGGTGAACAGCCTCCTGTTTGCCGGCGGTGCGGTGTTCAGCACCACGAGCCTGCAGCTCGAGTACCTGATCAAAACCGTGAACGTCCTGTTCGGGCTGGCGGACGCAGCGCTGATCTACTTCATCCTGAAGCAGCTCGGAGCAAGTGAGCGATGGCGCCTCACCGCGAGCGCTCTCTTTCTGTTCAACCCGGCCGTGTGGTTCAACATGTCGGTCTGGGGCCAGACCCACGTCTTCAGCCTCTTCTTCGTCCTGGCGGCGATCCTCTTGCTGGAAAGGCAGCGCCCGACGTTCGCCTGGATGGCGCTCGCGGCAGGGGTGCTCACGCGGCCGCAGATGGTCGTGTTCGGTGTGCTGCTCGGGATCGTGTTGCTGAGACGGTTCACATGGAGGCAGAACGTCGCCGCGCTCTCCTGGACGGTGATCGTCGCTTTCCTCGCGCTCGTACCTTTCACGCTGGCGACGAGCCCCTCGCTTCCGGTCGACATCATGCTGCACAACCTCGGCGTCCAGGAAGCCGGAGGCAATGAGGCGGCGCTGACGACAGTCTCCCAGGGCGGCCTTTCGATCTGGCCCATGGTGACCTACCTGGCGCACGGGGCCTCGAGCCTTCAGCGCGCCTTCACGCCGACCTCAGAGGTGGTCTTCGGCTCCCTCACATATCAGACGCTCAGCCAGGTGCTCACTGTCGCGGCGATGCTGATCGTCGCAGGGCTGCTGCTGTTCCGGAAACGATCCTCGCTGGACGATGGTGGATACCTCCCGCTGGTCGCACTGGGTATCACGTCTTTCCTCATGCTCCTCACCGGGATCCTGGCGACCCACTTCGTCCTGGCCCTCCCCTTCCTGCTCCTGTGCCGCCGCTGGATGGGCGGGGTCGCCTACTACTACATCGCCGCCATCTGGACCGTCACGACATTCATCCCGATGTACGGAGACATGGGCGTGCTGATATCGAGCCTCGACTATCCGCTGTCGCACAGCCCAATCACCTCGTTCGTCGTCCACTTCTATGCGTCGGACCGGTTCATCACCGTTGCCGTGATCGCCAACGTTTGCGCCGTGTTGTGGCTCGCCTACGTGACGTACCGCTACTTCACAGCGCCACGCACGAGCCTGGCGACTCAGTCGTGACCTCGGCACAGCGAAGCTTGCGAGTCGGAGACGTCAGCTCGCCGTGGCTCTTCCGCGCGCTGGTCGTCACATCCGCCCTCGCATTCGCAGCGATTCTGTACGTCACGAGCTACGTGAACTTCTTTTTCGACGAATGGGAATTGATCGAGTACGACCGGCCATGGAATCTGACCGTTCTGCTGCTGCCGCACAACGAACACTGGTACACGATTCCCATCTTCATCTGGAAGCTGCTGTTCGTCGTGGTTGGAATTCGAAGCCACATCCCCTACGAGGCGGCGCTGCTCGCGGTCCACCTCGCCTCGGTTTTCCTGCTTTTCGCCTTGATCCGCCGCCGCTCCGGCGACCTCCCCGCTTTCGGCGCGGCGCTCGTCCTGCTCTTGCTCGGCAGCGGAGGTACGGACATCGTGTGGGCGTTTCAAATCGGGTTCGTGGGGTCGGTTGCGTTCGGGCTGCTTGCGATGCTGGTGCTCGATGGGGATCCGCCGTTCCCTAGCCGAGTGCTCCTCGCGTCAGCCGCTCTGCTTGGTTCGCTCATGTGCTCCGGTGCGGGGCTGGCTTTTCTCGCCGCGGTGGGCGTCGAGCTGCTGGCGGATGGCCGGCGACGGCGCTTTCTGCTCGCCCTGGTCGTGCCGGTGGTGGCATTCGCGGTGTGGTTCCCGCTCTACGGAGCAGGCTTGAAAGGCACGCCGGGGGCTCCATGCCCGACCTGCCTTCCCGTTGGATTCAGCGCCGACATCCACCGCGGACCGATCACCGTCGGGTACGTACTCAGCCTGGCCAGTTTCGTGGTCACAGGCCTGCAGGCCTCAGTGTCGGCCGTCTTCGGCGTCGCGGACCTCGGGGCGATCCTCCTCCCGGTCCTGGCCGTCCTGGTCGCCCTTCACCTCTACCGGACCAGAAGGTTCGCGAGCTGGCAGCTTGGGATGGTCGCAGGCGTCCTGGCCTGGTTCACCCTCACCGGTCTTGGCCGAGCCCAGTACGGGGCCGCGGCCGCCGCCGAGTCTCGCTACATGTACATGGGCGTGGCTTTCGTGCTGCCGTTGCTGGCGGAGGCGGCACGCTCTCTCCGCTGGACTTTGCTTTGGCGCCCGGCAATTGCCATCGTCTTCGTCCTCGCCCTGTTCGCCAACATCCTTCAAATGAGAGATCGGGCCCTCATCGGTCCAATCCCGGCGCTCAGCCTGAGCAGCACCCACACCGAGGTCATGCGCACCGAAGATGCGGAGCTGCAGACCGCCGAAGTCTTCAGAGGCGCGCCCGACATGACGGTCGACGGGAGCCTCGACAGCACGATCATGCCCCAGCTGGTCACGGCGCACTACTTCTCCGCAATCGACGAGCTCGGCTCGCCCGTGCCTCACGCCACAATCGACACGCTGCGCAGCCTGCCGTGGCAAGACGTGGATCGAGAGATGGTGAACCTGTTCGGCGCGGCCCTTTCCGCCAAGCCTGACGCCGCCCGGTCCACGCAAGGCATGGTATGCCGTGACGTCCCCGCCACCTCCGGATCGATCATGTCCTTCCAGGTCCCAGATGGCCAGTCGATCATGGTGAAAGCCGCCAACGCGGGAGACGCCTTTCTCTTTCTCGGGTATCTGGGTCCGCCAAGCGCCGAGCCGCTGCAGCCTGTGCACCTGCAGCCGTCAACGGCGGAATGGGTGTACCTGCCCAACACCGGGAAGCCGGCCGTGTGGCAGGTGCGCATCGTGACGACCGACCTGGGCGCCGTCCAGGCGTGCTCCCCCACTCCCTTTCAAGTCCAGGAGACGGTCCAGAACGTATACCGCGGCCATGCGGACAAGGGCAACCTCAATCCCGGCTGGTCGGCGGTCCAGGACGTAGCTGCCTCAGATGGCTCGGCCGCAAAGGCTTCCAAAGGCGTCTATCCGACCTTCAGGAACGACGTCTTTGAAGGTGGATTCGTGCCGATCCAGGGGGCCTATGACGTCTGGTATCGCGTCAGGGTCGCCGGCACGGCGGGTGCGGTTCCGGAGATGACCCTTGGGCTGTGGGACGACGAGGGGCAGGTCTGGGTTGGCGCAACCACGTATACGGCCAACCAGGCCGGCACAGATTACATGTGGCTGAAGGTGGCCTCAGGTGTCAGTCCGACCGCCGGACACCACGTCCAGTTCCTGGCGTCGTTCGCAGCGAATCTCGGTGCGGACTGGTACGTAGACGAAGCTGTGATGGTGCCGAGTGGGCTCGCCCCGTCGAGCTAGAGGCCTGGCATGCAGGATGTAACAGCCCGGCCACCTTCGCGCGCCGGCGACGTTCGCGCTTCCTGGTTGCTATGGGTCCTAGTCGCGTGCGCCTTTGCAGTGCTCGCAGGTGTGTTGGTTCTTACCAACTACGAGTACTTCTATTACGACGAGTGGGACTTCGTGGTCGGTGACCGCTCATGGAGCCTCAGCGTGTTCCTGATGCCCCACAACGAGCATTGGTCGACGCTTCCGATTCTCATCTGGAAACTCCTATTCGTCGTCGTTGGCCTGAGGAGCCACGTTCCGTATGAGGCGGCGCTTCTGGTAGCGCATGTGGCTTCGGTCCTGATCCTTTTCATGCTGATTCGCCGTCGCTCTGGCGACCTACCCGCCTTCGCAGCTGCGCTAACCCTGTTGGTGCTAGGTGGCGGCGGGAAGAACATCGTGTGGGCCTTTCAGCTGGGCTTTGTGGGTTCAGTCGCTTTTGGTCTCCTGTCCCTTTTACTGCTGGAGGGCGACCCCCCTTTTCCCAGACGCGTTTTCCCGGCTGCGGCGGCTTTGCTTGCGTCCTTGATGTGCTCCGGGGTCGGCCTTGCATTTGTCGTGGCCGCCGGCGTCGCGCTTTTGTTTGATCCGCGCCGCCGGCGGTTTCTGCCGGCGGTCTTCGTGCCAATCGCGCTGTTCGGAGTGTGGTTTCTCGTCTATGGAGCCCAGTTTCCCGGGTCCCCTGGAACATGCCCCGCATGTCCGCCGTCGGGCTTTCAGGCCGACGTCCATAGGCCGTCGCTGGGATTGAGTTACTTCGAGACCATGGCCCGGTTCATCGGGTTGGGGTTGGCGACATCTGCGGGAGCAATTTTCGCCTCGCCTGCCGCGGGAGTCGGCATATTGCCCATCCTCGCCATCTTTGTCGGTTGGTACTGGTATCGACAACGACGAGTGCAGAGCTGGCAGTTGGGCCTGATTGCCGGAGCGATCGCATGGTTCACTCTTGTCGGTCTAGGGCGCGCCTGGCTTGGGATCCAGGCCGCAACCGACACTCACTACGTCTACGTGGGAGCCGTCTTCCTACTGCCGTTGATCGCCGACGCCGCGCGAAAACTTCCTTGGGCCAAATGGTGGCGCCCGGTTTTTGCGGTCGCGTTTGCGATCGGTATCTTCGCCAACGCAGTCCAGCTGCGGGACCTGGCGATCGTCCAGACAAACATGATGCGAACGCAGAGAGTCGAGCTGCAGACAGTGGCTGCATTTCGCGGTGCCCCAGACATGAACATGGGCGTCGTTCTGGACCAGGAAAGCATGCCGCAGCTGCACGCTGGCCCCTATCTCTCGGCCAGCGCTGAGCTGGGCTATCCGTTTGCAGCGCCGACGATCGACACCCTGCGTCATCTGCCACCTGCGGTCGTTGACCAGGAGATGGTCAAGCTCTTTGGCGGAAAACTGGCTGTCTCAGCTGATCCGGCCCGAAGTACGCAGGGTCTACTATGCCAAACTGTCGACTCGACGGCCGGATCGACTATTGACGTCCAAGTGACTGGCGGTCGGTCGGTGATGTTTCAGTCGACGAAAAGCGGAGAGGCGTATCTCTATCTCGGGTTCCTCGGTGTTCCGGCCTCAAAGCTGCTGCAGCACGTTGCGCTGTCCCCGTCCTCGCCGGAATGGGTTTACGTTCCTAACACCGGGCAATCGACGCCGTGGCGATTGCGGATTCAGACGACGCCGGTCGGCGCCGTCGTTGTGTGTGGCGCCTCATCCTTCTCCACCGATCACTATGGCTACACCCCCTATCGCATCGCTGCCGATCGTGGGTCGTTCTATGCACCGTGGTCGGCGGTACCGGATCCTTCCGCTTCTCACGGCCGCGCGGTCAGGCTTCCAAGCGGAACGCACGTCGACTCGTACACGGTTGACGCATTCGAAAACTGGGTCGTCCCAAATCCGGGACTCTACGACGTCTGGTTTCGTGTCAGGGTGGCGAATCCCGCCTATACAACTCCCGAGCTGCAGCTAGGACTCTGGGACGGGACAGCTCAGCTCTGGGCCATTTCTGAAATGGTCGCGCCGAGTCAGGTCGGCGCACGTTATTCGTGGGTTAAGGTCGGCGCCGGAATAATGCCAAAGCCTGATCATGCCGTTCAGTTCTTGGCCGTATTTGCGGCCGGGCAAGGTACTGCCACGCTGAGCACCGACTGGTATTTCGACGAGGCCGTCCTGGTGCCAATCGGATCCCCACCGCCGGCACCCTAGGGCTCTTGCTACAGTGCCACGGATGAAATTCCGTTGGATTGCGGGGCTGATGGTAGTCGCGTGGTCGACTTCAATGCCGGCCGCCGGCCTCGCCGCATCATCCGGCTCGCCCACGATCACCCTCACCGCCCAGTCTGGTCTGCCCGGCACCCCACTTACGATCTCGGGTTCCGGCTTTCCTCCTCTCGAGGTCGTCGCGTTGTACATCGACTCTCCGGGGCCGTACCTGGGCAACCCTCCGCCCGGACCTCAGGCAGACGCGCAAGGCGCGTTTCAGCAGAACATCACGTGGCCCGCCAAGAATTACGACCTGTCAGGCAAGGTAAATCCCGCGAAGGCGGGACCCCATGAGGTGTGCGGGGATACGACCTTCCTGGGCAGCACCCAGGCGGTTGCGGCCAAGGCTTGTGCCCAGTTCACGGTCAACACGATTGCAACTCCGGCCTCTGCGCCTGGGGTTCCAATTCCACTTGCGCTCGGTGGGTTCGTGATTTTGATCGTGCTTGGCGTGGTTGCGGTTACGCGCATGCGAAGGTCGGACCAGCCAAAACCATAGACTTCCGTACTGGAATGGCCCATACCGCGCTCATCACCGGGATCACTGGACAGGACGGTTCCTATCTGGCTGAGCTCTTACTCGGCAAGGGTTATGAGGTGCACGGCGTCGTGCGCCGGTCGTCAACCATGAATCGGGGCCGCATCGACCATCTGCAGCATTCCAACCCGAGTCATCCAGAAGGTGCGCGCTTCGTTCTGCACTACGGTGACATGACCGACTCTGGTGGCCTCAATCGACTTGTCAAGACGGTGAAACCCGATGAGATCTACAACCTGGCCGCGCAGAGCCACGTCCAGATCTCGTTCGACCAACCCGAGTACACCGGCGACGCGGATGGGCTAGGCACGACGCGTCTGCTGGAAGCAATCCGCACGATGGGCACGCCCACGCGGTTCTACCAGGCGTCGACGTCGGAGATGTTCGGATCGTCGCCGCCGCCCCAGAACGAGACGACGCAGTTCCACCCGAGGAGCCCCTACGCCGCTGCGAAGCTTTACGCGCACTGGATGACGGTGAACTATCGCGAGGCGCATCACCTGTTCGCGTGCAGCGGGATCCTGTTCAACCATGAGTCCCCCCGGCGCGGCGAAAACTTCATCACGCGCAAGGTCACGCGCGGGATCGGGCAGATCCTGGCCGGCAAGCTGGACAAGCTGCGCGTCGGCAACCTCGACTCCCAGCGGGACTGGGGTCACGCCCGCGACTACGTCGAAGCCATGTGGCTCATGCTGCAGCAGGATGAGCCGGATGACTTTGTGATCGCCACCGGCGACATGCGCTCCGTGCGGGACTTCATCGAAGCCGCATTCAGCGCCGCGGGCCTCGACTGGCACGAATACGTCGTGGTTGACGAAGCCTACATGCGGCCCGCCGAGGTCGACCGGCTGCGCGGAGACGCGTCCAAAGCGAGGAAGAAGTTGGGCTGGAAACCAAGGACCACCTTCGATCAGCTGGTCCACGAAATGCTCGTCCACGACCTCGAGCTCGAGGGTGTCGACCCCACAAAGCATCTCCGCAAGCCGTCGGCTCGAGCGGAGAGCGCCTAACCGCGGATCGTCCGGCGCAGGCCTTCGGCGAAAGCGATTTTCGAGTGAAAGCCAATCGCGTTTTCGGCTAGCCGGACATCGGCCAGCGAATGCCTGATGTCGCCCTCGCGTGGGGGGGCAAAGGTCGTCGACAAGGTCCGGCCGGTGATGGTGTTGATCGCATCCACGAGCTGGAGAAGCGTGTGGCTCTGACCCGAAGCGATGTTGATCGCAAGGCCAGACGCGTCGCTCTCGAACGCGCAAACATTGGCCTGGGCAACATCGTCCACATGCAGGAAATCGCGGCTCTGCTGGCCGTCGCCATAGATTGTCGCTGTGGTGCCGGCCAACGCATGTTTGATGAAGATGGGGATCGCGGCGGAGTAGGGCGAATCGGGATCCTGGCCTGGACCGAACACGTTGAAGTACCGCAGGGCGATCACGCGCACACCTCGAGCCGATTGCGAATGCGCGAGCGCGATCTTCTCGCCTAGCAACTTCGAGTAGCCATAGGGAGAGATCGGTCTCGGTTCGAGCTCCTCCGAGGTGGTCTCAACCTCCTGGTCTCCATAGACCGCCGCCGAGGACGAGTAGACGACCGCCGAGATACCACTCTTGACCGCCGCCTCGATGACGTTGGCAGTGCCGTGGGCGTTCACGGCTAGCGTTTCGACGGGGTCGCTCCAAGACCGCTCGACCGAAGCGATGGCGGCGAGGTGAAAGACGGCCTCAACGGCGTGCATCGCCCGCTCCAGGTCGGCGCGAGAGCGGACGTCACCGTGTACGACCTCGACAGATTCGAGACCCGAAAGGTTGGCGGGCTTGCCGGTCGTGAAATTGTCCAGGACGCGAACTTCGTAGTGATCCGCGACCAGGCGGCGCACCAAATGAGATCCGATGAAACCCGCGCCTCCCGTAACCAGCGCTGATTTGCGCGGAGCGATATCTACGGACTCCGTCGAGTTGCCGGATCGCGCTCCGACTCGCTCCGGATGCCGGGTTCCTCGGCGGGAGAGGCTGAAGGCCCAGGTGGCTTGCGACCGGCACCCCCAGGCGGTTCTTGTGGACCCTCGTCTTCCGACTTGTGATGCCAGCGGCGCTTGGGTGGGCGATCGTTGCGGTATTCGCGAGCTCGGTCAGAGGCGATCTCGAAGTTCTCGCAAAACTTCTCGTTTCCGGTTTGCTGCCTCAATGACAGGATGTCTTCCCGTAGCTCCTCCCAATAGAGGTCGAAACCAAACGCGTCGAAAAGGAGCGCCTCCGGGATCAGGTGGTGGAGCGCCATGACGCTGATCTCTTCGAAGATGTGCGCGAGCAGAACGTAGTCGTCCGGCTGGAGGCTCTTCTTGAGGAGACGCCCGAACGCGGGCGCGGCCGGCTCGCTGTGCAGGATCGTCATGATCCCGAGGAAAGTTGCCGCGTGCTCGGGGGCCACCCGGCCAAAGTCGGGGACTGCCGGCCGCTGATCGGTGGGGCCACGCATCGGGTTGCTCCATTGTCGTCCCAATGCGGCAACTTTTCGTAACCGGCACGTTGGCCGGATCGGTCGTAGGCTGCCTTTGGGCCCGGGCGTCTCCCGGCCATCGTGTTCCAAGCTGATCGTTTTCCTATGGGGGGCAGAACCATGTTCCTTCGCGCAACCCGAATCCAGGCATCGCCGGACAAAGTCGACGCGGCGATCGAGAACTTCAAGGCGAGCACCGTCAAGACGCTTCGTTCGGCGCCAGGCAACCAGGGCGCCGTGCTGCTGGTCGATCGGAGGTCAGGCGCGGCACTCGGCGTCACGTATTGGGAATCAGTAAAGGCGCTGGCGTCGAGCGAGCAGACCGGAATGGAGGCACGCACGCAGACGGCCACGAGCGCCGGAGCTCGGATCGTCAACGTGGAGCGGGCGGAGCTGATGATCATGGATCGCGCGGCGGCGCCGAAAGCAGGTACCTTCATGCGATTGGTCACCGCCAATGGCGATCCTGAGAAGCTGGACGCGGCGATCGTGTACATCCGCAACCAGGTGCTGCCGATTCTCAAGGCGCAACACGGTTACCAGGCGACTGTCGCAAGCGTCGACCGCCAGACTGGACGCCTCAGCGTATCGACCGTGTGGGAGACCAGCGAAGACGAAGCCGCCAGCGCAAGCAAGCTCGCCGGGCCGCGGGCCGAGGCCGCCAAGATCGCGGGCGCGGGCCCGCATGACGTTCAGGTCGAAGTCTTCGAGACCGCGGTCGTGGACATCAGCGCAGCCGTAACCCAGGCTCAGGCCAGAGCCTAGACACACCGATCACATGCGACCGCCGCTCGTCTTTGGCGGCGGTCGTTTCAGTCCACGCCGGCAGTAACCCCAACGCCTGGCACTCGTTATCCGATGCAATGGCCGGTATGCGGAAACTTGCGATGCTGGGAACCGCCGGAGCGGCGTTGTGGATCGCGTGGTCACCCGCTGTGATCGCCGATTCAAGCCCGTCGCCTTCCGCTGCAGTGGCCAGCCTCACAGTGAATCCGGGTTCGGCTGCGCCCGATGCGCAAATCACGATCAGCGGCTCCGGTTATCCGGCCAAAGCGCGCATCGACATCTATCTCGATTCCCCATCGCATGCGCTGGGTCTGTTTGGAGCTTCCGACGACCATGGGGCATTTTCCGTGTCCATCCCGATACTGGCTGCGCCGGGCCCGCACACCATCTGCGCGGACCTCTACGCCAGCACACAGTCGGCTGCCGTCATCGCGTGCGCCCCGCTTGCGGTCACCGACTACAAGCCGGTGCTCGTTGTGACTCCCACCTCGGGTCCTCCGCGTACCACGGTCACCGTGACCGGGAGCGGATTCCCACCCGGTGAGCTCGTGGCTCTGTACATCGATACGCCCGACATATTCCTGGGGACGCCTGGTCCGACTGCCGACAACCAGGGCAACATCTCGGGGGGCCTCGGATACATGCCCGGCGACGCCGGGGTTCACCAGGTGTGCGGTGACACGGGCCCGCCTTGGGCCGGCAACCAGCCGGTCGTTCTCAAGGTATGCACGCCGATCACCGTCACAGGCACCTCGCTCCCTTCTCCGTCGCCGTTGCCTCCAATCCAGACCTCGCCTTCCTCACCGTCTCCGAGTCCTCTCGCGTTTCCACCGGCGACGATCTCCGCCACACCAGCCGCCGCAGAAGTGACGCCGGCGGCGTTTCCTGCCTGGCCGGTGCTTGTCCTCGCGGCGGCGGCGATCGCGGTCGGCGCCGGCATCTACGTCTGGATCCGCCGGCGGGCTGGACCGCCCTGGTCCTGAGGCCTCGCAAGCCGTAGGGTGATGGCCGTGTCGGCCGAAGCGAGCTCGGCCCAGACGAGGTTGGGCGCAATCGAGCGGTGGACTCTGCGCACCATTGCGTTCGTCCTTCCCCTCACGTTCTGGCCGCTGACGTTCGACCACTACGTGCTGCCCAAGCTGCTGGTGGCCAGGTTTCTTGTGCTCGCGCTGGCCGCGCTCTTCGTGGCACGCGCGGCGGTTGCGAATCGTCTTGTCTGGAAGCGCACGCCGCTCGACCTTCCTTTGCTTGCTTTCATCGGGTCGGCGGTGGTCTCGGCCGTCTTTGGCGTCAACCTGGGCATCGGGATCTTCGGCACTTATGCGCGCTACGACGGTCTGCTCACGCTGTGCACCTACGGCGCGATTTTCTGGCTGACCGTGCAGAGCATCCGGGACGCCGGCGAAGCACGCGCTCTGCAGCGCGCTTTGATCGCGTCGGGGTTCGTCGTGGCGGTGATCGCGATCGTCCAGTGGATCGGAGATTCCGTCACCGGCCAGCCGGCGCGCGCCTACGGGACCATGGGCAACGCCAACGTGCTGGGCGCTTTTCTCGTCCTCCTGTGCCCGGTGGCTTACGTCGAGGTGCTCTCTGCGAAATCGGCGCTGACGCGGCTGCTCGCCGGGAACGCCCTGGCGGCAATGCTGCTGGCGCTGCTGCTCACGCTCAGCCGGAGCTCGTGGATCGGACTGGCGATCGCCATCGCAATTCTTTTGTTCGGACAGCAGCTGCCCGCGATGCGGAACCGGTTGCTGCAGGCGGCAACTGTGGCGCTCGTCCTGAGCGCCGCCGCCCTCGCGCCCGTAGGGCTCGAGCATGGAACGTCGACCAACGGGGCCGTCTCGCAAGTGGAGACAGTGAGCGATCGACTGCATGTCTGGACGGACACGATTCCGCTGGTCGCGGCCCGCCCGCTCATCGGATATGGGCCCGACACGTTCGGGCTGGTCTACCCGCGTTACCAGTCCGGCAACTGGGGCTACTACGCGCAGTTCGACAAAGCCCACTCCGAGCTGCTTCAGGTGGCGGCCACACAGGGAGTGCTGGGAGTCGCCGCCTACCTCTGGTTGCTGGCCGCGGTCGCGCTGGCCTTCTGGCGCGGACCGCGATTCCCCGAAGGTTGGGGCTTGCTGGCGGGCTGGGCCGGCTACGAGGTGGTGCTGCAGTTCAACTTCACGGCCCTACCGGCGGCGCTGCCGATGTGGATCCTCGTCGCCGCGGCGGTGGTGATCTGGAGTGGCGGTAGCGCAAAGCAGATATCGGTTGGGCTGCCGTCGCTGCGGGCGAGGCTGTTGGCGTTGGCCGTCATCGCAGGCCTGGCTGCGCTGGCAGTCCCCGCATTGGGCAGCGCATATCTCGCTGACGCGGGACTCCTGCAGGCTTATCACGAAGACGTGGCCGGACACCGCGCCGCCGCAAGCGTCCTCGCCGCAGCGGCCCGGCGACTAGCGCCGCAAGAAAGCGTCTACGCGGTGGAGGTTGGGAACCTTGCTTTCGAAGCTCAGGATTGGGCGAGGGCCCGCGACGCCTATTCATCGGCCGCAAAGCTGGGGACCTTCAACCCGGAGATGTACCGAAACCTCGCAGTCGCCGACAGCCGGCTCGGTTACGTCACCGATGCGCGAGATGCCGCCCGCGCCGCGGTCTACCTCGACCGCTTCGATCCCGCCAACCAAGCGCTGCTAGCACAGATGGAGCTGCTGAAGCCGTAACCATTTTGCGGGTCGATACGATGCATCAGCATGGGGTTCCAGTTCGGCCGGTTCAGGGCCCCCTGGTGGGCGCTGGCAGTCGCAGTTTCCGTCGTAACGATGGTGCTGGGAGGCACGGTCGTCATCGTTGCAACCCCCGCGGGTTGCCGAGCCGCACAGAACCTCGGCCTACATACCAGCAGCAACAACTGTGGAGACAAGGGCGCAACCGGAGGGTTCGTTGTACCGACGCCCACCCTGCTCCCCATCCCCCAAACGCCCTTCCCCACAACGCAGGTGACCTCGCCCACGTTGCCTCCGCCACCGTCGCCGTCGCCGCTTGCCCCGTACGAGTACCCGACCTCGTCCGACCTGCAGCCCTTCGCGGTGCCGGGCTCGAGCCCATTCCCGCCAGGCAGCGCCCCCACCTGCCGGCTTCCGATCGATCAAGGTCAGCCCGGCAGCGGGGGCTTCATCGTCTTCCCGGCTGGGTCGTACGTGGCGGATCCCCGCAGCGGAGTCACGCTGCCTTCAACAGCTCCATCACCCGCACCCAATCAATACGGCGGGGGCTTTGCGGGCTTCGGGTTGTCCTACGACCATCTGCACGACCGGTGGCTCCCGGTCCCATACAGCTGGGTCGTGCCAGACGCGACGCACTACGTGTACCCCGGACAGCAGGGCGTCTATGTGGTCAACGTGGCGGACAGCACAGTCAGCGAGCTGGGCGAAGGAAAGCAGTGGATCATCTTGAGCGTTACGGCACAAGGCGTCTATGGAGCCGTTCCCCAGCTCGCGGGCCTGTGGTTCCTACCGTTCTCAGGCTCCGCGCAGCAGATCACCGCCAGCGGCTACTGGCAGGCCGTGGGAGGCGGGGCGGCCTACGGAACCAGTTCTTCGGCGGTCCCGCAGGGAGTTCCGAATCCCATTCTCCGCCTGGACCTCAAAACCGGTGCTTCCGAGCCCTGGTTCGCCGTCGATCAGGGCAACAGCTCAGTGGTCGGCTTCGATCTCAACGGGAGTCCAATCATTACGGTGAGTGGCGGTGACAATGGAAGCTATCTCTGGGTCGCGCCATCAGTTGGGCATGCTATCGAGATAGCGATCTTAAGCGGTACTTACGCCTACTACTACAACCAGACCTTCATCAGCCCGAACTGGCCGCCGATCGCCGACGCTCACGGCATCTGGATTGGCGGACAGGCGACCTACGTATTCACGCCCAATTCAAAGTGGTACGAAGCCGCTACCTTCGGTGGCCTGCTGGCAGGACCCTGCACCTAAAGCATCTGGGCACGCCGGTCAAATTCGAGCTTCCAGGCCGACTGGGTCGCGATCTGAAGAACTGGCGAAGCACGGGCGATCATCCGTTCGGTTGCGATCCTCCTAGGCTCCGAAGTCGTGGAAATCGTCATCGCTAAGGGACAGACGGTCGGGGCCATCCTGCGGCAAGATCCCGCCTCTCATGACGTTGTTACACGAGGTGATAACCAGGTATACGCATGGCGTGACCGCGGCCGCAGGCGCCGCATTGCGATCGCCGGCCGCTCGTCGCCTCGGGGCGTCGCTCACCGCCGCTTTGCTTCTGGTGAGCCTTCCCGCCTTCCCCGCCACGCAAGCCGTCCATCTCTCCGCCGTCACCACGGCCAGCGCCGGCTGGCTGGATCGATTCAACCTTTGGCGGGCCGAGGCGGGACAGTCGGTCCTCACGGAGAACGCGACCTGGAGCGCCGGCGATTACAACCACGCCGTCTACATGGTCAAGAACAATCTGGTCACCCACTACGAGACTGCGGGCGTTCCGTACTACACGACCGCCGGCGACACGGCGGCCCAGAACAGCAACATCTTCGTGAGCTCTAGCACCGCCACCACCGACGAGCAGGCCATCGATTGGTGGATGGGCGCGCCATTCCACGCCATGGCGATGATGGACCCCCGGCTGACTCAAACCGGTTTCGGATCGTATAGGGACGGCACGACCAGCCCGTGGCAGTTGGGCGCCGCCCTGAATGTCAGCAGTGGCAACTCGTACACCGGAGGACAGTTCCCGGTCTACTTCCCTGGAAACCTCTCCACCGAGCCACTCACCGCATACAGCGGTAACGAGTTTCCAGACCCGACGTCCGCCTGTCCTGGATACGCCGGCTTGCCGGTGTTCATCGAGCTCGGTGGCAACGTGAGCACCACCGCCACCGTCCACACCATCACCGGCAATGGCGCCCTTCTGGACACCTGCGCGATCGACTCCACCAACGCCAGCCTCAGCAGCTACCTGAAGGCGCGAGGAGGCGTGATCGTCATGCCCAAGCTGCCTCTGCAGGCAGGCGTCAAATACGTCGTAGCGCTCACCGTCAACGGGGTGCCGTACACGTGGTCGTTCTCGGTCGGGGCGCTCGTGCTGCCGCCGCCCCTACCGGGCTGGACGTCGCTCGGCGGCGGCATAACCGGAAGTCCCGCCGTTTCGTCGTGGGGCGCCAGCAGGATGGACGCCTTCGTGCGCGGGAATGACGATGCCCTCTGGCAGAAGACGTGGAACGGCACCAGCTGGGGCCCGTGGACGAGCCTGGGCGGCGTGCTGACCGCTGAGCCCACTGCGGTTTCATGGGGACCCAACCGCATTGACATCTTCGTGAGAGGCTCAGGCAACGCCCTCTGGCATCGGTCTTCGGACGGAACGACATGGGGCGCTTGGGAAAGCCTGGGTGGCATCATGACCTCTGGCCCCAGCGCCACGTCGTCGGGGTTGAACCACCTTGACGTGTTCGTGGCCGGGACGGACAACCACGGCGTCTGGCGATCGTCCTGGAATGGCACGTCGTGGAGCTGGACATCCCTTGGGGGGGTGATCAGCGCAGATCCTTCAGCCATCGCGTCAAGCCCCACCCGGACCGACGTGTTCGTGGTCGGTTCTGGCAACGGCCTGTGGCAGGGTACGTTGAACGGCAGCAGCTTCACGTGGACGCCCCTCGGTGGCGTCGTGATGCTCAGCCCCGCGACGTCATCGTGTGCGACGGGACACTTCGACGTCTTCGTCGTCGGGACCAACGGTGGAATCTGGCAGCGCGGCTTCAATGGCACCTCGCTCGGCGCCTGGACCTCGTTGGGTGGGAACTTTTCATCCGGTCCAGGGGCGGTCTGCCCGCCCGGCACGGCCGCGGTCAACCTGTTCGCGCGCTACCTGGACGGCGCACTGTGGACCGGAACCGTAGCCGGAAGCTGATCCTCTAGTCGGACCCGGGCCTCATCTGAAGCGAATGCCCGCCTGCCAAGATATCCGGACTTGATCAGCGCGCTCGCGCGGCCAGACCAGAGACAAGCGACGTTTTCGGTCGCGGTGCTGGCCGTCTTCACCATCTGTCTCTTCGCGAGCGCCTTTCTGCTTTTCCTCGTCGAGCCGATGGTCGCGAAGATGGTGCTGCCCCTCGTGGGAGGAACGTCCGCCGTCTGGGCGACCTCGGTCCTTTTCTTCCAGACCGTGCTGCTGATCGGCTACGGCTACTCGCACTGGCTTGCGATGCGGCTGCAGTGGCGCTGGCAGGCCCTTCTGCACGGTTTGCTCCTGCTTGCGCCCCTTCTGGTTCTGCCCATTCACCTGGTCCCAGGCTGGAACCCGCCTACGACGGGCAGCCCTGCCCTGTGGCTCGTGCTCCTCCTATCGGTCACGGTCGGGCTGCCATTCCTGGTGCTGTCGACGACGTCGCCACTCATCCAGCACTGGTTCTCACGCACCGGCCATGCCCATGCCCAGGACCCCTACTTCCTGTACCGCGCGAGCAACCTCGGGAGCGCGCTCGGGCTCCTGTCCTATCCCGCGTTGATCGAGCCACGTTTCGGGCTGCATGCGCAGGCGGACCTGTGGCGCGACGGTTACCTGGCCTTTCTCGTCCTCTCGGTGCTCTGTCTCGGTACTGTCGCATGGTCTCGGTCGTTGGGGGCCTCTCCATCACCCCCCACACCGACCCTCCCCCTGACCGGGGAGGGAGGTTCATCGCTCATCACATGGCACCGCAGGCTCAAGTGGGTTTTGCTCGCTGCCGTCCCATCCACGTGGATGCTGGCGGTGACGTCCTACTTCACCACGGTCGTCCGTCCCATTCCTCTCCTCTGGGTGATTCCGCTGGCTCTGTACTTGTTCTCGTTTGCGATCGTCTTCGCCCGCACGGCTCTGGTCTCGCGCTACTGGTTGAATCGCCTGTTCCCGTTCTACGCCCTGCCTCTGCTGGGAATGGTTCTGCTGGGCGGCGGGGGCCCACTTTGGCTCCTCGCCATCCTTCACTTCGGGGCCTTTTTCCTTGGCGCCTTGCTGTGCCACGGGGAGCTTGCCGCCGACCGCCCGAGCGCCGCGCACCTGACCGAGTTCTACTGGTGGCTCGCGGTCGGTGGCGCGACGGGCGGATTGTTGACGGCTCTGGTGGCGCCGCTCGTTTTCAACGATTTCTTCGAGTATCCGCTGGCGATCATCGGTGCCGCGCTGTTGAGGCCCACGCTCGCCCTCGGCGGCGGCACTCGATCCCGGCTGGCCGACCTCTGGCTGCCCGGGGCGATGCTGGCGGGCCTGCTGGTCGTGGTCGGGCTGATGTCAGTGACCGGCCTCCTGGGCAGGCTCAACCAGGTTCCCCTGACCAGCGGCACGACCGCATCCGATCTGCTTCGCGTGCTCGTCGTGTTCGCCGTCCCGGCCGCCATTTCGGCAGCCTTTTCCTGGCGGCCCATACGATTCGGGCTGGCGACGGCGGCGATGCTGCTGCTCGCGCTCGTGCCACTGGGCTCGCAGCCGGTCATCTTCCAGCAGCGCGACTTCTACGGTGTCCACAAGGTCGTCAGCGACCCTGCCGCTACCTGGCACGCACTCATCGACGGCGGCACTATCCACGGACTCCAGCTGCTGGACCCACAGACGCGCGACCTGCCCGCCGCTTATTACTCGATCAGCGGTCCGGTGGGCGACCTGTTTGCAGCGGAGCAGCCGGTCGACGCGAAATGGAGCGTGGCGGTCATCGGGTTGGGAGCAGGCGCGATGGCGTGCTACGCGCAGCCTCAGCAGACCTGGACCTACTACGAGATCGACCCAGTTGTCGCCCAGATCGCTCGCGACCCATCCCTGTTCACTTACCTGCGCGATTGCACGCCAAGGGCCGGGATAGTCCTCGGTGACGGACGCCTCACGATGGCGAAAGCTCCCGACCACAGCTACGACCTGATCGTGCTCGACGCATTCGGCTCGGATTCGGTGCCGGTCCATCTGATCACGCGCGAAGCGATACAGATGTACCTGTCCAAGCTGCGGCCTGGCGGCGTCCTTCTCTTCAACATCTCCAACAAGTACGTGAACCTCGCCGCGGTACTGGCCGGCGAGGCCTCGAACCTGTCGCTTGCCGGCTTTCAGCGCATCGACACCGAGGTGACCACCGCCCAGTCGGCGCTGGGCAAGTACCCGTCGGCCTGGCTGGTCATGGCACCGGCGTCCGAGAACCTCGGCAACATTCCCACCGAGCCCGCCTGGCGCGCCCTCCAGGCCAATCCGAATGACCCGGTCTGGACGGATGATTTCTCGGATGTCCTGAGCGTCACCAGGCTCACATGAGAGCCGCCCGCGGAGGCGTGGTGGCTTGGCTTCGCTGGCTGCCGATGGTCGCCGCCCTCGTGTACGCGTTCGTGCTCGTCCGAAGGCTGCCGGACATCGTGGATCAGCTGACCTGGAACGCCGACTACGTGTCTGTGATGACACTTGCCGAGTCGATCGGCTCGAGTGGCAAGACCGGGCACGCGATCATCGTCCAGGTTGGCTACTTCTGGTTAGACCTCGCCGTGCTGCCACTGCCGTTCCACAAGGTGCTGTGGCTGTACGCCCCTTATGCAATGGCTCTTATGACCCTGGTCCTGCTCACCTGGGCATCCGGCCGCGTTGGCGGCCGCTTCGCCGCGCTGTTGACTGCAGCCCTCGGTCTGGCTGCGTCTCCGCTCGTCCTGAGCACCCAAGCCGCAGACGCATACCACGGCACGACGTGGTTCGGTACCGCGCTGCTAGCCGCGTTCCTCTGCTGGTTGCTCACGGCCCGGCCCGGGCGGATCGCCACGGTGGTGGCGAGCCTGCTCGTCACCCTCTTGGTTGGGTTCACGACCGCCTCTGATCCGCTCCTTGGTCCGACGGGCGACGCTCCGTTCGCGGCGGCGCTACTTCTCGTTTGGCTAGTCCGCCGCAATGAGGTGGGAAAGCAAGCGCTCGTGACAGGCCTGGGCGTCCTGGCCGCTGCGGGCCTCGTGGCTGCCGGACTCGTGCTGACCGACCGGCTGCTGGGCTACACCTCATCGTTTCCGCGCGGGCTCACGCACTTCGTCCCGCTCGAGCGTCTCTCAATGCACATGCACCAGCTCGCGGCCGGGCTGTTCGAGGTCGCGGGGATGCCGCGGGGCGGTTCGGCTCTGGGCGTTGTCTTGGGACTCCTCCTGGTGGCCGGCGTTGTTCTGCCGCTGATATGGCTCGTCCTCTCGATCCGCGGGTCGATGCGCGCACCACTGCTGGCGGTGATCGCTTACTGGTCGGGATCGGCGGTCTTCCTTGCTGCAGCTTTTGTGTTTAGCGATGTTCCGTCGGACTTCGCCGAGAACTCCGCACGTTACCTCGTGTCCGCGTTCTTCGTCGCCGCCGCGACAGTTCCGCTGTGGGCCGCGCAAGACCCCCGGCGGCTGGCGGCGATCGCCGTGCCGGCTAGCGTCTTCATCCTCGGCAACGCAGCCTCGGTAGAGCAGGACGCGAGCACTGGCTGGTTCGAGAATTCCTTCAGCGTCCAGCTACCCGAGGTCATCTCTTTTCTCGAGCAACATGGCCTTACCCACGGCTACGCCGCATACCACGAAGCGTCGCCGATGACGTTGAAGAGCGACTTCCGGCTTCTGGTCCGTCCGCTGACCGATCAGTTTGTGACAGACGACGAGAGGTGCGCGCAACCGATCTGCCCGTACGCCTACAACAGCGTGAGCGACTGGTACGTGGGAGGTGTCGGGCCAACCTTCATTCTGGTGGACCCTGAAGTGGTCCAACTCGCACAGCAGCCTCCGCCCGACACGCTGGATCCCCCCGTCAACCTCCTCCATCTCGGCAGGTTCACGATCTACGTCTATGCCGACGACGTCGCTCCCCACATGGGAATGCCCCGGAAATTCACCCGGCCGCTGCTCTAGTCTCGCCATGCTGATGGGACGGCAGACCTGCTTAAAAGACTGAGCCGGCGTGACATCACACCGGCTCATCTCTGCTTGATCAGTTGATCTGGCGGACAGGCTGGTCTGAAACTGGCGGACAGGCTGGTGTGAGAGTTCAGTAGTTACCGGACCGGCCGGGCATCTAAAACTTCAGGACCTCGGTGACACTTGGGGCTCCGTCTCAGTAAGGGAGGTTCCAAGTGAGCGAACGGGATATTGCAAAGAGAGCAGCGAGACGCCTAGCCATCCTCAGGCATGCCGAGGAGGTGTCTGGGAGTGT
>JBIOJB010000043.1:0-24618 GCA_044450465.1 Candidatus Dormibacterales bacterium | reverse complement strand
GGTCACCAGCTACGCTGCGGCCGTGGAGTGGTATGAGCGGCTCTTCGGCGCGCCGCCGTCATTCCTCCCCACCGAAATCGAGGCGGTGTGGGAGCTCGCCGAGCACCGGTACGTCTTCGTCGAGCAGCGGCCCGAGCACGCTGGGCACACGAGGCACCTCGTCTTTGTGGACGACCTTGACGCGCTCGTCGCCCGGATCGCAGAGCGTGGCCTTACCCCCGCGCAGCGGGAAACCCTCTCAAATGGCGTCCGCAAGGCCGCGTACCGCGACCCCGATGGCAACCTGTTCGAGTTCGGCGGTGCACCATTGTGACCTGCCCCAGAACCGTATCGGGGTGCCGATCAGGGTGATCGCTTTGTTCGCGTTACGGTAGGTAAGGCCCCACTTCGAAGCGAAATTCCATGCAGTTCTCGAACCGCGCGGACTCCTCGGACGCGGCGAGGCTGTTAAACAGGACGTTGTGCGACGAGGAAGGTGGCCGGTCCGGTCCGCGCCTTTCTTGACGGTCCGCTGACAGGCCGGAATCAGTTGTTGTGGCGGCGAAGCTCGTCCAGCAGCCCGGCCGCCCGCTCGCTCAGGTCCGAATGCTCAACGCTCACCGACACCCGCGGATTCACGCCTGCCAACGCGGGCAGAAGGTGGTTGAGCACCTGCTCGGCGGTCGCATCGAACTTCCGGCCGCGCGTACTCTGCTTGATCCAGCGCGGACCGTCACGGTAGTAGAGCTCGACGCCCCGGCCGGCCCGGAGTGTGATCAGGTAGCGGTCGTTGGTCAGTCTCAATTCGTGGGCAAGGCTACCCGGAACGCTCGGTCACTGGGGAGCCACCGGCAACATAACGTGAACCGAAGTCGCCGAACCCTCCGATCCTGGCGGCTGTCAGTTCCTCAGGCTCCCTTATGTCGGGCGAGGTGGATGGGCGTGCCGCATACCTCGATGCGGTTCGCGTTACGGAAACCACGGCCCACTCCAATTCGCGGAGGCTTTCCATAACGCGAACCGCAGGCGCGAATGTGACAGCTACTATGCAGCACCCCAGGACTGGCGCCAACAAGCCCGCCCATAAACGAGCCGACGCCGGTTGACAGGCAAGTCAGTACTTGCGTATGGTGTGAGCATGAAAGGCGACGCGGAGTTGTTCAGGGCACTTAGCGACCCAACCCGCCGGACCATTCTTGATGAGCTCTGCGAGCGGAATGATCAGACCCTCTTCGAGATCTGCGCCCGCCTGGCAACCAAGCACGGCCTCTCCTCGACCCGCCAGGCCATATCGCAACACCTCGAGGTGCTGGAGGCCGCCGGCTTGGTGTTGAGCCATCGCGAAGGTCGCTTCAAGTTTCATCACCTCGACACGGTCCCGCTACAGGCGATCGTTGACCGCTGGTCGTCACCCGCCGCGAACAAGGAAAGGAGGAACAGATAAATGAAGATGCGATTGGTAGGCGTCTATGTGCCAGATCAGGAGAAGGCACTGCGCTTCTACACACAGGTTCTTGGCTTTCAGAAGAAGGAGGATGTGCCGGTGGGCACCGATCGGTGGCTCACCGTCGTTTCTCCCGAGGAACCAGACGGACCAGAGTTGCTGCTGTCGCCGGACGGACACCCCGCAGTTCGCCCTTACAAGGACGCCCTCACCGCGGACGGCATTCCGGTCGCCTCATTCCAGGTCGATGACCTCGATGCCGAACTTCGGCGCTTGCGCGACCTCGGCGTGACCATCATCCAGGAGCCCTTTGAGACAGGAAAGGTCATCACGGCGGTCATCGACGACACGTGCGGCAATTTGATCCAACTCGCTGCTCACATTGCAACGACAGATCGCTTACCGAACTAGGCCACCTTCCAAGTCTCTTAGCTCGGAATGCCTCCAGGAGTTTTTCCGCAGCCGGCGAGGCGATTCCTAGGAAGCGCTGCTAGGCAGCGATTATTGGCAATAGCCGCTGAATTTGATCTCACAGGAGCGCCGATTGGGAAATGGTCCTCCAGCACTTCCTTGGCAAGGAAAAGGTCCCCAGTTCGAATCCGGGCGTGGGCTCCAACTTCAATAGCACCGTTTCCTTGAATCTCCTCGCGGCATTTCCTCGCCCCAGAAGTGCGGCTAGGGAATGCTCTTCCGCAGGGGTTTTGTATCCCAACTTGGTGTGGAGGACATAGCGACTGGCACCTGTCGCACGGGTCAGGACCGTGAGGCCCCGAGATTGGACCCGAGGTCGCGGGCGGTTCGCCCAGCAGAAAGAAGGTGGGCGGCACTGATGGCCGGCGCGATGGAAAAGGGAAGCGCGGCGCCGATGTTTAGCACGCCCAAATCCTTGGCTCGCCCTTCTCCTGGACCGACCGGACTAGAGCGTCACTCCTTCGGTCGCGGCGGCCGCCACCAGAAGTGGCGGGCGTCCGACGCGTCACGAGCGCGATCGGCCATCGAGAGAATTACGCCGGCGCCAACCGACCCGGCCAGCTGGATGGTCTCCTCGATCTCCTCGTCAGTCGCTCCGAGCTTCTTCGCACCTGCGAAGTGGGAGACCGCTCAAGGTTCGCAGTGCAAGGCGAGGACGAGGGCGAGGTGCATCAGCTCCTTGGTCTTGGCGTCCAGGGCGCCGGCGGCGTGGGCCTCTTTGAAGTAGTCGGCGTAGGTCTTGCGAGAATCGAAGTAGCGGCGGCGAAACTCAGGCATTTCTCACCTCATCTGCGAGATTCGAGTCAACACACTGGGTAGTCCTCTGCACGGTGGCGATCTGCCAGGACAGGCCCGGACGGACCTTCGACTTCTGCAGCCCGCGCCGCCCGCCCAAGGCGGTTTCATACACCTTAAGGGAATACGGGGCAGGCTGCGGTGATCTGGCTCAGCACGGTGTCGGGATCGGCTGGGTCAGGGCGGCGATTTGTTCGGGGAGGGCGTCCTCCCTCACCATCAGGCTACGGGAGGGCAATGGGTGTGCCGCTGATGGACTGACCAGCGTCAGCCTGAAGGCGGGTGAAGCCGGGGGCCCGGTCACGTGGCCGTGGTCATGATCGCTCCCGTCAGTCGCACTCGCAGTGGGCGCGTCCCTGCCGTGCGGCCGTGATCGCCTCCCGCGTCTCGGGGACCAGCCACCAGAGGAGGGCCAGCGCCGCCACGTATTGGATCCACCACCAGCCGGTCAGCGTCGCGACCGCGACGCCGGCGAGTGTGACGCCTGCCAAGTAGGCGCAGCACGCCGACTCCGCGATGTCGGCGCGCAGCGCCGCGCTGTTGAGGACGCGATTTACCAGGCGCTTGCGCCAGGCGAGCACCGGCATCAGCACCAGCGCGGAGGCGGAAACGGCGACACCCAGCCAGGACGCCTCCGGGTGGAGGCCGAAGGCGACGCCCGCCACCGATGAAGCCGCGACATAGAGGCAGAGCACGGCGAGAAGTCCGGCGGCGATGCGGACACCGGTCCGCTCGGCGTTCTCCACCCGCTCCAGATCGCCGCCTCTAGCCTCTGCCCGCAGTCGCCACAAGAGTGTCGCTCCGCTCAGGAGCTCGATCACGCTGTCGGCGCCGAAGGCGGTGAGCAGCACGCTGCGGGCGGCGAGGCCGGCGCCTATGGCCAGGATGGCCTCGGCCGTCATCCAGGCGACGGTCGCCGCCTCCAGACGCACGCCACTTCGGAGCGCGGTCGGGCGCAGGACCAGCTCAGCCATCGGCCTGCTCCTGGTAACCAGGACACAGCTCGATCGTCTGCCCGTGCAGTGCCAGCAGTCTCTCGGCCGCGCGCAGGAGATCGATGACCTCTGGTCCGGCGATGCGATAGAAGACCTGTCGTCCCTCCGGCCGGTCCAGCACCAGGCCGCACCCCTTGAGGCAGGCGACGTGACCTGAGATGTTGGCCTGCGATCCGCCGAGCTCGCGTACCAGATCGGTCACGCGCATCTCGCCGGTCAGCAGGTGGCGGAGGATGGCGAGCCGTGTGGGGTCTGAGAAGCCGTGGAAGAGCTTGGCTCCGATGGTGGCATTGGCCCCAACCATGGATCGCATCCTGTGGATGATATCGTCTTGTGGCGATCCATTGCCCGCCCGACACTGGGGCTCGCTACCCGACCCCCACTAAGCGGACACCACTTTCGCCGACCTCGACCACTGGTGCAGCCGGAACCTATCTGATACCCCAAGAAGGCCGGGCGGTGGCGAAATCCCAGGCCAAAACTACTTGCCCTTTCTCCACCCAGAAGTTAGGATAGACTAAATTTGATAGTAAGCGAGCCGATATTCGAGATTAGGATTAGCTAGGCGAAGTGGTCGAGGTCGCAAGACGCAGCACGTTCACCCAGGCCCAGGAGGATTACCTCAAGGCCCTCTATCACCTACACGGCGATTCGCGGCCAGTGCCGACGGGGGATCTCGCCCACAAGTTGGGCATCTCCTCGCCGTCGGTCAGCGAGATGGTTACCCGGCTGACCGCCCAGGGCCTGGTTGAGCACGATCGGTACCGTGGGCAGCAGCTGACGCGCGAAGGCCGGAGGGTCGCTCTGGAGCTGGTCCGCCATCACCGGCTCCTGGAGATGTTCCTGGTCCGGGTCCTCGGCTACGGCTGGGACGAGGTCCATGAAGAGGCGGAGCGCCTGGAGCATGTCATCTCTGAGCGCATGGAGCAGCGCATCTTCGAGCTGCTCGGCCGCCCAGAGCTGGATCCCCATGGCCACGCCATACCGACTCTCGCGGGCAAGGTTCGCTCTGTCAGCGATCGACCGCTGACCGAATGCCGCGTGGGCGAGAAGGTGGTCGTACAGGGCGTGTCGGACGACGACCCCGTAAGGCTGCGCGAGCTGGAGCGCCGCGGTCTGCTGCCCGGCACCCGCATCGATGTGCTGGCCGCGAGTGAGTTCGAAGGCCCAATCGATGTCCGCATCAAGGGGCGGCACGCAAGCGTTCCACTCGGCCTGGCACGCGCGATGTTCGTTGAAGAGGTGCGTGAAAGTGGCCGTTAAAGCCGTCGTCACCACAATCGAGCGACAGGTGCTCGTCGAGGACGCGCTTCCTGGCGAGCTGCGCGTCCTCGAGGCGGCTGAGCGCTCGCTCACCGGCCAGCGCCGAGGTTTGCGTGCGGTCATTCCGTTCTTGGGCCCTGCTTTCATCGCCGCGGTCGCTTACATCGATCCCGGCAACTTCGCCACCAACATGGCCGGGGGATCGCAGTTCGGCTACATGCTGTTGTGGGTGGTCCTGGCCGCCAACCTCACGGCCATGCTCGTCCAGTCGATGAGCGCCAAGCTTGGCATCGCAACCGGCCGTAGCCTGCCGGAGGTCTGCCGCGATCGTTTTCCGCGCCCAGTCGTCATCTTCCTCTGGATCCAGGCGGAGCTCATCGCGATGGCGACCGACCTCGCCGAGTTCGTCGGAGCGGCGCTGGGTTTGTACCTCGTGTTCGGGATCCCGCTTTTCATCGCCGGACTCCTCACTGGGGTGCTTGCCTTTGCCATCCTCGGCTTGCAGGCGTGGGGCTTCCGCCGGCTCGAGGCCGTGATCGCGGGGCTGGTCGGCATAATCGTGGTGGCGTTCGGCCTGGAGGTCTTCAAAGCCAGCCCGTCATGGGGTGGCGTCGCAGGCGGGGTGTTCGTGCCGCACCTCGACGGCAGCACCTCCATCCTGCTGGCGGTCGGCATTCTCGGCGCCACCGTCATGCCGCACGTCATCTACCTGCACTCGGCGCTGACGCAAAAGCGCATCGTCGGCGCCAATCCGGAGGCGAAGCGCAAGATCTTCCACTTCGAGCTGGTCGACGTCATGATCGCGATGGGGATCGCGGGCATCATCAACATGGCGATGCTGACCACCGCCGCCGCGGTCTTCAACTCGCGCGGCCTGACTGGAGTCGGCACCGATCTAATTCAGGTCTTCGGTGCGCTCGATCACTTCATGGGTGCGCATAGCGGAATGGTGTTCGGGATTGCGCTGCTTGCCTCTGGCGTCTCCTCGTCCTCCGTCGGCACCCTTTCTGGCCAGGTTGTGATGCAGGGCTTCATCCACTACAAGATCTCGATCTTCCTGCGCCGCGCCATCACCATGGTGCCAGCGATGATCGTCATCGCAATCCACTTCGATCCCTCGCGCGCGCTCGTGCTGAGCCAGGTCTTCCTCTCGTTTGGAATCCCGTTCGCGATGATCCCGCTGGTCATGTTCTGTCGCAACCCCAAGGTGATGGGCAACCTGGTCAACAGCCCTCTGACCAACTGGATGGCCTACGGCGTCGCAACGATGATCATCGTGCTCAACCTATTCCTCATCTACCAGACGTTCGTTCCGGCCGCTTAAAGCCGAGGCGAGGCGAATTACTTCCGGACCTTGGGTCGAGTTGTATCGACGGCCCACCGGAGATGGCAGATGAGAGTTCCAACCGAACTAGGCCGGGTCAGACCTCGGATGAATCGCGTTCGAATCAGCGAGGATTGGATAACGCAAGGGGCGGCCCCAGTACCTCAAGCGCCTGCGTTTCGACTCCGAGGCGAGTGAACGCCTCTATCCCGCGCTGCTCGACGGGCAGCTGCGCGTAGCGCACGAAGAACTGCTCGAACGCGATCGATGCGGGCATTGTGCCGGCGAAGAAGCGCGCCGGAGCATCGCCGATGTTCTGCCACGTGTGCGGTGTCCTACGCGGGATGAACACGAACGCTCCAGGCGCCGCCTCATTCATGTCGTCTCCGAGCTTGACTCTGAAACGGCCTTCCAAAACCCAGATGAACTCGTCCTCATTGGAGTGCATGTGAAGCGGCGGTCCTTCTCCGGGCATGGCAACCGTATCGATCGCCGTCAGCGCACCTCCACTCTGATCGCTCATGACCTTGAAGGTCAGGAGTCGGCCGACGGGATTCTCGACCGACATGCCTCCCCCCGAGGTGAGTGCGAAGGGCTTCATCGTTGGTCCGCAATGATATCGGCCTGCCACTCAAAGCGCCGCCCAGCCGCCTCGTCCGGCCCACACTGTCAACTTCCCGTGATGCGCTTCTCTCGAATCTGGCTACGGCCCTGAGGGACCACAAAAGCGGCGCGTTGAACCAGATGGCCTCCAGAAAAGCCGGGCGGGCGTGGCCAGACTCTGGACCTCGCGCCGCAGGGTCCAACGCCCCTGTTAGCGCCTCTTGAGCGGGGGCTAGCCTCGTTTCATGAATGATCTGTTGCACAAGCCCGGCCGGTTGCTCGTGGTGGTTTCCCTCCTGGCCACCGCGGTGGGGTCCGCATGTGGCTCGGCGTCAAGCTCGGCAGCGGCGCCAAAGCCGTCGCCCAGCCCGATCACTGCGGCCTCAATCGCCGACGCCGCCAGGAACTCCACCATGCAGAGCGGGCACTTCAGCGTAACCGGCACCATCGTGTACCAGGGCAAGCCTTACGCCGCGACCGGCGTGGGGGTTATCGACCGCGTGCCGGCCGCGTTGCAGGTGAGCGTCAAGATCGATACCAAGACCTCGCTGGGCGTCGTCCAGTACGAGCAGATCGACATCGCAGGTGTGAAGTACTATCGAATCGGCACCGGGGCATGGCACTCTACGCCGTCGACGTTTGGCCCCAATGACTTTGTGCCTACCAAATACCTAGGCGAAGATACGGTCAACGGCGTCAAGTGCTGGCACGCCCAGGCGGTCGCAGTTGACGGTGGGACCTACGACTTCTGGGTCAAGGAATCCGACGGGTACATCCCCAAGGTCGTCTATGCGGGAACAGACGGCAGTGGCTACACGATGATCGTCGACTCGTACAACACGACTCCTCCCATCGTCGCCCCTACAGGCGCCTAGCCCTGCCGTCGACCCCATAGGTCCGGAGTCACGCTGCCGGAGGGCGGATGGCCCCTGCCCCAATCTTGAAAGCTGGCGATCCTGGCGCTGTGTTTCGCTCGGGCCACCTGGCGAGCCGCATTTCTTTGGCGCTCGGCTTGGTGGTTCTCATAGCCGCTTGCCGCGGGGCGCCGCGGCCAACAGCCGCCAGATCGGCGGCAACGACTACCACATCCCCCTCGACGACTCCGTCGCCGAGCCCAATACCGAGCGCCTCGCCGTCACGACCGCACGTGCCTCGGACTATTTCGGCCCTCGGGGCACAACCCAGTCGCCTCTGGGTGATCTCGTCATTGGCGCCGCCATAGCCGGCAAGCAGGCCAGGGTGCTTGGAGATCCGGACCAGCTCCACAGCTATACATACCTTCTCGATGCTGCACGAACGCTCGTGGCGCTTGGTACCCGCGATGACGTCGTGGGCGAGGTGTTTCACATACCGAACGCCCCGGCTCAAACCACGCGCCAGATCATCCACACCATATCGCAGGAACTCGGCACTCCCATCAAAGTCAGTGCTGCCCCGCGTTTTGTGCTCCAGCTCATGGGACTGTTCAACCCCACAATCGCGGAGCTCGACGAGATGCGCTACGAGTTCAACAAGCCATTTGTCGTGGCCGGCGCGAAAGCCCAGGCCCGGCTTGGAATCGAGCCCACCCCGCTCGCGAAAGCTATCGCTGAGACGGTGGCTTGGTTCCGTGACCGAAACACTGCGCCCCAACCTTATGCACGAGCGCCCCAAGCTCAGGCCTGACGCGTTCCTGTCGCCTCGCCGGCAGCTCAGCGCCGTTTTGATCGGTCGCGGGCTCGACTAGACTGCCGGCCAGGGCTGGGTCGGTTGGGAACCATCATCAACGAGCTGCTTCAGCAGCATCGCGACGCGGAGGCGATGTTGACCAGGCTTGAGGCCGGAGTCGTCCGCGTCCGGCGAGAGGGTGCGTCCGGTGCCGGAGTCATGCACGAGCTGTCAGATCTGCGCCATGAGATCCAGGGCGAGGTGCTGAGGCACTTTCGCGAGGAGGAGCAGGCGCTTTTTCCCGTGCTTGGGCGCCACATCGACAGCTCGTCCGGGCCGATAGCGATGCTGATGGAGGAGCACGCGCGGTTCCGCCAGCTCGAGCTCGAGTTCGAAGAGGCGCTGGCTGCGCTCGAGTCGCAATATCAAGATGGCTGGGAGGCGAAGCTCTGCGAAGCGGGCGACGCGATCGGTCGCCTCATGCCTCCACACATAGAGAAGGAAGAGAGCGTGCTCTTCCCGATGGCGGAGCAGGTGTTGGATAAGGACGAATGGGCTGAGGTTCGCGAGCTCTGGAACCAGGCCCGAGCCGCCGCCACCTAGTCGGTCCGAATGACTTCACGCGCTCAGCCGTTGGTCGTCCTCGCAGCGCTCGAAGTGGAGGCGATCGCGCTGGCACGACGGCTTCGGCCCTCGCGCCGGCGCTCACCCGGCCTCGCAACCTGGGTGGGCGACGGCGTCGCCCTGATCGTCTGCGGGGTGGGGAAGGTGGCCGCGGCCCGAGCGACTCAATACGCGTGCGACGTCATGCGACCTGTGGCCCTGATCAGCATCGGCCTGGCGGGCGGCGTCGAGACTGGGGCGCGGGCAGGCCGGCTCATCGTCGCCACCGGCGCCGTGCAGCACGATTACGACGCGCGCCCCATCGCTCCCGCGCGGGGGGTGATGCCGGACCTCGGCGTGTCGACGTTCCAGGCAGACGAGGAGATCGTTGAGCGTCTGGTCCGGTCAGCGCGTTTGGTGACCGAGGATCAAACGCTGGTGCGCACCGGGCTGGTACTGACCGGCGATCAGATAATCACGTCGAGGGCGGTTCGCGACGGGATCCTGCGCGAGTTTCCTGATGGCGCGTGCTTCGACATGGAGACGGCGGCTGTGGCTCAGGTGGCGCTTGCCAACGGGGTGCGGTGGGGCGGCCTGCGCATCACCTCGGATGCGGCGGACGAATCCTTCAACGTTGCCGCTGTGCTCGGATTCGGCGGGTCGACCGCGTCGGAGCTGTTGGCCCGAATCGTTCACGGCCTCACCGAGCCTCCATGATTGATAAACCGGCAGTCGGTCGGTTAAACTTGATGAGATGGCTCGGACCCTCAATGTCGAGATCCACAAGGGCCGGCGCGACGCCTTCCTCGACGTCGCCCAGGAGCTGATCCAGACCAAGGGTTACGAGCAGATGAGCATCCAGGACGTGCTCGACAAGCTCGAGGCCTCGCGTGGCGCTCTATACCACTACTTCGAGTCCAAGCAGGCCCTTCTCGATGGCGTGGTCGAGCGCTTCGCTGACAGCGCGATGGCGGCGGTCGCTCCCATCCTCGCCGACCCGTCCCTGCCCGCCCTGCGAAAGCTGGAGCGAGTGTTGAGCGGCATCGCTCGCATCAAGGCCGAGCAGAAAGAGCTGGTCCTTGCCGTGATGGAGGTCTGGAACTCCGACGGCAATGCGCTGGTGCGCGAAAAGATTGGGCGGATGTCGGCGAGCCGGTTGGAGCCGATCCTCGCGCAGATCATCCGCCAGGGTATCGATGAGGGAACCGTCACGTCGAGCTCGCCTGCCGAAACGGCGCGGGTGATGCTGTACCTGGTGCGCGGCTACCAGGAGCTGGCCGGCCAGCATTTCCTCGCCCGCCAGGCAGGCACGATGAGTTTCGACGATGTGCTGCGGACCTACGCAGCCTTCACGGAGGCGTTCGAACGGATTCTCGGCATCCCGAAGGGGTCGGTCACCCTCATGGACGAGGCGACCCTGCGGTTCTGGTTTGGGTAAGCACCTGTGAAGGAGGCAGCGCGATGACCGCGGCGATCACGACTCAAGGTCTGACGAAGGACTTCGGCGGCGGGAGGGGCCTGTTCGGTCTCAACCTCGAGGTGGTCGAAAACGAGGTGTTCGGCTACCTCGGGCCGAACGGTGCGGGCAAGAGCACCACGATCCGCCTGCTCATGGGCCTGATTCACGCCACGCAGGGGTCCGCATCCATCTTCGGCCTCGACTCCATGAAGCAGTCGGTCGCGATCAAGCGCCTGGTCGGCTACGTGCCGGGCGAGCTGCCTCAGTTCGGCGGCCTGCGAGGTCGCGACATCGCGGGTCACTTTGGCGCGCTGCACGGCGGGGTCGATCAGAAGCGCGTGAAGGAGATCACGGAGCGTTTCGACCTGGACCTCGGCCTCAAGTTTCGCGAGTACTCCTCCGGAAACAAGCGAAAGCTCGCGATCCTGCTCGCGTTCATGCATCGGCCGAAGCTGCTCATCCTCGACGAACCTTCCAGTGGGCTCGACCCACTCAACCAGCAGGAGTTCTTCAAGCTCGTTCAGGAGGCGAAGAAGGACGGCGCGACGGTGTTTCTGTCCTCTCACGTGCTGTCGGAGGTCGAACATGTCTGCGAGCGGGTGGGGATCATCCGCCGCGGCAAGCTGGTCAAGGTCGCCCGTCTCGAGGAGCTCCACGAGATGCACGTGCGGCGTGTCGAGGTCGAGTTCGCGGGCGACGCGCAGCCGCAGCTGTTTGAGCACCTCGCGGGCATCGAGGACGTGAAGGTCAATCAGCACCGGGTCACCTTCACGATGCGTGGCTCGTTCGAGTCTATCGCCGATGTTCTGGGCGGGCATCACGTCGTCAATCTGACCAGCCACGAACCGAGCCTGGAGGACATCTTCCTCACCTACTACGAGGACGAGCCCAGGGTGGCCGCGTCATGATCCGCTGGATGGCCTGGCGGCTGCACCGCCGCGGCCTGATCGGCTTCGGAGTCGGCGGTTTCCTGATCTCGTTCCTCTACGGAGCTGCCTTTCTACAGGCCGCCGGGACCACGGCGGCGTCGCAGGCCGCCTTTGGGCATGCGGTCGATCTGGTGGCCAAGCAGTTCGCGTTCATCATCCCGATTCCAGTGCATCCGGAAACCCTTGGTGGCTACGAGCAGTACAAGTGGCTCTCGGGGGCGATCGTGATGATGATGGTCTGGGCGGGGATCGCAGGCGTTGGAATCGGCCGCGCCGAAGAGGACCGAGGGCTCACCGACCAATGGATCGCCGCCGGCGTTTCACGGACGCGGTTGCTGCTCGCCCGCAGCGCCGCGTTCGGTCTCGTCTTGCTGGTGGCGTGTCTCGCCATGGTGTTCGGCATCAGCGCCATCGCTCCGGCAGTGCAGCAGGACGCCAACGTGACGGGTGAGATCGCGAAGGGACTTTCCATGGCGACGGGCCTGTTCGCCTGCTACGCGATCGCGCTTCTGATCTCACAGCTACCCGCGGAGCGCCAGACCGCGACAGCGTTTGGGATCGGCGCACTCGTACTTCTGTTTGTCGTCAACGGGACGGCGGACACCATCGACTCGGCCTCGTGGATCGGGGTGGTGTCGCCGTTTCACTGGATGGAGCGGACGTCGTCGGCAGCTCCCGGCGGCACGTTCGACGTGGCCGGAACCATCGGCCTGGCCGTCGTTGCGGCTGCGCTGATCGGCGCGGCGATCCCCATCTTTCAGCGCCGTGACGTGGGCAGCGGCCTCCTCGCCTGGGGCCTGCGCACGGCCGCCACCGTGCGGGTGGCCTCGCGCAACCTGCTGCTGCGAGCGCCGTTCACAGAGGGTCTCTGGGAGCAGCGGGTGGGGCTTTCCGTCTGGGTCGTCAGCACCTTGCTGCTGGGTTCGCTGATGCTGTCGATCACGAAGTCGATGGGCGACGCACTCTTCTCGGACCCGAGGCTCGCTTCGCTCTTCCAGAACGCCTCACCAGGACCGAGGTACACGGCGCTTTTAGGACTGGTCTGGTTCGGGATCGCGTTGCTGCTCCTCGCCGGCTATTCGGTGGTGCAGGTCTCGCGCTGGTCGGCGCAGGACCAGGAAGGGCGCGTCGAGATGCTGCTCAGCGCACCCATCTCGCGAACGCGGGTGGTCATTGAGCGCGCCCTGGAATTCGCCATTGCGAGCTTGTTGATCGTGGCCGGCGGCTACATCGGCGTCGCCGCGGAGGCGCCCAAAGCCGGCCTCAACCTGGACGCCGGCCTCGTCTTCACGGCGTCCGCTCTGTTGTGGCCGTTCGCGCTGGCTTTCGGTGGTCTTGGTGTCGCGGTGGCGAGCCGGTGGCCAAGGATCGCTGTCCCGTTCCTGGCCGCCTTCGCGGCGGTCGAATACATCCTCGGCGACCTAGGCCCCCTGTTCAAGCTGCCGGACTGGCTGTCGAACCTGTCCATCTTCCATCTGTACGGGAATCCAATTTCCGGCAGCACCCCGTGGACGTCCGCGTTCTGGATGGTGCTCATCTTCGCGCTGGGATTCGGCGCCGCCCTTTTACTGATGAGACAGCGAGACGTGTCAAACGCTTAACGGTGCCAAGGCCGGGCTGGGCTGGGCGCGGCCGTGCCGCCTTTGACAAGCAAGCCGGGCGCCTCTAACCTCGGATTGACCGCTCGGTGAGCGCCCGGCTTCTCCAGGTCCTTGCCCACCCGAATCGTTAACGAGGTAAGAGCTCGACCATGAGCGCGCGCGATCCCAATGCTGGCGCAGGGCACGTTCTCGAATGCAGAGGCGTCCGGCGTCGCTACGGCGACATTCAGGCCGTCGACGGGGTCAGCTTTCACGTTGAGGCCGGTGAGACGTATGGCCTGCTGGGTCCAAACGGCGCGGGCAAGACGACAACGATCTCGATGATCGCGGGCCTTCTCGCGCCTGACGGAGGCGACATCCTCGTTGAGGGTCAGCCCCTGACGACCAGGAGCATCAAGCTGAAGGGGAGGATCGGTTACGTCCCCCAGGACCTCGCCATCTATCCCGACCTGAGCGGGAGCGAGAACCTGGTCTTCTTCGCCCGGCTCTTTGGGATGTCCAGCTCCGACGCGAAAAAGCGCGCCGGCGAGGTTCTGGAGACGATCGGGCTGGCGGATCGTGCCCGAGATCAGACGAAGAAGTACTCAGGGGGGATGAAGCGCCGGTTGAACATCGGCATCGGCCTCCTCAACCGGCCGAACCTGCTCATCCTCGACGAGCCTACGGTCGGCGTCGATCCGCAGAGCCGCAACGCCATCCTGGAGAGCGTCGAACAGCTTTCGACGGCCGGCATGGCGGTGCTGTACACGACGCACTACATGGAAGAGGCTGAGCGCCTGTGCGATCGGGTGGGCATCATCGACCACGGCAAGTTGATCGCCGAGGGCACCCGGCCGGAGTTGATTGGAATGGTCGGGGAACGCGATCGGGTGACGCTCGCAGCGACCGGTGAGATTGCGAAAGCGCTCCAGGCGCTCAAGGCTCAGCCGTGGATCCACAGCGCCGACGCCAGTGACGGGGGGCTCGAGCTCGTGGTCGACGACGCGCGCACACGGCTGCCCGCGATCCTTCAGGAGGTGGCCGGCGCCGGCGTCGCGATCAAATCCGTCGAAGTGGCCGAGCCCGACCTCGAAGCGGTGTTCCTCCATCTGACCGGCCGGGCGCTCAGGGACTGAGAGGTCTCATGCGGGCGGCGGTTCTGATCGCGACCAAGGACCTCAAGCAGCGCATCCGTGACCGCTCAGCCATCCTCATCGCCATCGTCGCGCCTTTCGCGCTGGCCTTCATATTCAACGCGATCCTCGGCGGCGTCGCCGGCGGGACCGGTACCACCCCGCTCGGGTACGTCGACCTGGACGGCGGACCGGTGGCACAGGCCTTCGTGCAGCAGGTTATCGGCCCCATCAACAAAGGAGGGCAGATTTCGTTCCGCTCCGAAGCGACTGTCGCGAATGCGCGCTCCGTGGTGAGCAGCGGAACGCTGAACGCGGTCATCGTCATTCCAGCAGGCTTCTCGCAGGCGGTGCAGGCCAATGCCCCGGTGTCCATGCAGGTGATCGGCAACGTAGGTTCACCCATATCGAACGAGATTGCCCGATCCATTGCGGATGGCTACGCGGCGGAGCTCAACCGGATACGGCTGTCGGTTGCCACCGTCGCGGTCCGCTCCACCACCCCTCTTGGTCCCGATGAGCTGACCTCGATCGCCGCCCGGGCGGCGGCCGCGGAGGCTCCTGTGGCGGTGCAGGACTTGTCGAGCAAGACCAAGCAGCTCGACTTCAAGACGTTCTATGCCGCCGGCATGGCCGTGTTCTTCCTTTTCTTCACCGTCCAGTTCGGGGTCATGAGCCTGCTCGAGGAGCGGAATGAGGGGACCATGGCGCGGCTGCTCGCCGCGCCGATAGCTCGAGGATCGATCCTCCTGGGAAAGGTGCTGACGAGCTTCCTCGTCGGCGTGATCAGCATGACGGTGCTCGCTGTCGCATCAAGCTTCCTGTTCGGCGCGTCATGGGGCAACCCGATTGGAGTGGCGATCCTGATCGTGGGCGCCGTGCTATCGGCAACTGGCGTGACGGCACTGGTCGCGAGCTTTTCCCGGGACGCTGAGCAGGCGGGCAACATCCAGACAATCGTTTCCGTGGTGCTTGGTGCACTGGGAGGGACCTTCTTTCCGGTGTCGCAGGCGTCGGGCATCCTGTCGAGCCTCACCTTCATCGCTCCGCAGGCGTGGTTCCTGCGGGGCCTTGGCGATCTCCACGGCGGCGATCTGTCGGTGGTGTGGGTTCCGACCCTCGCGATGCTGGGCTTCGGAGCAGTTACAGGAGCAATCGCGCTGACGCGGCTCCGGCGAATCGCGGAGTTCTGACGGTGAAGGCCGCCGTCATCGCCGTGACCAACTTGCGGAGGACATTTCGCCGCAGAAGCAACTTCTTCCTGCTCTTCGTCTTCCCGATGTTCTTGATCCTCATCCTTGGCGAGACCTTCGGTGGCGGCGCGACGGCGCGGGTTGGACTCGTCTCAGGGTCAGGACCACTGACCCAATCCTTGGTGGCCGAGCTGGATCGCATTCCATCCGTGCAGATCGTCTCGAGCGTCGACGTCGGAGCCCTTCAGACTCAGGTCGAACGCGGCAACCTCGACGCAGGGATCATCATCCCGTCCAATTACGACGCAGCCATCCGCGGTGGGCACAGCGTGGCTGTCAACTACATCGCGCGTCCGGTTGGGTTGGCGTACCAGTTGGGCCAGACCATCCGCGGCGTGGTCGCCAGGCAGTCGGCGCTGCTGGGCGCGGCTCAGTTCGCGGTTTCAGATGGATCGGCGTCCAGCTTTGACTCGGGCCTCGCGACTGCCACTCAGGCGTCCGGGGCCGTGCCGGCCATCTCTGTGACCGAGACGACTGTCGGCAAGTCGGCCTTTTCCCAGAGCCTCGGCCAGTTCGACGTGGGGGCCTGGACGCAGCTCCTGCTGTTCATATTTCTGTCTGCACTGACGGCAGGCGCGGTGGGTCTCATCGAGACCCGCCGGCTTGGCCTGTCGCGGAGGATGCTGGCCACACCAACACCGGCTTCGACGATCATCGGCGGTGAGGTCCTGAGCCGGTTGCTCGTCGGGATCATTCAGGCGGCGGTGATCATCTTCGGATCCGCTTTCGTGTTTGGCGTGAAGTGGGGTCAGCCGGTGGGCGTGGCCGCGATTGTCATTCTGTTCACGCTAGTGTCCGCCGGCGCCGCTATCTTCCTCGGCGCCCTGTTGCGCAACGCCCAACAGGCATCCGGTGTGTCGATCCTTCTTGGGCTGGGACTGGCCGCGATCGGCGGCTCGATGGTTCCGCTTCAGGTCTTTCCTCCAACGATGCAGCAGATCGCCCACATCACACCGCATGCGTGGGCGAACGATGCGTTCGCACAGCTCATCGCGAACGGTGCCTCGGTCACGACGATCCTCCCGCAGCTCGGCGTGCTGGCGGCCTACGCGGCCGTGCTCCTGGCGCTGGCGACCTGGCGCCTCAGGCGGGTGCTGACCTCGTAGTCGACGGGTCGCTCAGCCGCGCTCGGCTTCGAACTCCGGCTTTCGCTTCTCGACGAAGGCCGTCACGCCCTCGCGGAAGTCGTCGGTGGCGAACGACTCCAGGATGAACCCGACCTCCATCTGCACGTGCTCTTCGGCCCCATGCGAGAGGCTGGCCTGAAGCAGCGTCTTGGCCCGCCGCAGCGCGCCGCTGGGCATGTGGGCCAGGCGATCCGCGAGGCTTTCGGCCGCGGTCAAGAGCTCAGCGGCGGGATGCATGGAGGCGACGAACCCGTGGGCCTGGGCCTCCGCGGCGTCCATCGGCAGGTTGGTCAGCATCATCCGGGTCGCGACCGAGAGCCCGAACAGCCGGGGTAGGAAGTAGGAGGTGGTCGAGTCGGGCGAGAGCCCGATCCCGGTGAAGCCGGCCTGGAATTTCGTGCCCTCGCCGGCGAGGCGAATATCGCAGGCGCACGCAAGCCCCAGGCCGTAGCCGATCGCGGCGCCCTGGATCGCGGTCACGACTGGCGCGGGACTGCGGTGAAGGCCCAGCAGGCCCTTGTGGACGGTGTCCGCGAAGTCGGCCCTGACGCTGCCGCTCGCAAACGACTTGAGGTCGCCGCCGGCGCAGAAGACGGGGCCCTCGCCGGAGAGGATGACGGCCCGCACCTTCCTGTCCCTTTCGATCTCCGCGACAGCCAGGACCAGGCCTTGGGCGATCGCGTCCGTTAGCGCGTTGCGCGCCTCAGGTCGGGTCAGGGTGACGCGCGCGATCCGATCCCGGATCTCGTAGGCGACGTGCTCGGTGAGCTGCATGCCGCCATTATGTTCACTGCCCATACGGGGGGTTGACCGATGAGCATCTCGGTGTTCGGCGCGGTTGCCGCGGTGATCGGATTCGCTCTGGCCGCCAATTTCGGCACTCTTGCCGACAGGGCGGCGGGGTTGAACCGCCGGCTTGGCGGTACGGCCATGAACAGCCAGCCCGACTTTTGGCGGTTCAATGGCGCGCTTTTCGCGATCGGCGGTGTTTCGCTTGCGGTCTGGTTTCCGTTGGTTCAGACGCTTCGCCAATTGGTTGGAAACGACCACCGAATCACCAACTGGGCGGATGTCGGAGTCGCCTGGATGGTTTTCGGCCTCGTCGGGGCCGCCTGGCACTCCTGGCATGTGGTCTCGGGCTCATCGCTGCCGGGCTTCATGGGCTATCGATATCGGCGGCGTGGCATGAACGCCAGAGGCCTGCGCCTGTACTGCTCGCTTCAGCTCGTGGCGACGATCGGTGTCTTCATTGGCGGTCTGGGCCTCGTATTTGGCTCACTGCTCGCCATTGGCGTCGGCGCCTTGGCAATCTTGCTCGGCGCCGCCGTGGAGCTGGTGGCGTTTGCCCCCTGGTCCGGTAGGCAGGGCGCTTAAGCCGTCAGTCCCAGGGCATCGGGTCGCGGCGGGCGTAGAAATGTCGCGGGTCAGGCGACGCCACCGTGAAGTCGACCAGCGTGCGCATGTAGTTCGCGCGCTCGAAAGCTTCGGGGTCGGGCGACGAGGTTTGGCTCATGCTGCCCTTCAGCTGCTCCACCGACTCATACTCGTGCTCTTCCAGCCAGGCCTGCACGCCGCCGATCAGCTGCTGCAGGTAGGCCGGCCCACGGCGCAGCAGGACCGACGCCAGCATCGTGACGTCGGCGCCCGCCATCAAGAGCTTCACGACATCGGTGGTGGTGCAGATGCCCGTGCTCGCCGCCAGCGAGATGGACACCTGGCTGCTGATGATCGCGATCCAGCGAAGCGGAAGCAGAGACTCGTAGGACGAGCTCAGGTTGAGCGTTGGGATCACCTTCATGCGGGTCAGGGAGATGTCTGGATACAGGAACCGGTTGAAGAGGGTCAGGCCGCTCGCGCCCGCTCCCGCTAGCCGCTGGGCCATGTTCGCCATCGACGAGAAGTAAGGGCCGACCTTCACCGCAAGCGGTATCGAGATCGAACCTGCGACCTCTGTCACCAGGTCCACGTAGCGGGCCTCGACCTCGGTTGAGGTGACTTTGGGGTCGGCGGCGATGAAGTAGATGTTGAGCTCGAGGGCGTCGGCGCCGGCTTCCTCGAGGAGCCGGGCGTAGCGCGTCCAACCGCCCATCGAGACGCCGTTCAGGCTCGCGATCACCGGGACCTTCAGCCGCGCCTTGGCCTGCTCCACCATCTGCAGGTATGACTCGGGGCCCGTGTTGTAGTCGTCGAGAGCCGGGAAGAAATCGTGCGCTTCCGGGAAGCTGTCCGTGCCCGTCTCCAGGATCGAATGGACGCTGAGCTCGTGGTGCTCGATCTGCTCCTCGAACAGCGACTGCAGCACGACTGCGGACGCTCCGGCCTCCTCGAGGGCCATCAGACCATCGATGGTTCCAGAAAGCGGCGAGGCCGCCGCCACGATCGGGTTTGCCAGCTTCATTCCCATGTACGTGGTCTGCAGGTCTGCGCTCATGGCAGCTCCTCCTCGGCATCCGCGCCTGCGCGGGCCGGTTCCGGTTGGCCGTCGCCGTTGATGGTGTCGTTCGGCGCGTGCCGCGCCACTCCAGCCATCTGCTCGTAGAGGTGGCGGCGTTCGTCCACATCCGCCTGGGCGATGCCCATCAGACGCTCGGCCAGCGCGGGCTTGGAGCGCGCCAGCAGCGAGTAGCGGCCCTCCTTGCTGGCGAAGTCGCGCAGGGGAATGGTCGGCGCCTTCGAGTCCAGGACCAGCGGGGGCATGCCCGCGGTCCCCCTTCTGGGATCGAAGCGGTAGAGCGGCCAGTACCCGCTGTCGACCGCCTCTTTCATATGGGTCATACCCGTGGACATCTCAATGCCATGGGCGATGCAGGTGGCGTAGGCGATGATCAGCGATGGTCCGTTGTGGCTCTCCGCCTCGGCGAAGGCCTTCACCGTCTGGGCGTTGTCAGCCCCGAGAGCGATCTGGGCCACGTAGACGTTGCCGTACGCGCTGGCGATGAGACCGAGATCCTTCTTCCCGGTGCGCTTGCCGGCCGCTGCGAACTTGGCGATCGCGCCGCGAGGTGTCGCCTTGGACGCCTGCCCGCCCGTGTTCGAGTAGACCTCGGTGTCGAGCACCAGGATCTTCACGTTGCGACCGGAGGCAAGGACGTGGTCGAGCCCGCCAAATCCGATGTCGTAAGCCCAGCCGTCTCCGCCGACGATCCACACGCTCTTGTGCACCAGGTGGTCCGCCAGCTCCGACAGCTGCACGGCTGCGGGCGTCTTCAGCTCGTCGAGCCGTGCGCGCAGCAGACCCACGCGTTCGCGCTGCGCCGCGATTTCGGCCTCAGACGTCTGATCGGCGGCCACGATGGCGGCGGCCAGGTCGGAACCGACTTCCGGAGCGAGCTCGGCGAGAAGCCGCCTGGCGGTGGACGCGAAGCTGTCCAGGGCCAGACGCATACCGAGCCCGAACTCGGCGTTGTCCTCGAACAGCGAGTTGGCCCACGCCGGACCCCGGCCGTCGCCGTTGGCGGCCCACGGGGTCGTGGGCAGGTTGCCGCCGAATATCGACGAGCAGCCCGTCGCGTTGGCGACGAGGATCCGGTCGCCGTACATCTGGGTGAGCAGCTTCAGGTAGGGCGTTTCCCCGCATCCCTTGCAAGCCCCGGAGAACTCGAACAGCGGTTCGAGCATCTGCGACCCCTTGATGGTCGCCACCTTCACCTGGGTGCGGTCGTACTCGGGGAGTGACTTGAAGAACTCCCAGTTGAGGCGCTCCTTCTCGAGGCGCCCGTCCTTCGGCCCCATGTCGATCGACTTGTGCTTTGCGACCTGTTTGCTCTGGGCGGGGCAGTAGTCGGCGCAAGTCCCGCATCCGTTGCAGTCGTCGGGCGCGATCTGAATGGCCATCACCATCCCAGGCTGCTCCTTGGACTTCCACTCTTTGGAGAGAAAGCCTTCTGGGGCGTTGGCAAGCAGGTCGGGCGAGACCTTCATGCGGATCGCTGCGTGCGGGCACACAAGGGTGCACTTGGCGCAGTCGATGCAGATCGACGGATCCCACAGCGGTAGCTCGTCGGCGATGTCGCGGCGCTCCCAGCGCGACGTGCCAAGCGGGAAAGCGCCGTCCACCGGCAGCGCCGACACGGGAAGCGAGTCGCCTCGGCCTGCGAGCATCTCGGCGGTGACCTGCTGCACGAATGCCGGGGCCTCCGCCGGCACCACGGGTCGCATATGGACGGTCCCTGTCGAGCTGACCGGAAGCGCGACCTCGTGCAGCTCGGCCAGGGCCAGGTCGACCGCGGCGAAGTTTCGCTGAAGCACGGCCTCGCCGCGTTTTGCGTAGGTCCGCTCGATGGCCGCCTTGATGGCCGCGATGGCCTGTTCCTGCGGCAGCACGCCGGCAAGAGCGAAGTAGCAGGCCTGGAGCACAGTGTTGATCCGTCCGGGCAGGCCCGCATCACGAGCGACCCGGCTGGCGTCGACGACGTAGAACCGAAGGTGCTTGCCAAGGATCTGGCGCTGCGCCTCGACAGGGATGCGGTTCCAGACCTCGCCTGGTCCGTAGGGGCTGTTCAGCAGGAAGATCCCGCCGTCGGCCGCCCGGCCGAGCACGTCCATCTTCTCGAGGAAGCCGAACTGATGGCAGGCGATGAGACCAGCCCGCTGCACGAGGTACGTCGAGAGGATCGGCCGCGGGCCAAAGCGCAGGTGCGACGCCGTAACCGAACCCGACTTCTTCGAGTCGAGCACGAAATATCCCTGCGCGAAGAGGTCGGTGTGCTCGCCGATGATCTTGACGGTGTTGCGAGTCGCGCCCACCGTGCCGTCTGAACCCAGCCCGAAGAAGATTGCCGTCGTGACGTCGGCGGGCTCCGTTGAGAACGTCGGGTCCACGTCCAGGCTGAGATGGGTGACGTCGTCGACGATTCCCACCGTGAATTCGCGTCGCGGCCGCTCGCTCGACAGCTCGGCGAACACCGTGGAGGCCATTGCGGGCGTGAACTCCTTGGACGCCAACCCGTACCGGCCGCCTATCACGAGCGGCGGCTCCGGCCGGGACGCGAGTGCGACGACGACGTCTTGAAATAGCGGTTCGCCGGTGGCACCCGGCTCCTTGGTGCGGTCGAGCACCGCGATTCGGCGCGCCGTCGGCGGCAGCGCCGCGGCAAAAGCGGCGGCATCGAACGGCCGGAACAGGTGGACGTTGAGGAGCCCAACTTTCTCGCCGCGAGCCAGCAGGGCTTCGACGGCCTCCTGTGCGGCGCCGGCGGCCGACCCCATGAGAATGACGACCCGGTCCGCGTCAGGGTGGCCTACGTAGTCGAAGATCCTGTAGCGGCGGCCCGTGAGCTCGCCGAAACACTCCATGGCGGCGCTGACGATCCTTGGGACCGCGGCGTGGTATTGGTTGGCCGCCTCGCGCGACTGGAAGTAGACGTCAGGGTTCTGGGCCGAGCCGTGCAGCACGGGATGGTCAGGTGAGAGCGCGCGCATGCGGTGGGCAGTGACGAGCTCGTCGGGCACCATGACGTGGAGATCGCCATCGGTGAGGGTCACGATCTTGTTGACCTCGTGTGAGGTGCGGAACCCGTCGAAGAAGTGCAGAAATGGGATTCGCGACTCGAGCGTGGCCCGGTGTGCGATGAGAGCAAAGTCCTGCGCCTCTTGCACCGACGACGAGGCGAGCATCGCGAAACCGGACGAGCGAACGGCCATCACGTCGCTGTGGTCGCCGAAGATCGAGAGGGCGTGAGTCGCCACGGTCCGCGCCGCCACATGGAAAACGGTGGAGGTGAGCTCGCCCGCGATCTTGAACATGTTGGGGAGCATCAGGAGCAATCCCTGCGAGGCGGTGAACGTCGTGCACAGGGCTCCGGCCATCAACGCGCCGTGAAGTGCTCCAGCGGCTCCGGCCTCACTCTGCATCTCCATCACCTGGGGAACCGTGCCCCAGAGGTTCGGCTGACCCGCGGCGGACCAGGCGTCAGACAGCTCTCCCATCGCCGTCGAGGGGGTGATCGGGTAGATCGCGATGACTTCGCTGAGGCGATGAGCCACGCGGGCAGCCGCTTCGTTGCCGTCGATGGTGATCAGTGGGTTCATGTCGGGGTTCCCCATGCTCAACACTGGCAGCGCCAGGCCACCCGTTCTATGCCCGAAAGACCCGCGCTGAAGGGGGCTTTCGGACTTCGGAAGATTAGGTGGGGGCCGGTTCGGCGGACTGGGGCTCGGAACCTACGAAGGTCGGCCGTCCATGGCGACGATCGGAGAGTAGACCGGGTTCCACATGGCCGCGCGCACCCGCTGCTCGAGCTGGCCGACCGGAGCGCGGGACAGCCCTTCTTCGGCCGCGCGTGCCGCTACGGCTGTGGCCACGGCCAGCGAAACCTCTCGCAGGCGCTCCACGCCGGGCAGCAGGCCTGCCCCGGGAGCGCTCACGTCCGCGAGACGCGCAACCGCTTCGGCGGCGGCCGCGAGCATACCGTCGCTGACGTGATCGGCGTGGGCCACGATGGTGCCGAGACCGATGCCAGGGAACACCAGGGCGTTGTTGGCCTGCCCGATCGTATGGGTGATTGCGCCGATCGAGACCGGCGCGAACGGGCTGCCGGCCCCCACCAGGGCCTTGCCGTCGGTCCACTTCAAAAGGTCCTCAGGGATGGCCTCGCTGAGCGAGGTCGGGTTGGTGAGCGGAAGGATGATCGGCCGGTCCACATGGAGCGCCATCTCACGGACTATCTCCTCGGTGAAGGCGCCCGGGATCGTGGAGACGCCGATCAGGATGGTCGGCCTGACTCGCCGGACCACCTCCAGCAACCCGATGCACTCGCCCTCGCGCGTCCAGTCCTGCACTTCGTCGGCCGGCCGGGAGTACGGAACCTGGAAGTCTCGAAGCCTTCCAATCATGTCCTCGGTCATCAGGCCGTGGCGACCCAGGCCCCAGAACCGGCGCGTCGCTTCCAGCCGGCCAAGTCCGTCCGCCACCATCGCCGACCGCAGTTGATCCGCGATTCCGATTCCGGCGCTGCCGCAGCCGAAGAGCACCACACGCTGGTCGCGCATGCGCGCGCCGGTGATCCTCAAAGCCGAGTAGATCGCGGCGAGGGTGACGGCGCCAGTCCCCTGGACATCGTCGTTGAAGGTCCGGTAGGAGGGCCGGTAGCGTTCGAGTAGCCGGCGCGCATTGTCGGCGCCGAAGTCTTCCCAATGCAGCAACGCGTTGGGGAACAGCCGGGCTGCGGTGCGCACGTAAAGGTCGATGAACTCGTCGTAGGCCGCGCCGCGAACGCGCGGGTGCCGGTTGCCGAGGTACTGCTCGTCGTCGAGCAGGCTCCGGCGGTCCGTGCCGACGTCGAGCATGACCGGCATCACGCGGGCGGGGTGGATGCCGGCGGCGGCGGTGTACACGGCCAGCTTGCCGATCGCGATGTCGATTCCACCGACGCCCCAGTCGCCGATCCCGAGAATTCGCTCGCCGTCGGTGGCCACGATCAGGTCGATCTCGTCGGGGCCGGCGCCAAGGCTCAGCAGGGATTCCTCGACCTGCCCGGGGTGATCGATCGACAGGAAGACGCCCCGCGGGCGACGGTACTCGTGGCTGTATTGCTCGATCGCCGTGGCGACGGTCGGCGTGTAGACGATGGGCAGCATTTCGGGCAGGTGCGTGGTCACGAGGTGGTAGAAGAGCACCTCGTTTCGGTCGTGCAGGGCGGTCAGATAGACGTTGCGATGAAGATCGTCGGGCTGTTCGATGTACTGGCCGTAGGCGCGTTCGGCCTGCTGCTCGAGGGTCTTGAGGGCCGGCGGAAGGAGTCCCGTGAGGCCGAGGGCCGCTCGCTCGCCTGCCGTGAACGCCGTGCCCTTGTTGAGCAGCGGAGTGTGCAGCACGTCTTGCCCGCGGAGACAGGTCGCAATTTCACCGTCGACAAACCGAACCTCGTCGCTCAGCGGCCTGCCAGTTCGGTGCCGGTTGACGACGCTCATAGGTTCGATCGTGGGCCGCCGCCGATCGGAGGGCCACTGGCGAACAGACCAGCAGCTGAGAGTCGAACGGCCTAGGTTATGAGAGGGAACCCGGAATGGTTC